>JAYWEO010000122.1:0-9594 GCA_043779225.1 Prosthecobacter sp.
CGGCTACTTCAGCCACTTGTCCGCGAAGTCGAGCCACGCTTTCCAGTCGGGCGTCGTCATCGAGTGCTTCCCTTCGCGGATGAAATAGCCGAGGCGCGAATTCAGCAGCACGCCGACTTCGGGCATTTTTTCCGCGCCGAGTCCGTCGCCTGCGACCATCCGGTAAACCGGATCTGCGGCACGCAGCATTTCAAACTGCCCCGGAGGATTCGCCCATTTGTCCTCGGTTGCATTCGAGAGCAGCACTGGCCGCGGTGCGCAAAGCGCGATCAGCGTGTGCTGATCAAATGGCAGACGCGCAGGCGCATCGTTGAACTCCTTGAACGTGCCGCTGAACCAGTGCGGGAACGATTTATTGATCACCGCGAGCGTCTCAACTGTCGGGCGTCCGTTCGCCTGCGGCGCGGAAAGTTCGGGCGCGACGCGATCCGGCGCGCTGCCGCCGCAGCCTGCCTGACTCGGAATCACGAGCGCGATCCGTTCATCGAATGCGCCGGCGACGAGCGCCGTCTTGCCATTGCGCGAGTGGCCGACGACCGCGATGCGCTTGCCATCAATCTCCGGCATTATGAGCAGGCAGTCGAGCATTCGCGAATATCCCCACGACCATGCCATGATCGTCGCCGTGTCCGAAGCGCCGCGTTCCTCGCTGCCAAGGGGTCGGAGTTTTCGCAGCGCGGCTTCGGCGAGTGCCTTGTCGTCCGGCACCACGTCGCCGCTGAAAAATGTCGCGACCGCGTATCCGCGATCGATCGACTGCTCGATCGCCCACGTGTCCTTCTCCTTGCCGCGCCCCGCATCCGCCGCGCGGTTCGGTTCCGCGCCGGGAAATTTGTCGCCCACCCAGCCCTGAGGCATTTGGATTTTCGGGTCGTCGAGGAGCTGGTAGTTCCCGTGAAAATTCATCCCGAGGAAACAAGGCGCAAGTTTCTTGCGCACGTTTGGAATCACGATGAGCAGATGCACCGGCGTGCCGAGCCCGCAGTCCACGAGCATCTCGCGCAGGGTCGCCTTGCCGCCGAGCGCGCCTTTGTCCTCGCGGAGCAATATGGATTCTACCGCACGGGCTTCCGGACGCGTGCCGTACATGTAGTGCTGAAAGAGATCGCGCAGTTCCGGCGTGCGCTTGGTGAGCCAATCCTCTTTAGTCGCGACACGCGCGCCGTCGGACATCACGAGCGGATCGGGCAGCGCGGCGACAGGCGGCAGCTTTTCAGACGAGGGAAAATCGGCGGCGGAAGTGCTCACGGCGAGTGCGAGTACGAGGAGGTTCAGGGCGGGAATTTTCATCGGAAAAAATGATGGCCGCGAATGTGACGCGGAACCAATTCATTTTCCCCTAGAGTCGGTGCTCTCGCGATCGCCGCTTTCGCGTTCTTTTGCTGATTCCTTAGTCGCGGCGGGCTTCACAGGTTTGTCTTCCGGGCTTTTGTGCGCCTGCCGCTGCCAGATCACGATCGCGACGAGGACGATATTCGCCGCAGCGATTGAAAAGAAGATCGTACGGATGCGATCCGCGGCACGTTTGCCTTCGGGGGTGATCGGCTCTGGTTTCTCGTCGGTCATCGGGTTCAGCGCAGGCTTCCGTACAGCGCGGCATAGCGCGGCGCGAGCGTTGCCCAATCGAAATTTTCCCATGCCCATGCCGCGAGCACCGCGCGTTCGTCCGCGCCGCTGCGAGGGTTGGAAAAGAAGCGCGTGAGCTGCGTGCGGATGTCCGTGACTTCAGGACGCGCGATGAAGCCGCGCCCCGAGCCAAGTGAGTCGGCCCACGGCGTCTCAGTCGTCGTCAGCGCCGGCGTGCCGACCTGGCAGGCCTCGAGCACGGCGAGGCCGAAATTTTCCGAATGCGTCGGCAGGCAGAAAAGATCCGCGCCTTGGAAATAGCTCCAGCGATCCTCGCCCCACACCGCGCCGAGCCAGTCCGTGCGCGGGAGGCGCTTTGCATTGTGCGCGATGAAGTCGCGACAGCGCGCGGCGTACGCGGGCTGTTCCTCCGGGCCGACGATCACGAGGCGCGATGGTGATGCAGACATTCCTGTCTGCACGCTGGCGCCGCGGACAGGAGTGTCTGCGGCACTTTCCGCGAGTGCGCGCAGGAGGAGGTCGAGGCCTTTCTTTTCGTGGATGCGGGAGAGGAAAAGCAGCACGGTCTCCTCCGTGTTCCACCCGAGGCGCGCTCGTGCTCCTGCGTAGTCCGGCCGTTTGTCTCCGGTGAGTCCGAGTGGGAGCGATTCGATGCGGTTGCGAGGGAAAAATCCTGCAAGCCGCTCCGCCTCCGGTTTTGCAGTCGCGAGCACGCAGGCGGCTCCGGCGATCCATCGTTTCTCGATGAGCTGAAAATACGGCCACTTTTTCCACCACTTTTTCCGGCGTGCCCAAGGCTCCAGCATTCCATGCGGACTGACGACATACGGGATGCCCCGTTTCCTGCACGTGCGGGCGAGCGTGGGGAAATTCCGCTGCCACAGCCCGTGAAAATGCACCGCGTCCGTGTCGTCCCGCGTGGGTGTGTCGCCGTTGATGCGCACTTCGTGACCGAGCTTTTCGAGGGCGAGGCGCAGCGAATCTATCGCGGCGTTCAGCCCGCCGGCCTTCTGATTTTCCGGCGGCTCGAAGAATCGGATCTTCACGGTTTCTGCGCGGTGACCTCGCGATAGAGCGCCTCGTAGCGCGCGGCCATGATGTCGAACGAGAACTGTTCCTCCGCGAGCTTGCGCGCATTTTTCCCGCGCACGGCGAGTTCGTTCGGGTCCGCGAGCGTCTGCGCCCAGTCGCTCGTGTCTTCGATGGACACGGAGTTCGTCTCGTTCAGAAACGGCATTTCGCGGAGCAGATTTGGCGAGATCGCGCACGGCAGACCCGCGCTGAGCGCTTCGAGAATTGCGAGTGGCAGGCCCTCGAATTCCGCGACGTGCAGAAAGGCGTCTGCGGCAAAAAGCATATCGCGCACATTGCTGCGCCACGCGAGGCGCTGGATGACGTTGCCGAGTTGCCGTTCCGCGACCCAGCGATCCCAGTCCGGCGCGAGCTGTCCGTCGCCGACCCAGATGAACCGCGCGTGCGGCAGCCGCTCAAGGATGCGCGCGGCGAATTCGAGAAATGCGATCGGGCGCTTCTGCGGCACCATGCGGCCCACGGCGACGAAGAGCACCGAGTCGTGCGCCACGCCAAACTCGCGCCGCACCGCGTCGTGGATTTTTCCGCGCGCGGAAAGATCGTACAGCTCGACGCCATTCGGAATCGCATGCGTGCGCTCGACGCTGCCGAGAAATTGCGCGAGGTCGCGCTTTCGCTCCTCGATCACGGCGACCATCGGGCCGCGGTAGTTTCGCAGCGCGCGGTGTGCGACCCAGTCACGCAGCCACGCGGTCTTCGCGCGGAGATATTTCGCGCTCTGCGTGAGATGAATGGTGCAGACGCTTGGCAGTCCGCAGTCGCCTGCGGCTCGCAGGAGGTCGAGGCCGTCTTCGAGGTTCTGCTTGTTCAGATGCACGACATCGGGGGCGTGCTTCTTCCACGATTCCGCTGCCGCCTTGGCGGATGCGCCGTCGAAGTAGCTGGAGAAGGAGCGCAGGCGGCGGTCGTAGGTGTTCACGTAGTCCTGCCGCAGCACCGTGCCGATTTTTCCGAACATCGCGCACAGCTCATCCATGCGCGGATGCGAGGACGCCCACAGCGCGACCTCGTGTCCGCGTGCGGCGAGCGAGCGCCCGAGGTAGTTCAGGTAAAGCTCGCCGCCGCCACGTGAGCCACTGCTGGTGCTGGCGAGAAGGATTTTCAAGCGAGTTGAGAGTTGAGGGTTGAGAGTTGAGAGGCGCAGACCGCGTGCAGGGCGCCTGCCCATCGTTCGGCTCCGCGCGCGGGTGTCCAGTCGTTCGATGCGATGCTTGATGCCGCGCCGTGCGCGAGCACGAGTGCTGGATTCGTGGCGTAGCGGAACATGACGGCGGCGAGTGCATTCGCATCGCCAGATGGAAAGGTGAAGCCGTTTTCATTTTCGCGGACGAGGTCGTGCGCGGCACCGACCTGATTACTTGCGATGATCGGAAGGCCCGCGCCGAGCGCCTGATTTACCACCACGCCCCAGCCATCGTATCGGCTCGGCAGGACGAAGACATCGGCCTGCGCGAAAAATTTCGGCAGTGCATCGGGTGCTTGGAAGCCCGCGGAGCGCACACGTTCGCGCAATGCCGGCGCGAGCGCCGCGAGCAGTTGCGGCAGTTCCGCTTCGCGACCGACGAGGAGCAGGCGCGCATTTTCCGGCAGCGCTGCGAATGCGGTGAGCAGGTGATCCAGTCCCTTGCGTGCGATCATCTGTCCGCAAAAAAGAAACGTGATTGTGCCGGGCTCGCGTGGTGCTTTCGGTTCGGCGGCGAACGGCGCGAGATCGCAGTGATACGGGATGTTGAAAATGCGCGTCTTTGGAAACCGCGCGGCGTAGTCGCGCGCGGCCCACGATCCGATCGCGGCGATGCCGGAGGCGCGGTGCAGCGGTGCGGTGAGCCGATCGTGCTTCATGCTCCGGGTGCCGAGCTTTTCGCCCCAGAACATCCATCGCGCACGGCGCAGCTTCGCGCGCATGAGCCACTGGCCGGTGAGCGACATGAGCGTGTTGCACACGATCACGTCGTAGTCGCGCGGCGACGGCAGCTTCCAATTTACATGGACGCGCGCGTTGCGGATCGGAAACCAGAAGCCCGGCAGGTAGCTCTCGTGCGCCGCGAGCGGACGCTCGGGCCACGGCGAATCCGGCGCGCCGCGCTCCATATAAAAAACACGCGGCACCACATCGTCGCGTGCGGCAAGCGCGGCGAAGAGATCGCGCTGATACGGCGACGGCACCACGCTGACGAACGCGACGCGAAGCCGTGCCTTGTCCGCTCCCGCTGTCACTCCGAGATGGGTGGTGGCGCGCCTGCCCTGCCGCGCAGCCGCGGTGGCACGATCGCGCGCGGCTTCAGCTTCTGACGGATTTTCGGGAGCAGGAATTTGCCGAAAAGAATACCCGCCACGCATGGCAGGAGCGCGGTGGTGAGCGCGAAGGATGAGCGCATCGTGATCGTCACTGCGAAGAAGCCGGATGAGTACACGAGCAGGCCAAGTTCTGAATTTTTCTGCGATGAGAAGCGGTTCCAGAATGTCGCGAGCATGCCGAGCACAAGGCCCTCCAGCAGCACGGCGACGAGCCCGCCCGACATGTAGGCCTCGCCGACGAAGGTCGCGGCGATGGTCACGCCTTTGACATTGAAGACCTTCTCGATGGAGATGGACATGCCCGTCGGCTTTCCGGGCCAGAGGGCGCGCGGGATGGGGCGGATGAGCGCGAGGTAGGGAATCTCAAAGCCGAGGTAGCGATCCTGGTTCTGCTTCGGGAAATATTGCGTGAGCACGGAAATCGCGAGGAGGTTGTCGTCCACGAACACGCCTGAATTCTGCCGTGTGATCATGTTCGGCATGTCGCCTTCGAGCCAGCGCTTCAGGCCGACGGTGCGCATGTCGAGCATCACGCGCGTCGCCATCACCATCATCGCCCCGCAGATCACGGCGACGACGATCACCTGTGCACGGCGCTGCGGCGGCGAGGAAAAGGTGAATGCGATCAGGAAAGTGATGAGATACGCCGCGAAGACATTCCGCGTCCCTCCCGTGAAGCCGAAGAAGAGCAGCCAGAGAAATGCGAGCCCGGAGAGCAGCAGATTGATGGCGGAGTAGCGCTCGCGCTTTCCGAGCATGAGCCCGAAGAGCGGCGGCACGAGGTAGAGCAGCAGTTGCAGTTCGGTGATCAGCGCCTTCCAGTCACCCAGCCGTCCGCGGCCCCACGGCTGATCAAAGCGCGCGCGCAGCATCGCCTCGATGATCACCGGGATGTCGAAATTCGTCGCCAGCAGCACGTGCAGGAAGCCGAGGAAAAAGCAGGACCAGAGAATCACCGCGAGCCATGTCGGCGGCACGGAGCGTGTCATGATTTGCTCAAAGGGTTGCCTTCCCCGCTTCACCAGATGCCGCCCGATGAAAAGGCCCACGAAGCCCATGATCACAGCCCACAATGCAAGGCGCACCGACGGCATGTCGGGCATGTTTGCATCGAAATACGGCTGTGGAAAAATGAACTCGTAAAGCGTGAGGTAGTACAGGGCGAGGATGCCCACGAGATCCGGTCGCACGAGATTCTTCAGCCCGCCGCGTGCCTCGAATGCGAAGCTCACGCCGAGTGTCGCCAGCACGCCGACGGCGGTCGTGTGCGCGAGGCCGGATGTCATGTGGCTGCTGTCATTCGTCATCAGGAATGCCGTCACGATGAGTCCTGCGAGCGCGGCAAATGTCGCATCCACGCGGGGCCACGGGCGGACCCATTCCCCGTCCGTGGCCGATCCTGGCGCCGCCTTTGGTCCACGCCCGTATTGAGGCGGTGGAGCGGGCGCGGCGGCCTTGCGGACTGGTCGCTGGAAGAAATTCATGGGCTGAGTGCTGCCTGACTGTGTGCAATAAGCGTGCGAGCACCCTGCGTCCACGTGAAGTTCTCCTTTGGCCGCGCCGGATTGCTCTCCCACCATTCGAGTTCCGCCGCGAGCGCGTGTGCGTCGCCGACTGGGAAAATGCTGCCATTCTCGCGATGCCGCACGAAGTCACGTCCGCCGACACGATCGCTCACCACGCACGGGCAGCCGCAGTTCAGCGCCTGCGGGATCACGAGGCCGAAGCCTTCCTCCAGCGACGGCAGCACGAGCACGCTGCTGTTGCGCATTGCGCGGGCGAGCTGCTCCTGTGGCATCGTGCCGTGGAAAGTGAGCGGCGTCGTGCCTCGGTATGCGGCGATATCTTTCGCAGTCTCCTGCGACTGCGCGCCGACGAATTCCATCTTCCAATGCGAGCGGTTCGCAAGCGTGAGCGCGTCGAGCAGCGTGCGGATGCCTTTGCGCAGCGAAATCTGCCCGGCGAAGAGGATGCGGAACATCGGCGGTGCCGAGGCATTCTCCGCGCGGTGAAACACGCGCGTATTTGTATCCGCACCATACGGCACGACCCACACGCGATCATTTGCAATGCCTGTCGCGATGAGCTGTTCGCGCACGACCGTGGACGCGGCGCAGTGGAAATCCGCGAGCGCATACTCCTCGTCCTCACGCGCGAAATACGCGGCGTCGTAAGGGCACTCCTTTTCGAGCTTCATGCTGACGCGCTCGTATTCGGGCTGCATGATGCGCACCCATTCGCGAGCCGGGCCGGTCGCGTGATTGAGCACCGTGCGGATGCCGAGCTTCTTCGCCGCGCGAAAGGTGTGCAGCGCCTGGCCGGGCATCGCGTGGATGAAATCGCACGGCTCAAGGTGCTTGCCGACCCAGCGGTCGAAGCCGTGATCCTGCCACAGGAAAAGCCGCCGCGAACTCGGGCGCAGCGCAGCGGGCGCGTATTTCAGCAGGCCATAGACGATGTTTGTGCGGAAGCTGGAGCAGCGGAGCTGCGCGGGATTCGCATCCGCGATTTTCCAAGCGGGATAGCCGGAGTAATAGTGTGCGAGCGCGCCCTCCTGCGCGACGGCGCGGGCGGCGGGCCACATGTGGCAGGGGTTCGTGGCGGAAAAGGAAATCTTCATCGCGTCCCTTTCATCGTGTGCCGAATCTTGCCTCCCAGTCCGCCGCGTTTTCGATAGGCGTGCGCACGAGCTGCATCCATGCCCGGTAGCGTGGCCATGCGAGTGCCTTGCGTGTGCTCAGGCAGCGACCGATGCCGCCGAGGCATTGCCACCACCAGCGCGGCTCGCGCCAGACCCATGACCAGCCGCGTTTGCACGCGTAGAAAAATTGCCGCCACACGCGGAAGGGTGCGACGGCGAGGAGCTGCGGCATGGGGCAGCGGAGCAGGACGCTCCACAGCTCGTTGCGCGCGTGGCGCTGGTGCGTGCGGATTTCGTTCCGTTCCAGCGTGGTGAAGTGATGACGCACGGTGACGCACGGCTCGAAGCGCACCTGCCAGCCGGCGTTCACGCAGCGCAGCGCGAAGTCGGGCTCCTCGTAGGCGTGGAAAAAGAAATCCGGGTAGCCGCCGAGTTCGCGGAATGCAGACGAGCGGATCGCGGCGGAGGAATTTGCGTAGCTGCCGACGAACTTCGCGCTGCCGAAATCTGTCGCGATGAGCGTCTCGGGATATTCGTCGGTGCGCTGCGGGAATGCGGCGACTGCGAGCCGAGCGTTTTTTTCAAAGAGGTCGCGGATGCGCGCGATGGCGTCGGGCTCGATGGGATGGCTGTCGTCATCGAGGCTCACGAAAACGTCGCACGTCGTCGCGTTCGCCATTTCGTTGCGCGAGGGGATGGAGCCGCGGCCTTGCTCATGGACGATGAGTTTCGCGCCGGGATTTTTTTCACGCACGAGATCCGCGGTGCCATCCGTGCAGCCGTCGGCGACGATGATGACCTCGTCCGGCTGCGGCGTGAGCGCGACGATTTGCGTCAGGGTGCGCTCCAGCTCCGCACGGCGGTTGTGCGTGGTGATGCAGATGGCGACTCGGAGACTCATGCGGGCTGAACCCGCACGTTAAGCGAGGCGCGTGCCACGGTGCGAGAGGGCATTCATCGCGTTCATGGCATCACTGAGAATAGCCCAGTGCTCGGCACTGGGTTGCCGAATTTGGAAAAGCCAAAGTCCCGGCAGGGATGAAAGAAGTTTCTGTCGTCCCTGCCGGGACTTCGTTCCTTCACCTGCGATGTTTCCCAGCGCTGAAGCGCTGGGCTATTTTCAAATGCGTCCTTTTAACGCATCCTAGTCGCCGAGGAAGTTCGCTGCGGGGGATTCTAGGCGCAGGACTTCGGGCGGGGATTTGGCGTCCACTTCGACGGTGAAGGCGTGCGCGCCTGCGGTCAGCTCGACGCTCGGCGAAGGCTCGCTGGCGATGGCGAGGGGCTGGCCGTCGAGCCAGGCTTTGCGGATGCCGGTGAGGTTGAGCTTGGCCTTGCCTGTGGATGCGGCTTGGAAGCGCGTGGTGAGATGCACGGTGGCGTTCTTTGGTGCGAGCATCGCGAGTTTTTCGGCGAGGAGATCCTTGGTGAGACGGCCGTCCACGAGGGTGTAGGCGGGGATGGACGTGATGGACGCGGCGGCTTCGCCTTTCAATGCGCCGTCGGTGGGACCGGAGTCGGTGAGCATCCACACGCGGGCGACGTTGTTCTTGCTCGCGTCGAAGGAGCCCGGGCGGCCGAGTTCCATCAGGAAGGCGTACAGGTTCAGTCGCTCGCGGTCGGTCCAGGCGGCGGCGAGGCCGGCGGGCATGAGGCTCGCGCCGCCCTCGGCGATTTTCTTGGAAACGATGTTCGCCTTCGGCAATCCCTGCTCGCCGGCGAGCGTGCGGATGAACTGCTCCTGCGGCGTCTCGCGCGTCGGGATGCCGATGGCCTCGCTGCCGTCCTTCATCGTGAAGGAAAATGCGTGGTAGCCTTCCTTCACCTTTGCGGCGGGGTTCAGGATGCTCTCGATGATGTAGTCCGGCGGGGCACTGGCGCCGATGCTCGTCATGTCGGGGCCGAGCTTGCCGCCGGCTCCGCCGATGGCGTGGCAGGTCGTGCAGGCGCTCGCCATGCGGCGGTAGATCGCTTCG
>JAYWEO010000123.1:0-19361 GCA_043779225.1 Prosthecobacter sp.
CAGAACTTCATCCTTGGTCTGAAGATCAACTCCATCGGCACCGGCAGCCCATGCACCATCACCACGAATGTGCCCCACAATCTGGCGCTCAATCCGGACGGCTCTGTGAACGTCGGCGGGACAGCCTCCGTCACGATCAGCGGTGTCACTGGCGGCACGTTCAGCCCGGCGATCAATGCCACTTACACCGCGACAATCACGGGTGCGAATACCTTCACTGTGCCATCGAATTGCACGAGCACTTCCGGGCTGGTCCTGACGAGTGCGGGCCTGCCGCTCTACTTCCCCATGAGCAGTCCCACGCCGACCAATCAGCAGATGCGCGACCGCGTGCGGGCCATCATTCACCTCATCACCACCTCTGCGGAATTCGCAGTTCAGAAATAACCCCCCATATGAAAGAAGACAGCTTGGAAAAAGCCATCAATCGCCGCGACTTCCTCCGCAAGGCTGCTTGCGCCGCCGTGGGCACGGCAGCGATGGGAAACTGCCTCCGCGACCTGCACTTCATGAACGCCGCCCTGGCTCAGGGGCCGTTCTCGGATTACAAAGCGCTGGTCTGCATCTTCCTCGCCGGCGGCAATGACACGAACAACCTGATCATCCCGACGATTCCCGCGGAGTGGGCGAGCTACGCCTCGATCCGCACGCCTGTGCTGGCGATCCCAAATGCCGATGGCAGCGGTGCCACGGCGCAGGCATTGACCTCGCTCAACCCCGACGGACACAACTACGGCTTCAACCCCGCGATGTATGAGCTGGCGCAGATATTCAATCAGAACCCTTCGGGATTCAACGATCTCGGAAAGGTCGCCACTGTTTTGAATGCAGGGCCGCTCGTCTTTCCGATGACCAAGGCGCAGTACAACGCGAATACCGTTGCGAAACCTCCGCAGCTTTTCTCGCACGCCGATCAGGTCACGCAGTGGCAGACTTCGATCCCCGATCAGCCGCCATCCACCGGCTGGGGTGGCCGCATGGCCGATCTGCTCCATTCCGCGAATCCGCAGAATGGCGCGCTGGATGTGCTTTCGACCTGCATCACCATTGCTGGCACGAACACATTTGAGGTCGGCGCTTCGGCCCAGCAGTATGCCGTGGGAACAGGCGGAATCGTCACGCTGTCGAATCCGGCCAATCCCTCGACTGCGACGACGGCGCGGGATGCTGCGCTCAAGGCCATCTTGAAAAACGACAAGGCGCTCCCAAATCTGTACACGGCGAGCTACGCGAAGGCTTTGGACAACACGATCGCCACGGGGCAGGGATTGAGCGCGGGGCTTTCACAGTCGCAGATGCCGACTTACTGGTCCACAGTTGCCAACTGGAGCAAGACAGCGGCAGTCCATCAGGTCGTCACCCCGAATGGCGGCTCCACATTCACCTCCAGCCTCATGCAGCAGCTCAAGATGGTCGCGCAGATCATCGAAGCCGGGCAACGCACTGCGGGTGTGAGCGGTGGTCTTGGAATGAAGCGGCAGATCTTCTTTGTGACCGTGGGCGGCTATGACACGCATACGGGCCAGACAAACAACACGACCGGCTCCACGACCAACCCGAATGGAACGACGACTAACAATGCGGCAGTCGTCATCGGCTCGCAGGCAAATCTGCTCGCGGAACTGAGCCAGTCCATCTGGGCGTTCCAGAAAGCGATGAAGCAGATCGGTGCCACATACGGCAACGCGAACTTCGTCAATCAGGTGACCGCCTTCACCGCGAGCGATTTCGGGCGTACTTTCCCGTCGAACGGATTGGGAAGTGATCACGGATGGGGAACCCATCAGCTCATCGTCGGCGGTGCCGTGAACGGCCAGAGAACCTACGGCACATTCCCGACTCTCGCGGTGGGCGGACCCGATGACACGAGCACCGGTCGCTGGATCCCGACGACTTCGGTGGATCAGTATGCGGCGACGCTGGCAAAATGGATGGGAGTGAGCAGCTCGAATATCAATGCGGTGTTCCCAAATCTCACCCGTTTTGCCGGCAGCTATGCCGGTGGTTATCTGGGATTCATGGCGTAGCAGGCCATCGTTCAAATGCCCGTCAAACTGCGAGTCGCGACGCTTCTCGCTGCGGTTGTCCTCCTCGCCGGGGCGGTGTTTCTGGTCGTGGAATTCCGCCGGGAGCCACCTGTCGATGGGGGCAATCCTGCCGCGCCAGCCGGGGAGCATGCGCAGGGCGTTTCTGCCAAATCTGGATCCGGGCCTGGAAAAACGGAGGCGAATGCGAGAGTTGCAGATCCTGCTGCATCGAATCCCGGCAGCCCGGTGGCTTCGGGCACTCCGGATACTCGCCTGGCCGCCGCCATTCCGCCCAATCCTGCAGCCCCGGGTGCGCCGGCAAATGGGCCGGTGCCGGCCGTCGTGAACCCTCCGGCGACGGGCGGCACCATGCCTCCTGCGCCGACGAATCCCACTGCTGGGAGAGATGTGCGCGAGGCAGCCGCCATCGATCTCGACAAAGTGACGCTGATGCTCCGCGATTTCCGAACAAGCATGGGCGAGAATCCCACCGGCACCAATGCCGAGATCATGACGGCGGTCATGGGCGGCAATCCCAAAGGCGCGCGGCTCGGGCCGCCGGAAAATCAGACATTGAACGGCAACGGCGAACTGGTGGACCGATGGGGCACGCCGATTTTTTTCCATCAGTTGTCGAAGACCAGCATGGAGATCCGTTCCGCCGGCCCGGATCGGATGATGTTCACGGACGACGACATCATCGCGCACTGATCGGAAAGTGAAGCGGGAACGGGTGCTTGAGCCTGCGGGACTCGGGGCGAAGGGTCACGGACTGGCAGCGGAAACTCCTGAACCCAGTCCCGCTACGGCACGACGTTCACATTGAACGGTGCGAACCGCATCTTCCCGCCGATGCTGACCTGGCAATAGAGGCGGATGAAGCCGGGCTTTGGCGGGAAGAACACGAAACTGAGCGCTGGGCCCCCGCGTGCTTCGCTGTTCAGCACATCGCCGCCGATCGGGTGGATGTGGACGATCGTCTGCCGGTCTCCATAGAAACCGACGAGGTGCGCAAAGGCGTTCATGACCGGTTCCAGCGCATGCACGGGCGCACCGGCGGAATCGGTGATTGCCACCGTCATTCCACGGGCGGTCTGAGCCCTCAGCGGTGTGTCGTTGCCGCCGCCGAGATCGAGTTTGAAATGGAAGCCATCCACATTTGATTCCATCTGCGTCGCCGTGTTCTCCACGGCATCGGGTTTTCCTGCCGAGGGCAGATCGGTGAAGGGCAGCTCCTGCACGCCGGTGGCGAAAGGCACGATGTCCGCCCAGATGCGGTACGGTGCGGACTTTCGCGGGATGAAAGAGAATGCGTACTCGCCGGGTGTCTTCGTCGGCTTTGGGTGTTCGTGATGGTAGTCCGCGAGGCCGGGCTCCTCGATGAGCAGGTGGATCGGTTCGGTGTGCATCACCATCAGGTCGTCATGCAGCACGGGCGACTTGTCGCCGCGCTCCAGGCGGATGGTCACATCGAGCTTTTTCCCGGCCTCCACGGGGCCATTCGGCGAGGCGGTGAGGCGGATCGAGGGTTCGCCGGGTTTCGTGTACACGAAGCTGTATGGGATGCGCCGCACGAGAAGATCCATGGCGCACCTGCCGCATGGGGTCTTTGGGTCTTGTGCGATGAAATCCGCATGCATCGGGCAGAAATAGATGTCCGCCTTGACGTCCTTCGGGTCAAAGTGCCGCGCGATGTCGTCGAGCAGGAAGCGCAGCTTGCCGTAGTTGTCCCTGGCGCTGGGGCCGTTCTTTTCCTCGGCGGCCCGTGCGATCACGGCCAGCCAGCCGATGGCGCGTTTGCCCTGCAGTTCCGTCGTGGCGATGGCTTCGGGAGTCGTCGCCGAACGCATCAGGGTCCGCAGCGCAGGGGCGACAAAGGAAAGCTGCACCGGGATTTCCGTGACCCGATCCTCCTCGAAGAGCCGGTCCACGTTCGTCGTTGCGAGCCGGATGACATTCCATGCCTCGGGCGCATTCTTCGGTTCCATCAGGCTGCGCGGAACCGGCGAATCCGCCCGGAGAGGGGGACTGACCGAGGCGAGAAAAAGAAATGCGAGCGCCAGCGCGCGCAGGGTGGGGGACTTCATCGCACGAACTATCCCGAGCGGAGCCGGGAATGCAAGGAGGCGGTGGGTTCCGGGAGCCGTTTCATCCCTCGGAGGGGGTGCCGGAAGGCCGAAAAAACGCAGAGGCGCAGAGTGGAAATGAGCGGCACGCAGAGGGAATGGAGCCAATCATCCTCCTCACAACTCTTTCTTTCCCTCTGCGCCTCTGGGTAGAAAATGGATTTCCGCCACAACCTCTCAGGCTTGAATTCCCCGTTGGTGTTTCGTGACGGAAGGATACGAAAATTTCATATTGTTGGTGTTGTCATCCGTCGCATTGTCCTTCATATTCCCAAACTGCCCTGAAAAACGGGCATCCTTTCCCCCATCCTGCGTCCGTGCAGGAACCTCTCAGACAACCGATTCCCTGCAAACATCCTGATTCCATGCCGCGTATGAGCTCCCCGTTCCGACACACATTCCGCAACACGCTGGCGATCCTCGCCGTCGCTGCATCCATCCTTCTGGGCCTTGTTTCGCGAGCGCACGCGGCGGCCGACAATGCGCTCACCCAGCAGATTTGGAAGCTGAAATATGGCGTCACCGACGCGCAGTTGGCAGACAGCAACTGGCTCAATCAGGACTCCGATGGCGATGGGGTCCTGAACAAGGATGAGATCGCCGCCGGGACGAATCCTTTCTCCGCCGGGTCGGTCGTCAAAATCACCAGCATCACGGCGGATACAAACAGCGTGAGCATTACGTTTCCCACGGAAACGGGGAAACAATACGTGACGCAGGGCACACCTGCGCTGACGACGAATTTCAGCTCTGTGGTTGCCACCGGGCCGTATCCGACGGTGACTTGGATCGGGACAGGCACGCCGAAGACATTACAGGTCGCAAAAGGCACCAACAAATTCTTCCGCATCCTAGTCCAGGACATTGACACGGACGGTGACGGCGTGGCGGACTGGGCGGAAAATGCGGTGACGCTGAACCCGAGCCTCGCCGAGACGGTGACCGGCACGAATGATCACGACTACGTCGCGGGGCAGGTTTATCTCAACGGAATTTCGGGGACTCCGCGTCCGAATCTTGTCACGATCAAGGCGACCAACGCATTCGCCTCGGAAGACGGGCCGCAGGCGGGCGCGCTGACGATCGAGCGCACGATAAACCTGTTTCCGATCACGGTGAACTACACCACGGCCGGCACTGCAGCCGCCGGGGCCGCAGCACCTGCGGACTACTCGCCGATTGGCAACACGGTGAACTTTACCGCAAGGGGGGCCACCACCCAGGACATCCCTGTGAATCCATTTGTCCAGCCGACCGTCAAGGGCAGCAGGTCGGTGACTGCAACGCTCAGCGCCCCTGCTGCGGGGCAGCAATTTTCGCTCGGTCCGCAAAATTCCGCAACAGTCATCATCAACCCCTCGACCGTGGCGACTGGGACAGGGCTGCTGGGGCGGTACTATGACACAGCCAGCGGCACTCAGACGGACGCGGCGAACTTCGGGCAGGCTGGGATGTATGCTTTCACGCGAGGCGTGCCGACGACGACGGGGACGATCGTCGTGACCTATTCCGGGGCCACCATTCCGGGGTTGGTGGTGGGGAATCAGCTGAAAGTGAGCTTCACCACGGGCAGTCTGAACAGCTCGCTCTACAATAATTTCAGCTACCCGGTGACTGCGGTGACGGCAAACACGTTCACGCTATCCATCACTGCGGCGGCCGCCTTCGGATTCACCACCACCAACGGGAATTGCAACTTCAGCATCCAGTCCTTCACGCATCCCGCCACCATCACGAGGGTGGATCCGACAGTCAATTTCGACTGGTCGCATGGCACGCCAAACGGAAACACGATCTCCCCGAACAACTCGCCGGACAACTATTCCGCCAGTTGGGAGTGTTATCTGAATCCGACCGTGGCCGGAGCCTATACTTTCCAGCTCGATGCCGATGACAAGGCCGAGGTGTTGCTGGATACCGGTGCCGGACTGGTGCAAATCGTGGAGCATAACTGGAACACTCCGGGTGCGGATGCGGTCGGAACTTTCAAGGCAAGCGCGCCGATCACGCTCGCGGTGCCGGGCACCCCGGGCGCGCGCTACCATATGGTGGTCCACCATGTGGAGACGACCGGGGATGCGCGTTGCAGGCTGCAGTGGCTGGTGCCCGGCACGGCATCGTTCGCCAATATTCCGCAGGCAAACCAGTTCACGCACACGCAGGCGCTTTCCTATAGTTACACAGCCGGCAATGCGGTGATAACCCCGAGCGGCGGGCACTCGTTCATCGTGGGTAATACGGTGCCTCTTTCGTTCTCGTCGGGGGTCCTTTTCACGCCCGGTGTTGCGAGCACTTACAACGGTAGTTACACGATTACGGCTTTAGGCGGCACTTTCCCGACCAATACATTTACCGTCGCCATCACTGGCTTTTCCGTTCCCGTCACCGGTGCCACTACGACTGCGGGCAGTCCGAATATTCTCGTTCCTTCCACCTCAGGGCTCACCGTCGGGATGGCTGTGACTGGGACCGGATTGCCGGCCAATGAATTCATCACTGCAATCGTGCCCTCTGCGACCGGTCCCGGATTGATCTCAGTGACCACGGGCACAGGTGTCACGGCTCAGGCAAGCACGACTCTCACCGCTGTCCTTCCCGCCACAGGAACGGTGACAGGCAGCGGCTTTGTCCTGAATAATTCCACGAGCACTACGACCGGGCTCTACAACCTCATTTACCCGAACATCGCGTCTAGCGGATCGCCCGGGCGCGTCGGTGTGGACGCTGCCGTCACAGTGCAGAATAATGGCATCTGGGCTGCCGGCACTCCGGATCTCTCGATCCAGCCAGATACGTTCTCCGTTCGCTGGACCGGGCAGGTCCAGCCTCAATATTCGGAAACTTACACGTTTACGGTGGTGGCGGACGATTCATGCGCCTTGTGGATCAATGGCCAGCCGCAGGTGCTCCAGATGATGCCTTCGGCCTTAACGGGTGGCAGCACCTATCTCTACGACAGCGTCGCCGGAAACGTGATGATTAACTACTCGGGCCTTGCCATCCCGACAGGCAGCTTTGCCCTCGGGGAAACGGTCCGGCCCGATTTCAGCAGCGGCAATCTGAACAATGCGCCGACCACTCCCGCCACCTACAACTATGACCCTTCCACGGGCACAATGACGGTGGACTACACCAACCTGACGACTGGCCAGCCTGGTGGAACCCGGGTTGCTGCAAGCTATGCCATCGGAGACACTGTTGAACTGGACCCCACGAGCGGCGGCCTCTCGAACTTGAGCAACCTCCCGTACACGATCACGGCAGTCTCAGGAAACACCTTCTCGATCCCGGTCGGGACACTCAGCTTTACCCCGTCGGTTTTGATATCCAGCATCTCGGCGGCATCACCCTGTGAGATCACCACGGCCCAGAATCACGGCTTGGTCACCGGCACCCAGGTGAGGATTTCCTCGGTGGCCGACGGCACTTTCTCGCCGGCTATCAATGACCTCTATTCCATCACCGTCACTGGGACGAGGACCTTCACGGTCGCGTCGAACTGCACCTTGGCTCCTACGGCCGGCACCGGAACGATCGCCGCCTCCGGCAACATCAATATCAACGATTCGCGGAACCTGGTGATCTCCAAGCTGTATGCCTCGGGCAGTACATATACCTATACCTCTGCTACAGGAGCCACAGTCATCAGCTACGCCGCCCTGAACCTGCCGGCGAACAGCTTCGCCGTAGGCGCTTCTGTGGAACTGGCTGGGACGAGCAACGCGCTCGCCTCGGTGAAGAGCGCCAGCTATACCGTCACTGCGGCCACGGCGAACACCTTTACGGTGACATTCCCGACAGGGATCGCGGGCACGGGCACGGGCAATGTCAATATTGCGGCGCCGGTCGGCGGCCCCATCCCTGCGTCTTTAACGAACGCTTTCACAGTGAATATCGGAGCCACCAAGTATGCGGACCTGAGTGCGGGCAGCGTGAACGTGGATGTCATCAACAAGACGATCAAAGACTGGGCTTCGAACGGCAATGAGCGGTATGTCCGCATTCCGATGGTCGGTGGTGTCCGCTATGACATCCAACTCGATTACTATGAAGGCGGGGGCTACGCAAAATCCGTCCTTTCCTGGTTCAGCCCGAGCCAGCCGAAGCAGGTGGTTCCGCAGGAGCGCCTTTATCCATCGAATCTCGTGCCCGCCCTGGTGGCAAAGCCGGCGCAGACGAGCCCGACCGACTTCACGGCGTTCGTGGGCGGTTCATTCTCGTACACCGTGGCCGCCAGCAACATCCTGGCGTCGGATACGGTGACAGTGAGCGGCCTGCCGGCTGGATTGACTTACGACAGCGTCACACGCCTGATCAGCGGCACTCCGAGCGGTGCCGCTGGCGACTACCAGATCCTGATCACAATCACGAATGCGGCTGGAACCAGCACGTCGGCGGTGAATCTGCATGTGGCTGCGAATGGTGGAAGTGTGGTGCGCGAGTATTGGACAGGCGTGGCTGGCACGACCGTGGCCAGCATCCCGACATCCACAGCGCCCACTGGCACTGCCAATCTGACGTCGTTGGAAGGAACGACTGACTATGGTGACAGCTATGGTGACCGCATCACCGGTTACATCACCGCGCCGACGACTGGGAACTACTACTTCTGGATTGCAGGCAGCAATTCCGCCGAGCTTTGGATTTCCAACGATGCGGAACCGGTCAATGCATTCAAGCGGGCCTGGGTGATGACGGGCAGCGCCACTTCCCGGAGTTGGAATGTGGAGGCGAATCAAAAATCGGCGTGGCTCGCCTTGGTGCAGGGGCAGAAGTACTACATCCAAATCCTGCACAAGGCGGGAGTGGGTGCCGGAGACAATATTGCCGTCGGCTGGGCAAAGCCGGGTGAGGCCACAACAGCGCCGAGCGAGGTCGTGCCGGGATACGCGCTCTCGCCATACGTCGCGCCCGCGGTGACTCCGACTTCGGGCACTCTTTATCTCGCCTCCATGCTCGCCCAGCCTCCCGCCGTATCGAACGGCGTCGGCAGTTCGACGCTGCTCCTGAGCGCGGATGAGAACACGGCCTACATGAAGCGCAGCTACAGCGCGTTAAGCGGAAGCAACACAGTCACCTCGGAGCATATCCATTCCGATCCGTATCTGGCCAAGCCTTCGACGATCCTCTTTGACATCGACGCACCTGTGACGGCTGGCGATGGGATGATAACCAATCCGGCCGATCCGCACTATACGGGAACGAATCCGCAAACTGCGACCTACAAGTGGACGATCACGGCAGTCGGTACACTCACGAAAGCGGATGTCATCGAGGTGATCAAAGAGGGCAAAGCCTACATCAACCTGCACACGACGCTGTATCCGAACGGTGAAATCCGGGGCAACTATACGCTTGCGGGCGGGTCCCAGACCTTCACGCCTCCGCCAGCGCCTCCCTCGTGGACCGACGATAGCAATACTGCACCATACAACGGTGCAGTCCGCTTCCTCGCCCAAGCGACATTCGGGGCGAATACAACCGACATCGCGGCATTGAAAGCGATGAGCCCATCGGGCACCACCGCCAGCCGGTATGAGACTTGGATTGCGGATCAATTCACAAAAACGGCCACCCACCATCTGCCGGAAGTGCTGGCGCGCGAGATCGGCGACGTCTTTGGTGCATTTGATACGAGGGTCGTCTTTGCCACTTGGTGGAAGAGCTCCATCTCAGGCAATGACCAGCTCCGGCAGCGTGTGGCTTGTGCATTGAGCGAAATCCTTGTCACGTCTGCAAACGGGCTCGTGGATCGTTCCGACGCGCTTGCTCACTATTACGACACACTGGTGGACGAAGCCTTCGGCAACTTCCGGAGCATCCTTCAGGACATCACGCTCACTCCAGGCATGGGCCAGTATCTGAACATGCTCCTGAACGACAAGCCGGACCTCTCGGTCGGGCGCAGCCCGAATGAAAACTATGCCCGTGAGATTCAGCAGCTTTTCTCCATCGGCCTCTACCGGATGTGGCCGGATGGCTCGTTGATTTTGGATTCCACGAGTGCACCGATACCGACATATACCCAGCGCGAGATCGTCGGCGTTGCCCATGTATTCACGGGTTGGGACTACGGCTATGACGGCCCCTACCTGACTTCCTTGACTTCACCTGTCACTTGGACGCGCCCGATGCGCGAAGTTCCCGTGCGGCATTTCACCGGCCAAAAGCGGATACTGAACAACGAAGTGCTGCCCGGTCTGCCTGCCCTCGGCGGTCAGCCGCTCGATCCTTATGCGACGCACATCAGCACCCAGTACAACGACCCAGCCTATCAGGCTTTGGCGGCGCAGGAAAACTCGGCCGTGCACGACCAGCTCTTCAATCATCCGAATGTCGGCCCCTTTATCTGCCGGCAACTCATCCAGCGACTGGTGACGAGCAACCCGTCGCGCGACTATCTGTATCGCGTGGTGCAGAAGTTCAACGACAATGGCTCCGGGGTGCGTGGCGACATGCAGGCGGTCATCAAGGCAATCCTCCTCGACTACGAGGCGCGCAGCAGCACCATCCAGGTTCAGCCCGATTTTGGCAAACAGCGTGAGCCGATGATCCGCGTTGCCCAGGCGGCACGCGCCTTCCGTCCGAGCAATATCACCGGGACGTACGCTCAGAGTGGATCAAATGTCATCACCATTACCACTTCCGCGCCGCACCTGCTGCAGGCCGGCAATAGCGTGTTCTTGGAGTTCACCGATGCGACTACGCCAGGCGCGCAGCCGGCACCGACCACTGGAAACTATTCCGTGGCGAGCGTCCTCAGCACGACCAGCTACACCATCAATGCCCCCGGCTGGATAACTGGCACGTACAGCCAGACCGCCGGATCGAGCGTGATGACGATCACCATGAGCGGTCACTGGCTGCCGGGTGTGAATGCGAGCCAGCCCAGCCTGCCGTCGGCAAACTGGGGTCAGGCCTATTTTGACTTTACCAGCGGCACGGCAAACGGATTGGCTGGGTTTGATCAAACAGTCCGAACAACGGCCACTTCGACATCCTTCGATACCGCAAGCGGTGTGGGCAATGTCTCTGGCACGACCTTCACGATCACCGCCCCGGATACCACGGCGCGCAGTGGAAATGTGATGATTGCCCGCTTTAACGGAAGTTACTCATGCACGGGCCGGGCAGGAGTCATTACAATCGACACGTCTTATGGCGGAATATCGTCCTATGGAGTGATGGCCGACCACGGCCTTTCTGTGGGTGACTCGGTGTTCCTCAACTTCCAAGGGACACGGGACACCACCTCGGGGAGCCCGACCTCGACGGAGAACGATCTCCTCTATACCATCGCCAGCATTCCGGATCCGAATACGTTTAAGGTCGTGGCGCGGGATGCGGCCAATGCGGCGATGAACAGCGATGACAATGTGACTGTATTTCCGCTCAAAGCGCAGCCGTTGACCCGGAATGGGACGTTGAGTACCCGGGCGGGAACATTTACGATGGATAACACGGACAGCGATCTCACGCAGACGCCCTTGAACGCGCCCACCGTGTTCAACTACTTCCTGCCCGGCTATAAATACCCGGGAGCACTGGCGTCGCAGGGTCTCACCACGCCGGAATTCCAGACGACAGCCGAGACAACTGTCGTGAGTCACGCGAATTTCATCTACAACGGCATCTTCAACCCGTCGAACACCACGGGGATCAGCAGCTTCAAGAGTGGCACGAACGCGCTGGTGTTGGATTTCAGCCCGTGGATGGGGAACGCAGTGGCAACCTCCGGGGTCGGGTTGGTCCTGGGTGGCGGGCCGCAGACTGGCCAGGTATGGACGAGCAACGCGAACCTCCCGACGTTGATTGATCGCCTGAATACGCTGCTCCTGGGAGGCCAGTTGCCGGCAACTGCCAAGGCGACGATTCAGGCATTGATCGGAGGCCAGATTTCTTCGATTGCCTTGGGTTCGCCATGCACGATCACGATGGGAGTGGCGCATAACTTGGCGGTCGGCGATTCGGTGACGATCACCGGAATCACGGGCGGCACATTCAACACCGGGGGAGGCAATGGCACCTTCACGGTCGCCAGTGTTCCGACTACGGCGACCTTGACGCTGACCGGTCTCAACTGCACCAGCCTCACCAGCCTCAATCTGACTAATTCGACATTAGGAATCATTCCTTACACGAATGCCACGCCGACTGCGCAGAACATCACCGACCGGTTGCGCACGATCCTCCATCTCATCCTCACCAGCCCCGATTACACCATTCAGCGTTAGCCCCTATGAGCTCCGACAAAGATTCCATCCTCAGCACGCGTCGAGATTTTCTCCGGCAGGCATCCTGTGCCGCAGTCGGCACGCTCGCGCTCACCAATACCATTCGCGATCTGCGGCTGATCAATGCCGCGGCAGCGCAGACTAGTCTGACTGGCTATAAGGCGCTGGTCTGTATCTTCCTTGGCGGCGGAAATGATGCCAACAACTGGGTCGTGCCGACAGATACGGCGACCTACAACCAGTACACTGCGATCCGGGCAAATCTTACGCTGCCGCAGAGTTCGTTGCGTCCGCTGTATTCCACCGGAACCACGCCCTATGTGGATGCCGCCGGCCATACCTATGGCTTTCACCCCGCCTGCCCGGAACTCCAGACACTTTTCAGCGAGGACAAACTGGCGGTGACATTCAACGTGGGCACCCTGGTGCGACCGACGACGCGTGCCCAATACCTTGCGAACACGGCCTTCTACACTCCGCCGCAGCTTTTTTCCCACAGCGATCAGGTGACGCAGTGGCAGACATCCATACCGGATGGGCCTCCGACCACGGGATGGGGTGGGCGTGTCGCCGACCTGCTGGACGCGACGGCGAATCCGACGGGCAACATCTCGATGAATGTCTCGCTCAACGGCTCGAATACCTTTGAGGTCGGCAACCTTGTGTCCCAATACCAAGTCTCAACCACTGGTGCTGTGACAACGAGCGGAAACCTGATGACTGGCACCGGTGCCCGTGTCCGGGCGCTGAAGAGCATCCTGGGACTGGGACCCACCAATTCAAACCTGCAGCGCACTGCCTATGCGGACGTGATGAAGAGCGCCATCACGATAGCCGACCTGCTGAACACCAATATTGCCTCGACGCAGGATCCCACCGATTCTCCGAATAGCTACACGACGCAAGGAGCTGCTCCTTGGCGGTGGAATACGGGTCTCACCGGCATATACAGCACTGCGCTTCAGGCTAATGGCCTCGGCGGGTTCCCCAACACCACACTGGGCACGCAGCTCAAGATGGTCGCCCGTCTCATCGCGGCGCGGGGTCCGTCTGCGTTCAACATGAGCCGCCAGATTTTCTTCTGCGGGGTCGGTGGTTACGACACCCACACCTCGCAGGTTTCGGTGAATGGGACGGACCAGCCGACCAACGCGGCTGGCGCCCATTACAAGCTGCTCGCGGAGGTGAGCCAGTGCATGTTTGCCTTCCAGCGGGCCATGGAGCAGCTCGGACTGGGCAACAGCGTGACGACTTTCACCGCCAGCGATTTTTCCCGCACGCTTCCGACCAATAGCCAGGGCAGTGATCACGGCTGGGGTTCCCACCACATCACCATGGGCGGAGCTGTCAACGGTGGTGCGACCTACGGCAAGCTGCCGACCTTCGCCCTCAATGGCCCCGATGACACGGGACTCGGACGCTGGATCCCGAGCCTCGCCGTCGATCAATATTCGGCCACGATTGCGAAGTGGTTTGGTGTCGATAGCGGCAATATGAGTGCCATATTCCCGAATCTGAGCCGGTTTAGTGGTACCACATACGGTTCGGACATCGGCTTCATGAAGCCTGCGTAGCGACGTGCCCGTAAAATCGTACCGCTGTGGTGAAACGCGATCTTTGGCTGCATTGCATGGCTTGTGCCTTTGTGATCTAGTGCGCCGTCCTGGGCTGCCGATGTGCCGATGTGCCGTTGCAATGCGGGATGAAACGGTTCATTCGTTTTCTTCCTAAGCCGATGAAACTCCGCTCCCTTTCCATCGTCGCGTTGGTGCTTGCCGTGCTAGCTGTCGCGGGTTGGATGTGGCTGGGAAAGGATGGAGACTCCCGACCTGATCCGAGCGTCGCTGACAAGGCGGGTGACGCCAGGGTCGCCTCCGAGGTGCCCGGTGGTGATGTTCCTCCCGCTCAAGGCGTGCCGGATTCAAAGGATGTCGGCCCGTCGGATTCCCGTGCAGGGCAGAATCCGCCTCCGCCACCTGTCAAAGTCAGCAATTCCGTGGTGCCTGGCATGCCGATGGTGAAGGGAACGGCCTATGTTCCGCGCCCTCCTGCCGCTGGGGCCCGTGCGAATGGTGCGGCAGCAGACTCGAGGCCCGATTGGCAGGTGCAAGGTACAGCCGACCTCGCAAAGGTGCGGGGGATGCTCCGCGACTTTCGCACGCGGATGGGTGCAAATCCGGTAGGCTCCAATGCGGAGATCATGAAAGCGGTGATGGGCGGCAACCCGGCAAATGCGCGCCTCGGCCCGCCGGAGGGACAGGAACTGAATGCGGAAGGGGAACTGGTGGACCGGTGGGGGAAGCCCTATTTTTTTCACCAGCTATCGAAGGACAGCATGGAAATCCGCTCAGCCGGTCCTGACGGGAAGATGTGGACGACCGACGATTTGATCAGCAAGTGATCACGGTTCGACGTTCAGATTGAACGGGGCGAAAAGCATTTTCCCATCAATCATCACCTGGCAATACAGGCGGATGAAACCTGCCTTCGGCGCGAAGAGCATGAAGCCTAGCGCCGGACCGCCGCGGAGTTTTGGATCCCCGATGTCGCCGCCGGTCGGGTGGAGGTGGAGGACTGTGCGGCAGTCGTCATAGAATCCGACGAGATGGCAGAAGGCGTTCATCACCGGCTCCAGCTTTGTGATCGGCTTTCCTTTCGGATCGGTGACGGTGATGCCCATCGCCCGCGTCTTTCCCGCGTTCGTGGGCATGTGGTCCCCGTCGTTGAATGAGAGCGTGAACCGGTATCCGCCGGCGGCGGAAGTGAAACGATTCTCGGTGTCCGTGATCGGCTCTGCTTTTCCGCCGGAGGGCAGGTCGGCGAAGGGCAGTTCCTGCACGCCGGTGGCCTGCGGGACAAGGTCGGCCCAGATGCGATAGGGCGCAGTTTTTTTTGGCGTGAAGGAAAACTCGTATTCGCCCGGGGTCTTCGTCGGTGCGGGATGCTCGTGGTGGTAGTCGCCGAGGCTTGGGTCTTCGATCAGCAGGTGGATGGGCTGCGTGTGCATCACCATCAGGTCGGCATGAAGCACCGGGGATTTGTCTGCCTTTTCCAATCGCACTTTCACATCCATTTGTTTTCCGGCTTCGGCGGGGGCGCTCGCCGTGACTGACATGCGGATGGTCGGCTCGCCGGGCTTTGTGTAGATGGAGCTGTAGGGGATGCGCCGGGTGAGCAGGCTCATGCCGCATTTCGCGCAGGGTGTCTTGGCCTCTTCGGAGACAAAGTCGGAGTGCATCGGGCAGAAGAAAATGTCGGCGGCGACGGCCTTCGGATCGAAATATTGCGCCATCTTTTCCAGCACGTCGCGGAGACTCGCGAGTGCGTTCTTTGCGCCTACGGGGTTGTTCTTCTGCGCCGAGGAGGCGATGGCATTTACCGAGGTGAATGCACGCGCGCTCAGGGCTCCGAGCTTTTTAGATGCTTCGGGATCCGTCGTCATCCGGGGCAGGGTGCGCAGCGCCGGGCTGCAGTATGAGATCTGCACGGGAACCTCTGGGAGCCGTTTTTCATCGAGCAATGTCTCCACGTTTTTCGCCGCCAGCCGGATCACGTTCCACGCTTCCGCGGCATTCTTTGGGTCGAGGATATTGCCCGGCACCATAGGGTCCGAACGCAGCGTGCTTCCGAGGCAGATGAGCGTCAGGAGCATGGAGGCAAGCGAGCAGGGGAATCTGTGGCGCATGGGGCCACTATTTTCGAGGCGGGGCGCGAATACAAGGGCGCTCGGGATTTCGTGATCTGCGGTCGGGGCGAATGCGATGTCGCAGGCATATCCGAGGGCGAAGATGGGACTGCTACAAAGTAGCGGTTGAGTGGTCGTGTCGCGTGCGATACGTTTGGGCTTAGCCGGACGCGTCAGACCCCGCCGCATCGCTCTCCGCTGAACCGCAACTCCAAAGCAACCCTCTCATGCTCCCCACCTCCGCCCTTCGTTTCACTGTCTTTGCCGCGGCACTCTTTGCGCTGACAAATTCCTGGGCCGCTCTCCCGGCTGTTTCGCTCAAGGCGGTCTGTCTGCAGCAGATCCAGGCGCCGACCTCGATCACGAATGCTGCCGATGGAAGTGGCCGGCTCTTTGTCTGCGACCAGACCGGGAAGATCTACATCATCCAAAACGGGATGATGTTTCCTCAGCCCTTCCTCGATATTTCGTCGAAGATTGTCCCGTTTGCGCCGACGTCGTACCTTTTTCCGCTGAATGCGAACTATGACGAGCGGGGTCTGCTCGGGCTCGCATTTCATCCGGGATATGCCAATGCGCAGTCGGCGGGTTATCGGAAGTTCTATGTCTTCTACAGCGCTCCGTCGCCGAATGCGCGGGGGAATCCGACTTCGCCCGCGACCAGTCCGGTCCCGGTGAATTGCCGGACGACGATTTCGGAGTTTCAAGTTTCGAATGATCCCAATGTTGGCGACTTCGCGACCGAGCGTGTGCTGCTGGCATTCGACAAACCGCAGTCGAATCACAACGGCGGCCAGCTTGAGTTTGGGCCCGATGGCTATCTCTATTTCAGCACAGGCGATGGTGGCGGCGCGAACGACATCAACCTTGGTCACAATGGTGCGACCAATCCACCGACCGCAGGCAATCTTGGCAACGCGCAGGACAAGACCCGGCTTTACGGGAAAATCCATCGCATCGATCCGCTCGGCACGAATGGCCCAGGCGGGCAGTACGGCATTCCTGCGACGAACCCTTTCGTCGGTGCAGGCGGCGGAGTGCGCGAGGAAATCTATGCCTATGGTTTGCGCAACACTTGGCGGTTTTCCTTCGATATCGGCGCTGGCGGGAGCGGACGTCTTTTCGCCGCGGATGTGGGCCAGAATCAGGTGGAGGAAATCGACATCATCGTGGCGGGTGGAAACTACGGCTGGCACGCACGCGAAGGCGCGTACACTTTTGACAGTGCGGTGCAGACCGCCCTGATTTCTGGCGGCACGGTGCGGATCGATGGCGGCACTGCCACGCTGCCCGGTGGCGCAGTGCTCACCGATCCGATCGCGCAGTACGAGCACCCGGCCCTCGGTGCAAATACGAAAGGCCTGCCTGTGCTCGGCACGTCAATCACTGGCGGGTTCGTTTACCGCGGCAGCGCGATCCCTGCGCTCATCGGGAAGTATGTCTTCGGCGATTACAATTTCGGCGCGATCAATTCCGGCACCACGCAGGGCGCGCTGCTCGCCATCGAGGAGACCTCGCCGAATGTGTGGAGCGCACCGGCATCCATCCCGCTCATCGGTGCGAATCCGGTCGCGACCACGCATCTTCTCGCATTCGGTCGCGACGAACAGGGCGAACTTTATCTCGCCACGGAGGTCATGCAGGGGCCGCGGAACGACACCACGACCAGTCTGCCGACCGGTGGCATCTACAAGATCGTCGCCCCGCAGGCGGGCACGAAGACGCTGCCCACGATCAAGGATAACACGATCTTTTCCGAGGATGCGGGATCGGGACTCTTTACCAGCGACGCGCTCGGCAATCTCTATGCTGGGAAGACGGGGCCGAACTACGGTCCTTACATTCGGCGCGCGTTGCTGGCTTTTGATGTCGCCGGGCAGGTGCCCGCAGGCGCTGCGATCCAGTCGGTTCAGCTCAAGCTCAATCTCAGCAAGCTCGCCACGAGTGCCCCTGGAACTACGCTGTCCCTCTATCGGCTGACTCAGACCTGGGGCGAGGGCACGTCGCAGAACAACCTGACCAAAGGCTATGGCGCACCGGCGACGACGAACGATGTGACATGGGCACGTCGCTTTTATAACACGACCTCGTGGACAACTGCGGGCGGGGATTTCAACGCTGTGGCAACTGCGAGCAGGCCTGCCGCGGCGGGCCTGATCACTTGGGACTCTGCGACCCAGGCGACGCTCAAGACTGATGTGCAAGGCTGGCTGGATACCCCTGCGGGCAATGCCGGGTGGATTCTCCGAGGCGACGAAGTCAGCCAATTCACTGCATGCCAATTCGACAGCAAGGACATCGGCACGACGCCCCCGGCATTGCAGATCACGTACGCCGCGGCTCCGCAACCGACGCACTTTGAGTCCTGGCTGACCACGTATTTCCCGACAAACAAGGTCGGCCAATATGTGAATCCTGCGGCGGACTTTGCGGGAGATGGCATCCCGAGCCTTGCCAAATACGCATACGGTCTGTCGCCGTTGGTGGCGATTTCGAGTGGGGAGGGAATTCAGGTGGCATCCGCATTGTCGGGTCCGAACAACACCTGCACCTACACTTTTCGGCGCGACGCGGACGCCACGGATCTCACCTACGTTTTGCAAAGCAGCAGTGACCTCGTGAACTGGAACAACATCGTCCAGAGCGTGGGTGGCGGCGCTCCGGGCGGGACGGGATTTGTCTCCGAGAGCGGCGTCGGCGGATCCATCATGGCGGTCACGGCGCAGGAGACGCTGCCGTTTCCTGCCGTGCGATTCGTCCGGCTCCGCATCACGCGGGCTCCGTGATGCGTGGCGGTTCTCGCGGTGAATTCATTTACCGGCGGCAGGTCTGTGGCGCTGATCGTCGGGCTCATCTTTTTGCTCCGTGAATGCCGCAACCGGTTTGTCGGTTCGGGCCGTGCGCCAGTCACGCAGCCAGCGAACCAATGATTGCGGACGGCGCGTCGGTCAGCCGGAGTTTTTCCCCTCGCCATGATTGCCGCCGCCGGTATCGTCCGCCGCTCCCATGGCATTTGATTCATCACTTTTCGATCCCTCCGCACTGAAGGCCCGCGTGGCCGGGCTGCGGAGGTTCCTTTGACGTCCCGAAACTGCAGACGCGGATAGCGGAGCTGGACGACCTGATGGCGGGCCAGGATTTCTGGAACAGTCAGGAGCGCGCGCAGGCAACGATCGAGGAGGTCACCGGGCTGAAGAAAAAAGTCGAGCCACTGCTCGATCTCGAACGTCGCATCGCGGATCTCGAAGTGCTCATCGAACTCACCGCCGCCGAAGCCGAAGGCCCGCAG
>JAYWEO010000124.1:0-6383 GCA_043779225.1 Prosthecobacter sp.
CGAAGAATCTCGGCGCATTCGGCGATGCTGGCATGGTCACGTGCGCCGACGATGCACTCGCCGCAAAGATCCGCGCGCTGCGCAATCACGGCATGGAGCCGCGCTATTTTCACAAATGGATCGGCGGCAATTTCCGCATCGACGCGATTCAGAGCGCCGTCC
Source organism: Prosthecobacter sp. (assembly GCA_043779225.1). Lineage (GTDB taxonomy): Bacteria > Verrucomicrobiota > Verrucomicrobiia > Chthoniobacterales > Chthoniobacteraceae > SXWH01. The sequence goes on from JAYWEO010000124.1 coordinate 163, forward strand.
TCTCGGTGAAGCTGCCGCACCTCGACACATGGGGCGCTGGCCGCCGGAAAAATGCGGCGCGGTATCGCGAAGGGCTCGCCGCGCGCGGACTCGACAAAGTGCTCGGCCTGCCCGTCGAACCGTGGGCTGGCACAAGCACGGAAAATCACCACATCTACAATCAGTTCATCATCCGCTCGAAAAAGCGCGACGCGCTGAAGAAGCACATCAACGATTCCGGAATCGGCTCGGAGATTTACTACCCGCTGCCGCTGCACATGCAGGAATGCTTCCGTGACCTCGGCTATCGCGAGGGTGATTTTCCCGAGAGTGAGCGTGCATCGCGTGAATCACTCGCATTGCCAATTTATCCCGAACTTGTCGCGGAGCAGGTGGACTATGTGGTCGAGAAGATCGCGGAGTTTCACACGTAGCCGAGCTTGTGAAAGCGCGGGCCGATCTTTCCCAAACGTGCTGCAAAAGTGAGCCTGCGCTTTTACAAGCGCAGCTACGAGGCCGTGATTTCCGTGCCGATGCCCTGATTGCTGAAGACCTCGACGAGCAGCGCGTGCGGCGTGCGGCCGTCGATGAAATGCACTTTTTCCACGCCCTGCCGGAGGGCTCCCGCGGCGCTCTCGACCTTTGGGATCATGCCGCCGGTGATCACGCCGTCGGCGATGAGTTTTTCGATCTGCGCGAGCGTGATGCTCGGGATGAGTGACTCGGGAACATTCGGATCGCGCATGAGGCCGGGCACGTCGCTCACGTAGATCATCTTCGCGGCCTTCAGCCGGCCGGCGACGCCTGCGGCGGCGATGTCGGCATTGATGTTGTACACCACGCCGTCTTCGTCACGCGCGAGCGGGCTGATGACCGGGACGACTTCGCGATGCACGGCGTCCGCGATGGGCGCGGTGCGTACGTCCACGACTTCGCCGACAAACCCGAGATCCACCTTTTCCGAGCCTTCGCTCTGCAGTGGCAGCTTTTTTCCGACGAGTACCGTCTTGCCATGGATGCCCTCGGCACGCCCGCCGAACTTTACGATCCGCGCAGCGATGTCGGGATTAATGACGCCATCGAGCACGCTCTCGACGATGGAAATCGCCTCGGCATCCGTGACGCGCAGTCCGTTCACGAAGCGCGGCTTCTGCCCCGCGTCGCGCATGCGCTGCGAGATGGCCTTGCCGCCGCCGTGGATCACGACGGGATTGATTCCGACAGCTTCCAGAAAGACGATGTCGCGCAGCAGTCGGTCGATGACGGCTTCATCCTCCATCGCGCTGCCGCCGTACTTGATCACGAAGAGCTTGCCGCGGAATTGCTGGATGTAAGGGAGCGCCTCGATAAGTGACTCGATGCGGGATTGGACGGGGACGGACATTTTGGGAAATGACGAATGTCGAATGCTGAATTGCGGAGGCCGCGACGTTTAGCCGCCGGTGCCGTCGCCCATGTTCAGCTTCACGTATTCCATCGTGAAGTCGGTCGTATAGACGATATGCTCGCTGCGCCCGAGGTTCAGATCCACGCAGACGGTGAAGCGCTTCTGCTTCACGATTTCGCGCAGCTTGTCGAAGGGCGTCTTGGCCAGCATCCCGCCTTTCACGGCGAGCACGCCGTCGTAGTAGATGTCCACAAGTTCCTCGCGCAACTTCGCGCCGGAGTAGCCGAGCGCATCCATGATGCGGCCCCAGTTCGGGTCCTGGCCGAACCACGCGCATTTCACGAGCGTGCTGTTCGCGATCGCCTCCGCCGCTCGGCGTGCGTCTGCGAGCGATGCCGCGCCATGCACGTGCACCTCGACGAATTTCGTCACGCCTTCGCCGTCCTTCACGATCATCCATGCGAGTTCGCGCGTCACGTCATCGAGCGCGGCCTGGAACGCCTTGAATTCCTTCGAGCCGTATTTGAGCGGCTTGTTTTCCGCCGCGCCATTCGCGAGTGCGATCACGGTGTCATTCGTGCTCATGTCACCGTCGATGGTGATGCGGTTGAACGACTGCTCGACGGATACGCTGAGAGCTTTCTGCAAAGTCGCACGGCTGATGTTCGCATCCGTCGTGATGAAGCACAGCATCGTGGCCATGTTCGGATCGATCATGCCTGCGCCTTTTGCGATTCCGCCGATGCGGATCTTTTCTCCATGGGCGGAAAATTCCACGGCAAACTCCTTGGGGAAAGTGTCGCTCGTCATGATCGCGCGTGCGGCGGCGGCGCTTCCGTTCAGGCTCAGGCATTGCGGCGAATTCGCGAGTGTGGCCTCCATTTTCTCGATGGGGAGCTGCACGCCGATGCGGCCGGTGGAGCACACCATCACCTGCTTGTCGTCCAGGCCGAGCGCCTCGGCCGTCGCGGCGCACATGCGCTTTGCATTCTGGAGTCCCGGCACGCCCGTGCATGCGTTAGCGTTGCCGGCATTCGCCACGATGGCGCGCACGTCCGGCGAGCGCATGTGGATGCGCGAGACCCGGACCGGTGCGGCCTTCACCTTGTTCGTGGTGAATGTCCCCGCGGCGACCGCCTTCGTGGTCGAGACGATGAGCGCGATGTCAGGGCTGTTCTTGTTCGCCGCCTTGATGCCGCAGTAGATGCTGCCGGCCTGGAAGCCTTGTGCGGCAGTGACGCCGCCCGGGATTTCTGAATGGGACATGGTGCTGGAAGTGACGCGCCGCGCCGGGTCTTCGGCGGATTTGCGAGCGGTCTGTATGTTGGGTACGTGTGTGAAGATCAAACGGGAAGTTGGCCTGCATGCGGACTTGGCGCGCGGCGCATGCGCGGTATGTTGCAGCGAGATGCCGCGCATCATTTTTTTCATCTTCATCATCGGAGCGATCCCGTGGGCCATTTTTACGTGGTGGGAAATGCTGCGATCCCACGGCCCTCGCGAACGTGCATGGGTCGGCCGCGCGAGCGTGGGTCTGTGGATGGGCAGCCTCATCGGCCTGATGATTTTTTCGCAGTTCCTGATGCGTGGCCAGTTTCTCGCGCTGCCGCTTCTGGCCGTCGGTGGCATCGGCGCGCGGTATGGTCTCAAAAAAGTGCGTGCACGCATCCGGCTCGAGGAAAGTGATCCGCTGAGCCGGGCGCGGCGCATCAACTGATGCCGCCTGTGCGGCGCTCGCTGGGCCGCCTTCGTGGCGCTTGAATTGACGCGCGGAAAAAATGCACGATGATTCCAGACCGAACATGAAAACCGCTTCCCTCACCATTTTCGCCGCCATCGCCCTCGCTGTGTGCGGCTGCAACGCCGAAGACAAAGCCAAACCCGTGAACGACTCCAAACCTCAGGATCTCAGCAAAGCCAGCAAGGAAGAACTCGCCAAGCACCTCGACAAGGAGGCATATAACGTCTGCATCATGGGCGGTACGGAGCGCCCGTTTGAGAACAAATATTGGAACAACCACGAGTCCGGCGTGTACGTGGACGTGATCAGCGGAAAGCCCCTCTTTGCCAGCAGGCAGAAGTTTGATTCCGGCAGCGGCTGGCCGAGCTTTTTCGAGCCGCTGGACAAGGCGGAGATCGTCGAGAAGCGCGACGTCTCGCACGGCATGGTCCGCGTGGAAGTCCGCGCCAAGACGAGCAACGCGCATCTCGGCCACGTCTTTGAGGATGGCCCAAAGCCGACCGGGCTGCGTTACTGCATCAACAGCGCGGCGCTGAAATTCATCCCGAAGACGAAGCTCAAGGAAGCCGGTTACGGCGCGCTGGAAAAAATCTTCGAAGGAGAGCAGTAGGAGGCAAGGGGCGGAAAGCCCGCGCCCGGTCTATCGCAGTGGATGCCGTGCCGCTGAGGCGGACGGGCAATTGACACGCATTCCCGCGACTGTGCCTTAGTCGCTGCTGTCGGAGGAGGAGGAGTCGCTGCTATCCGAGGAGGAGGAGTCGCTGCTGTCCGAGGAGGAGGAGTCGCTGCTGTCGGAGGGCTCTTCGTCGCTTACGTTAGGCGTAGTTTTCATAGGCAAATCAAAACCAGTCCGCAGCCTACGCAGAACGGACGGTTCTTCGCAAGCCTGTGCCAGCTTCGGCGGTGTCCCAATTTGGGTAATGATTTACTTGACACCCAAACCCATTACGCTACTTTCTTCGCATGAAGACCGAAGAAACGCCAAAAAGCCTGCTGGAAGCCATCGTGTTTTTCGCTGACGAACAGCGCGCCCACGACGCCCTTGTTGCGATGCGCTGGCCGAACGGCGTGCGCTGCGTTCACTGCGGCTCTGAGAATATCGGCAAGCTCGTTGTCTCGACGATCAAGGGCAATCAGGACAAAGACGGCAAACCGAAGCCGGACAAGACGCGGCGCGTTTGGAACTGCAAGTCGTGCAAGAAGCAGTTCACCGCAAAGCTCGGCTCAATCTTCGCTGAGTCACCGTTGCCCTTGTCGAAATGGCTCCCTGCTGTGTGGCAGATCGTGAATGCGAAAAACGGTATCAGTTCTCACGAACTCGCCCGCGCGCTCGACATCACGCAAAAAAGCGCGTGGTTCATGGCGCACCGGATTCGCACGATGATTCAGCGTGGCGGCGGGATCGTTCGTTTGGATGGCGTTGTCGAGGTTGACGAGACTTTCATCGGCGGTCTTGCTCGGAACATGCACGCCGACAAACGCGCCAAGAAAATCAAAGGCACTGGCGGCGCGGGCAAGACGGCGGTGATGGGCCTGATGGAGCGTCACAGCGCAGGCAAGCGGGCTTCGCGCGTCGTCGCGAGGGTTGTTCCGAACGTGCGCCGGGAAGTGCTCGTTGGCGAGATTCGGAAATACGTTCTCGCCGGTTCAGAGATTCAATCGGACGCATGGTGCGGCTACAACAACATGCCCTCGGATTTCACTCACAAGGTCGTGGATCACGCCGAGGCGTACGTGCAAGACGGCGTTCACACGAACGGCTTGGAAAACTTCTGGTGCCTGCTGAAACGCAGCATCAAAGGCACGTATGTTCACTGCGCGCCGTTCCATCTGTTCCGCTACCTCGATGAGCAGACCTACCGCTTCAACGAGCGAAAGGGCAACGACCAGTCGCGTTTCGTGGATGCGATGAAAACCACCGAAGGCCGATTGACTTGGAAGAAACTCACCGGGAAGTCAGACCGCACCGCGAGCTAGCGGGCGCGCTTTTTCTCAGGCAGAGGATTTAGAATCTGGTGCATCGCGGTTGAGAACGCCGCCGCCGCCGGCTTGCCTTCCCGATAGATCGGCACCTTGCGCGGACGCCCTCCGGTTTTCTTAGACTTTTGCACAGGCGCACAATGCCAGATCACTGCAAGGCGGTCAAGCGGTGGGCAATAGCATCAAACCGGGGATTTGCTCTTTCTCCTCCCAAAGGATGGCCGATTGTCCCGCGACATCCTCTAACTCCTTTATGTAGTAGCTGAGTTTTTGAGGGTCATAACCCTCTGCATGATTGTTCAAAAATGGAATCGTCGCCGTGATTCTGGATGCCCAAGAGCTGGCCCTTGCTTTCTTGAAATTTGCCAGCGTGTCGTTCGTGTTTTTTCGGAACGCGGTCATGTCGTGGCCGTTGATGTAAGAAATGATGCAGGCGTGGGACTTTGCATATACAACCGCACTGAACCGCACGCCTGGAACCGGGGGAATTTCATGCCGTGGATTAAATTCCTGGCCCTCTGACACGATGCTACGAATGAATCTCTCCGCTTTTTTCTCGAATCTCTGCTCTGGAGGAACATCCGGTTCTTCGGTGGAGGCAGAAACCAAGGCATTCGCTGCGGTAGTCGCAAAATTCGCCACGTCGAAAATAAGAGAACTGATCAGCTTTTGGTCTGTGCAATCCTTGAAGAACAGAACCTTCGCATCCATTTCGCCCTGTTTCATTCCGAATTTACGCGCCATCGAATGCAACGAACTCTTAATTTCGTCTTCTGGCAAAGCGCAGTATTCTTCCAAAAGGTCGATCAGGCCGCCACCTTCGCAGACGATGAATCGCTCGCCTCGCTGTGTCAAAAAAACAGACACCAGAGTTGAGTCTGGAAACAAGTAAGGCGTGGAGATTTCCAAAGTCTCGCCCATTTTTTTGCATCTCCAGAGGGTGTTGAAGTCCCTTTGGATTGATTCGGTGATCTGGCAGTCGAGTTTCATTTTATGGCGGAAGGTTTGCGCCATCGAGCGGATCATCTCTTGACAAATCCAGCTCGGCGGCAATGATTTTGAGCACAACCGAACCGCCACTCGGGGAGAACAAATTCGCGACCTGACAGAAGTGATTTGTCCCCAGTTGTGGAT
>JAYWEO010000125.1:0-9948 GCA_043779225.1 Prosthecobacter sp.
GACGGCACCCGAAGCGTTCGAGTTCGTCGCGAGCATCGTGATCGACTCCGCCGCAGCAGTGAGTTTGTTCGCGCCCGCCGCATTCAGCGCCGCGATGCGAATGACGTCGCTGCTCTCGCCGAGCAGCGTGACGACGAGCGGCGCGAGTGCTGCCGCCGCATCCGCGGCATTGCGCTGTCCATCACCCGCGACGACGATGCCGAGCACGCGATCGTGTCCGAGTTTCACCGGCCACTGCGCGAGAGCTTCGAGCGCATCGAGCCGCACGGCTTCCGCAGTCGCGCTGTTTGCCGCGATGCCCGCGAGGCGCTTCGCGGAATCCGCGGTGCCGAGGCGGTAGTTGGCATTGATGACGCGGCGCGTGAGCGCGGTCTCCATCATCGCAGAGCGCGAAGGCGCGCGATCCGCAGTTTGCGTCTGCAATCCGTCCTGCGTGTCTCGGGTAGCGCGGGCGTCCCGCCTGCCGGTCGAGGCGTCCCCGCCTCGGCCTTCGGACGTCCGAGGGGCATCCTTTGGTTTCTGCACGCCAGTGGTGCCCGATGGTTCGCGTAGAATACGCGAACCTTCGGGCAGAATGCCCGCGCTACCTAAATCCAACGCCGCGAGTTTCGGCAGCGCGTCGGGAATCGGCGCGTCGTGAATCGCGCGCGCTGCGTTGATTTTGATTTGCGGATTTTTGTCGTTCAGAAAACGTGCGACTTCCGGCGAGGCCAGACGGCGCAGCGCGAGCAACGCACCGAGTCGGACTGCCTCCGATGAATCACCGGCTTTGGCTGTGAGCGCATCTGCACTCGCGCAGCGAGACAGCCCGACCGTGATTGCGTGACGCAATGCTGCATCGCGGTTTCCATTTTCAGTCAGCGCTTCAAACAGAGCTGTAACTGCCTCCTTGTCCCGAGTCTTACCGAGCGCAAAAGCGGCAAAGAAGCGCACACGAGGGCTGCTGTCCTTAAGCGCTTTGATCGCATCTGGGATCCAAGTGGAGTTCTCGCACGCCGTGCTTTCGAGGATCTTCCATATTTGCGCTCGTACTTCCGGATCGTGGTCGTTCATATGACCATCAATTCTTCCAAGTTGTTTGCGCTCCATCACGTCCGCAAAGGCGAGGTCGTTCGCTTTCGGCATGCTTTGAGCAAAACCCCAAATTGCATGAAGTCGCGCTAGTGGATCGCCATTCCGCGTAGCGTCGGAAAGCACTTTGCGATCTTTGCGATTCACCAACTCAAACTGCGCCGCAAACCGCACGCGCTGATCCGCGTGCCCGAGCAGCTTAGCGAGTTCCTCCGGCGTGCGTTTCGCCATTCCCTCGGCGAGCAGCCGCTTCGTCGCCTGCACGGCGGCGCTCGCGTCCACGACGGGATCATGCACGCGGTAGATGCTACCCTTGCCGGTTTTTTCCCAGCCATAGACCCAGTCGAGCACGCACACGCCGCCTCCGGGCGGGAACTGCACGTCGCTCGGATACAGGTTCCACAGCAGCTTGCCGCGCATCTCGCTGGGCGAGTTGTTTTGCAAAATCGGATCGTCGCCGGTCATGCCGTCCACCTCGTAGCTCGCGCCCTTTTGCTTCAGCGCGAAGTGCCGCACGCCGCCGGGAAAATCGGCGATGAAAAAGTGTCCGCGATATTTTTCCGGCAGCCCGGTGCCGGGATAAAACGAGATGCCCGCGGGGCCGTGCGTGATGTGCGCGACGGGCGGGAGGATGGCGGCGTTCGTCTCCGCCACGTCGAGGTGCCACATGCCCTCGCTGTTCCATGCGCCGAGCTTGGGCAGAAACTGCCAGCCGATGCGCCAGCCGTAGTCCGCGCCTTCGACGACGTGAATCCAGCGCGCCTTGTCGCCGCCGTCGGCATTGTTGTCGCCGGTGAAAAGATCGCCCACGTCATTGAAGGCGAGCGACTGCGGATTGCGCAGGCCCCAGGCGTAAAGTTCGAGCGCGTCGCCATTCGGCCAGCAGCGAAAGACCGCGCCGCCGTCGGGGAAGCTGATCACTTTTCCTTCCTTCGAGATCACATGCGCGCCGCAGTCCGCGATGGTGAAATAGATGCGGCCATCCGGCCCCATCTTCACGCCGTGCATGTCGTGCCCGCCGAATGCGACGTGGACTCCGAAGCCCGTCGCGAGCTTCGTCTTCGTGCCGTCGGGCGCGATGCGCCAGAGGTCGGGCACGCAGGTGTAAACCGCGCCGCCGTCCGGCATCGCGAGCACGCCCGCGCCGAGACCGGTTTCGAGATTGTTGAATCCGCTCGCGAGCACGCGCGACTTGTCCGCGCGGCCCGAGCCGGTGCTGTCCTCGACGATGCGGATTTCTTCCGATTCCACCGCCCAGTCGCGCCAGTCGAGATGTCCGTCTTTGTTAAGGTCGTCCGCGAGGTTCTTCGGTTTGCGCGCGGGCAATTCGGGCATCTTCGCTTTCAGAAAAGCGATGCGCTCCTCGACGGTGCGCAGCGAAAGATTCTCGATTGCCCAGTCCTCATGCTTGCGGATGTCCGGCACGGATGTCTTGCGGCGCTGCGTCACCGCGACGAACGCGCGGCCGAGATTGTCGAATGAAAACGCGATGGGATTTTCCAGCAGCGGCTCGGCGGCCCACACGTCCACCTTCATCCCCGGCGCGACGGCAAAATTCTTCATCGCATTCTCCGCGGTGTCCGCGGCGGCGTTGCCCTTTGGCGTGCGGTCGTCGTTTTTCTTTGGCGACTTCGGCGTGTCCACCTCGTCGGCGGAGAATGCGAGTGCGGTCGTCAGCAGGAGCGGGAGAAAGGGGCGCATGATTGCGCAAACAGAACAACTCGCGGCGTCGCGCGCAAGTGTGGCCGCGATGTTGCGCGGCGATTGCGGCGGCTATGCCGCGTCGAGGAAGCGCTGCCAGCGTGCGGCGCTGGCGGCCTTTGCGGTGTCGGGGAGATTGAAGGGGATGTGATGCGCGGGCGGCAGCGTCTTTTCACCCGCACGCAGGCAGAAGAGCTGACGTGCGGTGGGCAGTCCGACGATGATGTCGAGCCACGGCGATCCTGCGGGAGCGACGTAAAGTTGAGGCGCACCGGCAGGCACATACTCGGCGATGAATTCGCGCCAGAATCGCTGCGAGGCGAGCGGCTGCGCCGGATCGGCGGGGAGGCGGATGTGCTGCGCCGGGCCCTTGAACTGGCCGAGCTTGAGATTGATGCGGACCTTGCCGACTCCGGTGGACTCGATCGTCGCAAAATCGCTCGCGGCGGCATATGCGATGCGGGCGGCATCATCCGAAGCGGGCTCTATGCCGAGCGTCTTCAGGAATTCCGCGCGGGGCACGGGCTGAGGCGCCGGTGATTCGAGCATCTGTGCTGCCGCGATGCGCGCGTTGCCGATGAGGCTGCGCACTTCCTCCGGGCAGGTGGTCGCACGGCAGGTCTGCTCGAGGTGTTCGAGGAGAGGCGTGGCGTCGGGAATTCCGGGCGCGCCGCGGTTGGAAAAATGCGCGCTCACGACCATCGGATATTTGGTGCGGCCTTTTCCATCGCTGGATGACCAGAGCCTGCCGACAAGTGTGTCGCGATCGTCCATCCATACGAAGGTGTGCTTGAATTCCGCGAGCGCATCGGCTTCGGGCAGTGCCTCCCATTGCCCGGCATCGATCACGCCGCCGATGCCCTGCACGTAGAGGTATTGCTTTGCCGCGATGAGCGGCTCGGTGTCGAGACCGATGTCGTCCAGGTGGTCGTTCCAGCCTGGGTGCTTGCCAAAGGCACCGACATGCGCGCTCGCGGCCCGCTTGCTGATGAAGCTGCCGATCTTCGAGCCGATGTCGTTGAGCCAGGTGGCCATCTTGTCAGCGGAGTTTGTCGCTGATGGAGGATTTCGCCGGAGCCTTCGGCAGGCTGCTTACAGGCGGCGGTGGCCCGCCTGCCCCGGCCCTGTGCTTCACCTCGAAGACGAGGGTGGCACCACCTGCGGAGCGCCGCACCTCACCTTCCTCGCCAGTGGGCACGGAGATGCCGGCCTCATAGGGCGGATTCGCCGGATCCTTCAGGCTGATGCCCACGGAACCGCCAACGCCGACCGTCGCGCTGAAGTCGTTTCCATTGAAAATGTCCCGGCCATTCGCGGTCTTCCATTTGTATGGGTTCTGCGAGCGGTAGGTGACGGTCGCACTCATCGCGGCCTTCTTGGCAAGGTAGTCCTCCGCCGCACTGGCTGCCGTCTTCATCGCGTCGAACTGGCTGAAGAGCGCGTTGAGTTTGGACTGCACCGCGGGCGTGACCTTGCCGAAATCAGCCGAATCGCGATCGAGTTTCCAGAGATCCATGAGGCTGTTCGCAGTCTGCCGTTGCGTCATTGTCATGCCTTTGCGCGGGGTGACGCTCACGAAGGGCTCGAAGAAGTTGACCTCGAATTTCTGCTGTGTCTGCCGGAGATACTCGGAGGCGATGAGGCTGAGCCGGCGCTCCTCGGCGATCTGGAGCAGCATGTTGCACGTGTTGTCGATCATCGGATTGTCCTTCGCAGCCGGGTTGGAGAGCTTGAGCTGGATGCGCGGCAACTGCGCGCGCTGGCCTTGGATTTCCTTCACCACGGCTCCGTAGGATGCCCAGCTCTTGCCGATCAGATCGCCCAGTTCATCCTTCTTCGAGGCGACATCCGCGGCATCATGATACGTCACGTAGCGCACCTCGTAGATGCGCCTGCGGTCGCCGAAATCTTCGAGATAGCTGTCGAGCTGTGTCAACTCCTCGCGATCCTTGTCGCTGAAGGTTCCTTTCACCTGCTCCGTGAGGTTCACGAGAGTCTTCACGAGTTCGTCATCCACTTCCTTGAAGAGCTTCGCAGTCGGGTGCGCGATGTTCGGCTTCACCGCGTCGCGGAGGAGCTGGAAATTCGCGTTGGCCTGAGTCTGGCTGCCTGCGACGAGCTGCTGATAGGCGGCGGCGAGCGAGACCTTGTCGCCGGTGATGATCCTGGCGGAGGTCGCGGCTTTCAGCCTGCCGTCGAATTCGGATTTCACCGCGCCGAGCTGCACGAGCAGCGCGTTCAGCTTGTCCTCCTTGATCTTGGTTTCTCCGGGGCCGGATGCTGTCGCATCCATCTCGCGCTCGATGTCGCGGAATTTGCGGAGGTCGTCGCGCATCTGGACGATCTTCGCGGCGCTGTCGAGCTGCGAGCGGATGCTTTCGCCGGCAAGTGTGCGGAGGCGCGCGAGGCCGGCGTCAATCGGCGGATTGGCAGCGAGTGTGGCGGAACTGAGCGCGAGGCGTTCGGGGAGCCACTTTGCAGCGGCATTCGAGGTGTAGGTCGTCTCGAAACCCGCGCGGAGCTGCTTCATCTTGTCGTCATCGGCAGGGACCTTGCTCGCAGTGACGTAGCGCAGCAGCGGGACCAGCAGCGCATCGGAAAGGTCGTCCACTTTTTTGCTGCCTGACAATTTGTCGGACTCGATGCGCAGCAGTGCGGCGAGCGCGTTTGCCTCGCGGTCGAGTCGTGCGTCCTGGCTTTCGCCCGCGTCCACGGCATCCGTGATTTTCTCAGTCTGCATCCGCGTGCGCGCGGCCTGCACGAGCGGATAGACGACGCTGCCCTCATACACGATGCGCTGCGCCTTCAGACGATCCGCGTCGAGTTTCGCGGCCTTCAGCATCGGGCGATAGACCCAGCCGGTCTCGATGGGCTGGGTCGCGACATTGCGAAGCTCATCATGATAGGTGAGCAGCGGCACCCGGCGTTCGCCGACGGCGACGGGCGGCTCCACGCCGCGGAATTTCACCACGGTGTCGTTCGGTTTGTCGCCCTGCACGATGGGCTTCCAGTTGTTGGCCTTCCAGTCCTCGGGATTCTTCGCCGCGGACCAGAGATCACTGTGGCGCTTGATGCTGTCGGAGAACTGCTGGTACGCGTAAATCGTGAAGCCGACGAATGCGAGGGCGAGCAGCGTGGCGGTGCCCCAGAGCAGCAGGCCGCGCTTGCGGAGCATCTTCTTCGTGTTGGTCGCGCGGGTGACGAGGCCCTTTTCGCGGAAGACTTTCTCCGTGAAAATGTCGCGCAGGAAATACGCGCGCTCCTTTTCCCAGACCTTTGCCTCGGAGAGCTGATCCGCGCCGAGGCCGAGCGCCTGCGCGAGTTCCTGATCCAGCGCCGCGCCTTCGCGCATGGAGCTGGTGAAATAGATGCCGCGCAAAAACAGCGGCTTCGGCGACCACGGGCCGGCGACGAAGATTTTCTCAAGGTACTGACGCAGCCGCGGCGCGAGGAGCTGGATGCTCTGCGGCAGCGAATAGAGCGCGTCCACCTCGTCGGTGCGGCGTTCCTCGCCCTTGGTCGGGACGGGATCGCGGAGCAGGCTGAGGCGGCGCTTCTTGATGCGTTGCACAACGGTCGCGAGATGATCGGTGACGCGCTCGGGCGCGAAGGGCGTGTCGCGATCGTCGGGGTTCGACCAGCCGAGCATCTGGTTCACGCTGGCGGCGTCGGCGAAGTCATCGAAGAACTCGCGGAATCCGCTCATCATGTCGCATTTCGTGATCATCACGAAGACCGGGAAACGGATGTCCAGCGTGCGCTGGATGAGCTCGAACTGCGAGGCGATCTTGCCGGCCTTCTCATTCATGCGCGCCTCGGTGTCCTTGATCAGCGCATCCGTCGGGATGATCAGCAGCAGGCCATTGATCGGGCACGTGGGGCGGTTGCGCACGAGGAGCTGGAGAAATTCCTTCCACTCATTTGTTTCGCCCGGCTTCACTTCCTCGAACATGAGGCGTCCTGCGGTATCGAGGAACACTGCCTGATTCGAGAACCACCAGTTCATGTTGATGGTGCCGCCGACGCCCTGCATCTCGTTTTGCAGTCCGGGAGGGAATCCGACATTCGAGTGGCGGATGGCCTCGGTCTTTCCCGAGCCGGGCTCGCCGACGATGAGATACCACGGGAACTTGTAGATATTCTCGGCACCGCCGAATTTCGTGAGGCCCTCGCCGAAGGTGCGGCGCATGTCGTCGAGCCGCGCGCGTTTCGCCGCGTCGTTCACGCCCGCAGGCGAGGCGGACGAGTGCTGCGTGAGTTCGTTCGCCATGGACATGGCCTTGCGCCGCCGCAGGAGTGCCCGGATGAAAAAGAACGCGGCAATCGCGATGACGAGCAGGATGAGGCCGATGGCCACGATGCCCGCGAGCTTCGTGTCAATCATGGCGACCGCGCCGACGATGCTGGTGCCGGTGAGGATCGCGAGGACTGCCTTTACAGGGGTGGGAAGATTGAAGAGCTGTTCCATGGCTTATTTGGCGGCAGGGGTTGCAGCGGTTGCGACTGGTGTTCCGATTTTTGGCTCCTGATCGAGGATCACGCGGAGCGAGTCCTTCAGCGAGCCGGCGGCCTTTGAAAAGAGATACATGTTGCACCCAAGCGCGGTGATCGCGCTGATGAGGAAAATCACGACCATGAGCCACACCCGCCCGGTCGGAGCCTCGACGAGGTCCCGGCCATCCGTGGCCTCGTAGGCCTCGGGGCAGATGCGCGCCTGCGAATCGCTCTCCATCGAGCCGCGGATGCGCAGCGCGATATCCTGCATTTTCTTCCGCAGATACTCGGGCTGGCTGAAATAAAATCCGCTGAAGCCGAGCCCGACGCACGTGTAGTACACCGTGAGCCGCTCGGTCGCCTCGTCGCTGGTGTCCTTCAGCGTTTCATCGAGCAGGTCGAAGAATTTCTCATCGCCCGCGAGTTCGTCGCGCTTGAAGGCCATGCGCTCCTTGTTCCATTGCCGCGCGCACGGGAGTTTGCTTTCGGCGATGAGCGAATCCACGAAAAAGATGAGCGGCATTTCCATCGTCTTGAACTGGCTCGCGAGCTTGAAGTCCGACGACGAGCGGTTGCGCAGCTCGTCGAAAAGCCCGATCACCTCGGAGCGCACGGTGGTGAATTCGACATGGCCGCCTTTGCGCCCCGCGCGGTTGAGGCGGCAGATGTATTGGAAGAGCGGATCGCAGAGTTCGAGGAGTGTCATTTGGCAGTGGCGGCTTCGGGCGGAACGACCATGTAAAGCGTGACCTGATAGTCGGCGGAATCAATGTCCGTCCAGCGGATGCAGGCAGATTTTTCCTTCGTGAGGAGATCCCAGTGGCGCGCACCCTCGGTGCGGTTCAGCCGGAAATAATGCAGGTCTGCGGAGGCAGGCAGTTCGAGCGGGGGATGGCGTTCCTCCTTCAGCGGCAGACCGAAATAGGCGCGCTCGATCATGCTCTTTGGCATCAGTTTGAACTCATCGCGATTTTCCACGAGCGTCGCGAGTCCGCGCGAGTCCTGCTTGGTGCGCACGCCGAGGAAATACTCGCTGGGCACAGTGAAATGCTTGTCCTCGAACTGCGCCGCGAGCCACTGGCCGTCGCGCTTGAAATCAATTTTCCAAAAGCTCGGCGCGACGGAGCCGCGGAGATATTTGCGGATTTTGTCCACGGCCTCGCGGAAGCAGGGCAGGGGATTGTCGTGATCATACGGCATCACTTCGAAGTCATTCGCCGCCGGGTAGAGCGCGACGAGATCGCCGAGCAGCTCGCGGAATTCGAGATACCATTCGAAAGGCGTGATCGAAGGCGCAGCCGCAAGCGCCGGCATGCGCGCGGCGAATTTGTTCAGCGTGCGCAGCCGCCACACCTGCTCGAATTGCACGCCGCGCAGCATGTTCAGATCGAAAGTGCCGCCGCGCGTGATCTGCACGTTCAGCTCCTTGCGGCTCGCCTCGAGCTGCGCGGAAATGTCGCGCACCATCTCGCGCAGCACCGGCGATGCATTCACGATGAAGCACGGCGGGGTGAACTCGGGATCCTGACGCGGGATGCCGGACTCCTCGTTCGTCGAGCGCGTGATGCGCATGAGCGGGATGATCTCCATGTCGGAGTCGTCCTCGCCTTCGAGGATGAGCCGCGCATTGAAATGGCGCATCATCACCGGCTTCGCATTTTCGCCGGTGTTCTCGTCGGCGTACTGCTTTTCCGCCACGCGGTAGATCAGCTTCGCGCGCGGGTCGGTGTTGCTGCCGATCTCGATCGAGTTTGCGCGTTCGTCCACCCACAGCGGCACCGCGAGTGCGACGGCAAATCCGCCCGGCCGCTCGGCGAGCGCCTTCTTGATGTCGATGATCGGCAGGTGCGCGTTCTTCGGGTAGTCGATCTCCACGCCGCCGCGCGTGATCACGCGCAGGCGGTCGAAGAGCAGCCGCTTGTTCTCCAGCTCGTCGTAGCTGAGCCTCATCTCGATGACGCCGTACGGATACGGCATCTGGATCGTGCGCCCCATCGCGACGAGATCGTGGATGTTTTTCTGAAACCGCTGAAGGTGATGCGGCTGGAGGAAAAGGCCCTCGTGCCAGTGGATTTGAAGGCTCATTTTTTAGATCAAAGTTTCCTTACGTGCGGTGCCGCCCATGAGCGCCTCGGCCTTGCGGGCGATGGCCTCGTACATCTTTTCCTCGAAGACCTGGCCCTTCTGGTCGTCCACCATCTTCTTGTATTTGCTCCAGTTCTTCGCGTCCTCGGTCCATCCGCCGAGGCTCTTGTCGGCCTTCGCGAGCGCCGCGATTTTGTCCGGCGAAAATTCGCTGAGGAATCGTTCGAGGAATGCCGCGCCGCCCGACGGGATCGCGCCGAGCAGGCCGCCCATGAGCTTGCGCGTGCGCTCGACGATGTGCCGCAGTTGCTCCGAGGAGACCTCCGTGTCGCCGTGCAAATATCGCGCGCTCACTTTTTTCACATCGCCCATCGGAGTCGGGTCGCGTTTCACCGGCGAGGTCGGCGCGAGTTCCTGCCACGTGCGCCAGATGATCGTCTCGAGGCCGATGTAGTATTCCGCAAAAATCGCGAGCGTGCGGTAGAGCCGCTGGAGATCCACGGACTGCATGGGATCGAGCGGGATGCTCTTCAAAAGATCATCCGGCGGCGCGTCCATGAGCGTCGTGGATTTGATCTCCATGTAGCCCGCCTCCTG
>JAYWEO010000126.1:0-13416 GCA_043779225.1 Prosthecobacter sp.
CACGTGATGCGAGATGCCGTTGCTCATCGGGCAGAGCGCCTGGCCGCGGTGATCGTAGTACGCGTCCACGATTCCGATGGGCATCTTCGCGCGCATCTCGACCACGAAACGCCGCACGCGCACGAGTTGCTCGGGCCGCAGGGCGAGCGCGGGATTCATCTTCGGGCCGACAGGCCGGTAGGTGTGAAACCACACGTAGTGCGCGCCGATTTTGATCAGCTCGCGCAGCCATTCCTCGGTGCAGAGTTCGTCAATGTTCGTCTGGCACACGCTCGTCGCGACACCAGTGAGGATGCGCTCGCGCAGGCAATTTTGCAGGCCGCGCATCGTGCGCGTGAAGACTTCCTTTTTTCCGCGCCGCTCGTCGCTCACAACCTCGCGGCCCTCGATGCTCACGAGCGGCGTGGCGTTGCCGACCTGACGCAGGCGCTTCGCGATTTTCTCCGTGATGAACTGGCCGTTTGTGAAGATCTGAAAGTAGCAGTCCGGGTGCGCCGCGAGCAGGTCGAGCAGTTCCGGGTGCATGAACGGCTCGCCGCCGAGGATGCCGAAGAACGCGTTCCCGTGCGCCTTCGCGTCGGTGATGGTGCGATTCAGCGTGTCGAGATCGATCTCCGTGCGCTCGGCCTCGACATCCACCCAGCAGCCTTGGCAGCGCAGGTTGCAGGAGTTCAGGATCGAGAGGTAGAGGAACGGCGGAAAATATTCGCCGCGCTTGATGCGGCGCTTGAACTTCTCGATGGAGAGCAGGCCCTTCACGCCGAAATTCCACATGAACTTGCCGAGGAGCCGCGGGTCGGTCGTACGGAGGATGCGGAGGGCGAGCTGTGGAAACATGTTCGTAGAGAGTGAAGCATCCGCGCGGCTTTTCAAAAGGAAAGCGCAGCGTGAGGCGGACACTCCATTCCGCTTCGCAAAAAGAAAACCCGGCGTCTGCGCGGATGCATGGACGCCGGGCTGTGGAGTTCAGGTCTGACTAGCCTTCGGGATTCGGACGGCGCTCGCCTTCGGGGCGAGGGCCATCGCTCGGAGGACGCTCACCGCGCGGGCCGCCATCAGGACGCGCGCCTTCGCGGGGCGCATCGCCGCGGGGTTTGTCGCCGCGCTCACCGTCGCGGCGGCGTTCGGGATTGCGGGGCTGTTCGCCATCGCGGGGACCGCGGGCCTCGGGACGGGGGCCACCTTCGGGGCGCGGTGCATCGCCGGGAGGACGCGCGCCTTCGCGGGGTGCGTCGCTGCGTGGTTTGTCCCCGCGCTGGCCGTCGCGGGGCCGGTCACCGTCCTTCGGGCGCTCGCCATCACGCGGGCGATCTGCATTGCGGGGTGCATCGCCACGGGGTTTGTCACCGCGTTCGCCATCCCGAGGGCCGCCCTGCGGCGTGCCGGGAGGACGTGCTCCGTCTTTGTGCATGGCCTGCGGCGGCGGGCCGAGCAGGGTCTCGAGGTTGAGCTTGCCACCATGCTCGCGTGCGAAATGGCGCAGCGCTTCCGATGCGCCATTGATTTCGTCCTCGGAGATGACGCCGTCGTGGTTTCTGTCGAGCACGGCGATGACCGGGGGAATGTGAGGCCTCTGCCCGGGGCCGGGCTGGTGCTGCCGGTCGCCTCCGGGCGGCGGTCCGGGAGGACGGCCCTCAGGCTGTTGTGCGAGCGCGAACCCTGCGGGCAGGGCGAGCGCGAGTGCGATGATGGCTGTGTAGTTCTTCATGGTTTGGTTCTGGTTTGGTTGCTTGGTGTAGGAGCCGTCTGCCGGGCAGCGGTGATGAAAATGGGATTCAGGCTGCGGTCAGAGGCATCACTTTCACACTGGGAGATAACCCTCCTGCCTTTAAGGGCATGTGTGCAATTCGGCGGAGAATTGTGAAGGAAGTGTAAATGCGGATCCCTCAGTAGCTGCGCTTGTAAAAGCGCGGGCTGATCGTGTCGCTGGAAAAAGAGAGCCCCCGCTTTCATAAGCGCGGCTACGGTTGGCGCGCGTTCTTTGCATCGCGCCAAAGCTGGAACTGGCTTCCAAAGAACAGCGGTCAGTGCGGTATTCACCAAGAAGCGATCCTCCCCATGAAAAACCACGCGCATCCTGCATCCGTCACCCGCCGCATTTTTTTGCCTCTCCTGATCGCGTTCGCAGTTTTTCTCTGCGCGATCTCCCGCGCCGCCGATGCGCTGCAAAGCAAGAGCACCTATGCGAAGTCATACGGCGCGACGAAGGGCGAGGTCGCCGTGGACCCCGCGAAGGATCTGCCGCGCTACCCTGCGGTGGAGCCGAAGGATGCGGTGGCGACTTGGAAAGTGAAGCCCGGCTTTCGCATGAAACTCACGGTGAATGAGCCGCAGGTGCGCAGTCCGATCGCGATGTCCTTCGACGAGCGCGGGCGCATGTTTGTCGTGGAGATGATAGACTACTCCGAGCTGCGCGATGTGACGCCGCACCTCGGCCGCGTCTCGATGCTGGAGGACAAGGACGGCGACGGCATCTACGAGACGAGCACCGTCTTCGCCGACAATCTGCCATGGCCCACCGGCATCATCTGCGCGAACGGCGGCATCTACGTCATCGCCACGCCGGACGTGATTTTTTTCAAGGACACGACCGGCGCGGGAAAGGCGGAGATGCGCGAAGTTGTCTTCACCGGATTCGGCAGCGGGCTGAAATTGCTGAACGTGCAGGGTCTCGCAAACTGCCCGCAATGGGGCCTCGACAACCGCATCCACATCCAGGCCGGCGGCGGCAATCGTGGCGTGGTGACTTGTTTGAAGCGGCCTGATTTGAAAGGCGTCGAACTCGGCGGAAAGGATTTCTGGTTCGACCCGCGCACGCACGAGTTCGGACTCGAAGCGGGCGGCGCGCAGTACGGGATGAGCTTCGACGACTACGGTCGGAAGTTCGCGTGCAGCAATTCCGACCACCTCCAGTACTTCGTGTACGACGACCGCTACGCCGCACGGAATCCGTTCTTCTCGATGCCGTCGCCGCGCCAGAGCATCGCGGCGGATGGCGGCGCTGCCGAAGTCCATCGCATCAGTCCCGATGAGCCGTGGCGTATCGTGCGCACGCGCTGGCGCATCGCGGGTGTGGTGAAGGGCGCGGTCGAGGGCGGGGGACGCGTGAGCGGTTACTTCACCGGCGCGACCGGCACGACGGTCTATCGCGGCGACGCGTATGGCGAAGATTTCCGCAACAACACCTTCACCGGCGACGCGGGAGGCCAGCTCGTGCATCGCAAGAAAATCTACCCGAACGGCGTGTCGCTCATCGGCAGGCGACCGGACGACGAGCAGAACTTCGAGTTCGCCGCGAGCAAGGACACGTGGGTGCGCGTGGTGAATTTCGCCAACGCGCCCGACGGCTGCCTGCACGTGATCGACATGTATCGCGAAGTGATCGAGCACCCGTGGAGCATCCCCGACGAGATCAAGAAGCACCTCGATCTCAATAGCGGCAGCGACCGCGGCCGCATCTATCGCATCGAGCCCGTGCGCGCCGACTGGCAGCGGCGGACGAGCGTGGATCTCAGCAAGGCAAGCACCGCCGACATCGTGAAAACGCTGGAGCATCCGAACGGCTGGCACCGCGACACCGCCGCGCGGCTACTTTACGAAAAGCAGGACAAGTCCGCCATTCCACTCCTCGAAAAACTGGTGCGCGAATCAGCGAGCTCCATCGCGAAACTGCACGCGCTCGGTGCGCTCGAAGGCCTCGGCGCGCTGAGCATCGCGACGCTTTCAACCGCGCTGCGCGACACGGACGATCCTGTGAAGGAACGCGCGTGCTTGCTCGTGGAAGCATTCATTGCGAAGAAGCCGTCCGAAGCCGTCGCGCTTTTTGATCCGGTGCGGGAACTCGCCTCGTCCGAGTCGCAACGGGTTCAGTTCGCGGCGCTGCTCGCGCTGCCAGGTTTTCTAAAACTGGAAGGCGATCCGATCAGCGATGCGATTCAGGATGGCATGCTGCGGACGATGGCTGAGGCCTATTCCGGCGCGCGTTCCGAGTGGATTCGCCATGCGGTTGCGGGATCGGATTCCAATCTCGCCGCATGGACGCTGGGCTTCATGGAAAGCACTGCGCCCGAAAATCTCGCGGGTGCGATGCCGCTCATTGAGACAGTCGGTGCCAGAAACATCCCGAACGAATTGAGCGGCGTGTTCGGAACGCTCAGCAGCCTGAAGCGCCAGGATGCGTCCGCAGTGCTGCGCGCCCTCGGCGCGGGACTCCGGCGCGCGGGCAGCAGCCTGCGCCTGGCAGACAAGGACAAACAGTTGGATCGCATTTTCTCCGAAGCCGCAGCCACCGTGCGCGACACGAAGGCTGCGGAGTCTGCGCGCAACGAGGCGATGCAACTCGTGAGTCTGGACACGCCGAAGCATGCCGTGCCCGCGCTGCTTGCTTGCTTGGAGAAATCGCAGCCCGAGGCCGTGCAGTCCGCGGGCGTCGCGGCACTCGGGCAATTCGGCGGCAGTGAAGTCACGGATGCGCTCATCGCACACTGGACGGATTTTTCGAGGAAGGCGCGCACTGCGGCATTGGCCGTGATGCTCGCGCGGCCCGAGCGCGCGACGGCGCTGCTGAACGCGATCGAGGCGAAACGCATCGCGGCGGGTGATCTTTCGGCGGCGGATGTGCAGGCGCTTTTCAAACACAAGGACGCAGCCGTCGCGAAGCTCGCGGACAAGGTGCTCTCGGAATACAAGCCGCTGTCGCGCGAAACCGTGATTGCGAAATTCCAACCCGCGCCCGCGGCGAAGGGCGACGCTTCGCGCGGGCGCCAAATTTTTGCGCAGCGCTGCGCGACGTGTCATCGCGCGGAGGACAAGGGCATCCCGCTCGGGCCGGATTTGATCACAGTGAAAGCGAAGGGGCGCGACGGCATTCTCACGGCGATCCTCGATCCGAACAAGGAGGTCGCGCCGCAGTTCATCGCGTACACCGTCGAGACGAAGGACGGGCAGGCGTTCACAGGCTTCATCGCGAAGGATGACGCGAGCGGGCTGACGCTGAAAATGATCGGCGGCGCGGAGCAGACGATTCCGCGCAATCAGATCAAGGGCAGCACATCGTCCGGCATCAGCCTGATGCCCGAGGGCATCGAGGCCGGGATGGATGTGCAGGCGATGGCGGATTTGCTCACATTTATAGAGGAGCTGAAATGAACTCATCCATCACCCGCCGCCGTTTTGTCGGAACATCCATCGCTGCCGGAGCTGCGGTGCTCACGTCGTCGGCGGATGCCGCGGACTCGCCGAAGCTCCGCATCGCGCCGTTCAGCTTCGATGTCACGCCGCCGGTCGGGCATCCGCTGTGCGGCGGATGGATCACGCCTGCTGTGGATGCGGACGATGCGCTCGAAGCAATCGGCTTCGTGCTGCTCGGAGTCGGGAAGCCGATCGTCATTTGCGCGGTGGACTGGACGGGCATCCTGAATGACGCGCACGTCGCGTGGCGCACGGCGATCGCCGAGGCCGCAGGCACGACGCCGGAGCGCGTGGCGGTGCAGTGCGTGCATCAGCACGATGCGCCATTTGTCTGCCTGCATGCGGAGAAGCTCATCGCGGAACAGCAGGCCGGTCTGCATGTCGTGGAGGCGGAATTTTTCCGCACCTGCCTCGCTCGCGCACGCGATGCGGTGAAGGCCGCGCTGCCGGCCGCACGCCCGCTCACGCACATCGCGCAAGGCGAGGGAAAGGTGATCGGAGTCGCGGGCAACCGCCGCATGGCGCGTGATGCGAGCGGCAAGGTGCTGAAGATGCGCGGCAGCAGTTGCAAGGACGCGGAACTCATCGCGATGCCCGAGGGTCTCATTGATCCGATGCTGAAGACGGTCGCATTTTACGACGGCACGGAGAAGGTGGCCGCCTGCCATTACTACGCGACGCATCCGATGAGCCATTACGGAAAGGGGCACGTGAGCAGCGACTTCACGGGCCTCGCGCGCAAGCAGCGGCAAAAGGAAGATCCCGGCTGCATGCACCTCTATTTCACCGGCTGCGCGGGCAATGTCGCCGCGGGCAGATACAACGACGGCACGCCCGAGGCACGCGTGCGGCTCACGCAGCGGATTTACGACGGCATCGTCGCCTCGGAGAAAATGCTGCGGCCCGCGCCCATCGCGAACGTCGTGTGGAAGACGCACGACATCCTGCCGCCGACGAATCCCATTTTCACCGTGGACAAGCTCCGCGAGATGGTCGCGAATCCAAAGAACGTCGCCGCCAACCGCATCCGCCCCGCGATGACGCTCGGCTGGATGCAGCGCCTGGCAAATCGCACGCCCATCGTGCTCAGTGCGCTGCATGTGGATGGCATCGCACTGCTGCACCTGCCGGCGGAATGCTTTGTGGAATACCAGCTCCGCGCGCAGGGTCTCGCGCCCGGACGCTTCATCGCCACCGCCGCATACGGCGACGGCGGGCCGTGGTACATTCCCGTGAAGGAGGAATACCCGAATGGCGGCTACGAGGTGAGCGTCGCGAACTGCTCCGACGAGATGGACGGCATCCTTACGCGTGGCATGCGCGAGCTGCTCGGTGCGTAGGGCGTGACAAAATGGGTCGCCCTTTCAGGGCTCCGTCTTTTTCTTGCGTGACACCCAGGGCGGCGCTCGTTCCTCGCTTGCCCTGGGCTGGCTTGTGCAGGGCCTTTGGCCCTCAAGTCGGCATGCGCAGCGTTCCGCGTGGACGCTCCCGTCGCGCGGCGCTATCTGAACGGTTGGAATTCCATTCGTATCCCATGCACCGCCTCCAGAAGAAATCCACCGCACGTCTGCTCCTCGGCATTGTCTCGCTGAGCGGCGTGATTGCAGCAACGTCACCACGCACCGCTCACGCCGCGGATTGGTATGTCGCGCCTGCGGGCGAGGACGCGGCGGCGGGTTCCATCGCGCAGCCATTTGCATCCATCCAGCGCGCGCAGAAGTCCGCCGCTCCGGGCGACACGGTATTCATTCGCGGCGGCGCCTATGTGATGAAAGAATCCCAGATCGCGCGCCGGAGAAGCATCTTCGCCTCCATCATTTTCCTCGACAAAAGCGGCGCTCCGGGAAAGCCGATCACGTACTGTGCTTACGAGGACGAGAAGCCCGTCTTCGACTGCTCGCAGGTGAAGCCCGCGGGTCAGCGCGTGCATGCCTTCAGTGTCATTGGTTCGTGGCTGCATCTGCAGGGCATCGAGGTCACCGGCGTGCAGGTCACGCTGAGGAAGCACACGCAGTCCATCTGCTTCGAGAGCAATGGCAGCCACAATGTTTTCGAGCGCCTCTCGATGCACGACGGGCAGGCCATCGGCATCTATCACGTGCGCGGGTCGGAGAATCTCTTCCTGAACTGCGATGCGTGGAACAACTGGGACAACACATCCGAGGATGGCAAGGGCGGCAACACGGACGGCTTCGGCTGTCACCCGACAAAGGGCAGCACCGGGAATGTTTTCCGCGGCTGCCGCGCGTGGTTCAACAGCGACGACGGCTACGACTGCCTCGGCGCGCATGAAGCCGTGACCTTTGAAAACTGCTGGGCGCTCTACAATGGCTTTTCGCCAAAGTTCGAGCGCACCGGCGATGGGAGCGGTTTCAAGGCAGGCGGCTATGGCAGCGCGGCCGCGAACACTTTGCCCGTGCCCATCCCGCGCCACACCGTCCGGTTCTGCGTCGCTGTGGGAAACAAGAACAGCGGCTTCTATTCAAACCATCATCCCGGCGGCAGCGATTGGGCGAACAACACCGGCTACCGCAACGGGATGAACTTCAACATGCTCTGCCGGCTGGCGGACAATGTCACCGACGTGGACGGCTTCGGGCACACGCTGCGGAACAATCTCAGCCACGGCTCGCGCAACGCGCTCGTGAAGTGCGATGCGTCGAAATGCGAACTCACGAACAACACCTTCACGCTCGGCTTGAAGCTCACGGAAAAGGACTTCGTGGATCTCGACGAGGCCGAACTGCTCGGCCTGCGTCAGCCGAAAGGCGACCTGCCGGCAGTCGGCTGCCTGCGTCCGCGCAAGGGAGGAGCGCTCACGGAGATTGGTGCCTTCCGTCCCTGAGTTGCAGCCTATTGGCAGCGCCCGCGCCGCCTATTTCCCGAGCAGCAGGAAGATGCCCGCGGCGATCGCAAGGGCGGGCGTCACGACACTCAGTTGCCCGAGTGAAATCCCGAAGACGCCGATGACGCCGACGAGGATTAGATAGATGGCAAGGAGGAGCATCCCGATGTTCTTGTTCATAGGTTTCAGGGGCGTATGGTCACTGGCGTTCCGATCTTGCTGGCTTCGTAAAACTGACGCGCCTTCCATGCGGACAGCCGCACGCATCCGTGTGACGCCGGATAGCCGGGGCGGTTCCCCTCATGCAGGCCATAGCCCGGGCTGAACTCCAAGAAATACGGCATCGACGCGCCTAGATAATGCGCATTAGGCGGCCTCGCGTTTTTCCGCACGTCCACATTAGCCATCACCATGCGACCCTTTGCATCCACATAGTCGCCGTAGATGCTGGACCTGTGCGCGATGTCCTTGCGCATCACGTGGAAATTCCCCGCCGGCGTCGCGTGCCCTTCGCGTCCCGTGGAGATGGCGGCCTCGGTCACTTTCACGCCGCCCTGCAGGAGCACCGCGCGCTGGTCGCTCAGATCGATGCGGATGGCCGTCTTCCCGCCACGAGGTCGCGCCGTCTCGCAGCCGGTGAAGCCGCAGGCAGCAGCGAGGAAAATCAAAGTCTTCTGGAGCATATTCATATTGGCTGTGGAAAAGTGGACGCCGCCGTGCTCCCGCGTCATTCCTCCTGTGCCACGCCGAGCTGGATGCGCACCTGCGGCGAATCATCCGGCGCGGACAGGATCAGATTTGCAGCCTGCGCTCGGGTCATCAGGAAAATCACACGCGTCACCGGGAAGAGCCCGCGCCCGCCGATGCTAGGCACATGGAGCAGATCGCCCTTCCGGGGGATCACCGCGATGTCCGTGGTGTGGGGAGGGACTTCGGTGGATTCGTGGAAGACAAGCAGAGTGGTCATGGATGGTAGTGGCGCCGCTGTCGCCGGTCCTGTGAAATTGGAAGAGGCGTGCAGGCATTCATGAATCGCGCCTCGTCCCGCTGCTGGTTGCATCGGGCATCGCGAGATTTTTTGGCCTGCCGCTGGTCGCCATGAAGGCCGATCACGGCAATGCATTTGCCCCTGAGTGCAGGGAATCTCCCCCTGAACGCGAGGAATTCGCATCGGCACCCACCGCACGGCCGACTGCCAATTGCGGTGAACCGCGCGTCCCACCGCGCGATGGCGTTTGTTCGCCTATGGCTTCGGGAATTTCACCAGCGCCCTGATCGACGACAGCGCCCAACTCCGGCAGCTTTTTTCTGTCGCATAGCTGAGATGCTTTCCCCGGCATTTTTCAGAGGACATTTGCAAAACTTTGGGGAGCTTCATCGCAACGCTGTCGTGCAGCGGGGATGCCATTTGCGCGACGGAAAAATTTCCAAATATGTTCCGTCATCTTGGCAATGCTCTGGACATCATTTCACCCTCCCGCTAAACGACAGGGATGCAAGCGGCCCGCACTGCATTCCCTCCCTCCAACAGGGGGAAATCCGCCTTCCCATCCACCCCAGCTATACAACAGGCAGGAAATCCGTGTCGTATAATCAATAGCTAGGCGTCGCTCGCGCCTCCTGAAATCAACAGACACAAACACACCAATGAAAACCATCGCACTCACCACGCTTTCCCTGATTCTCGGTGCCACAGTGTTTGCCGATCCGCCTCAAGTCGAGGTTTCTGCCCGCTTCGAGGGGTTCGACCTCTCTCGCAGAAACGCCTGACCCCTATGAGAGTGGCCAATTCTTCTCGCAACACAGCATTTGAAAGGAAACCTCTATGAAAGCCGTTGAAAAACAAAAGGCGTTGCCACCAGAGCAACGGGAAGAACTGCTGAGGGCGTTGAAGGCCCGCTTTGAGAAAAACATGAACCGCCACAAGGGACTGGAATGGGCCAACGTAGAGACGAGGCTGGAAGCAAATGCCGGAAAACTGTGGTCACTCCATGAAATGGAGAAAACGGGCGGCGAGCCGGATGTGGTCGGCCATGATAAGAAGACGGGCGAATGCCTCTTTTTTGACTGTTCAGCGGAAAGTCCCAAAGGCCGGGTCGCTGTCTGTTACGACCGTGAAGGGCTGGATTCCAGGAAGGAGCATAAGCCAAAAAATACCGCCATGGATATGGCGGCGGCCATGGGCATCGAGCTTTTGACGGAAGAGCAATATCACGAGTTGCAGAAGCTGGGAGAGTTCGACACGAAGACGACGAACTGGGTGAAAACGCCCGATGCCATTCGAAAACTCGGTGGCGCCCTCTTTGGGGACCGCCGCTTCGGCCGGGTCTTCATCTATCACAACGGTGCGCAGTCTTACTATAGTGCCAGGGCGTTCCGTGGCTCGCTACGGGTCTGAACCTTGACTTGGATTTTGGCCTTCCCTCGACTTGTGACATGGCGCGCTGCTTGCAGGCAAACTATACGATGCGGTATCGCGATTCAGAAGGACTGGTCACATGGGGAGAGGTGTCCCGCGCGCCCCTTCAGGTTCTCGAGGCCGGTCATCGTTGCCGTCTTCATCATTCCGGCCATCCCATTCCTTCTGTTCGGGACATGTTTGCGCGGCTTCCGAGTCGTTCGCGAAACCCTGGCGAGTCGCGGGGCATGGGTTCGGCAGGCAGGTGCAAAAGACGATGAAATATTCCGCAATTTTCGCGCTGCTCGCTTTTCTATTCGTTCCCGAGGCCGGCCTTGGGGAAGAGGCTCCGGCATCGTTTGCCTACGTGCTTCAGGCGGATTCCTTTGCCAGGACGAAGGCGTCCGCGGTGGAGCGATTGGCGGGGTGCGGACGTGAGTGGCTCGTGCTCGATGCGGCGTTCGGCGGTGACACGCCGTGGGATCGCGCGGATCTCGATGCGATGCGGCGCGGGCAGCCGGGGCGAAAGGTGATCGCGTACATTTCCATCGGGGAGGCGGAGGATTACCGGCCCTATTGGCGCAAGGAGTGGGGGAGCAAAGGGAAGCTCACGGCGGCGGCGCCTGCATGGCTCGGCAAGGAGAACCCGGAGTGGAAGGGGAACTATCGTGTGAAGTATTGGCAGGCCGGGTGGCAGGAGATCATGCTCGCCGCGCTTGATGATGCGATGGGGTGCGGTTTCGACGGGGTGTATCTCGACATTGTGGATGGTTTCGAGACGTTTGAGCAGGAGGGCAGGGAATTCATCGACGACCGGGTGAATCCGGAGACGAAGCAGAGCTACCGCCGTGACATGGTGAAATGGGTGAAGGCCATCGCCTCGCGTGTGCGAGCAAAGAACCCGGCTGCGATCGTCATCCCGCAGAACGGCTCGCAACTGCTGAGTCATGCGGATTTTGTCGCCGCCATCAGCGGCATGGGCATCGAGGATCTGTTCACGAATGGCGACAGACTCCAGCCCAAGTCGCACACCAGTGAAGTGCTCGGCCACCTGAAGGCAATGGCCGCGGCGCAAAAGCCGGTGCTCCTCATCGAGTATCCGAAGAGCGCGGGAAGGCAGGCAGTCTCGATGAAGATGGCGCAGGAGAACGGACTGGTGTGGCTGGTGACGGACCGGCGGCTGGAGACGCTCGGTGCGTCGGGACGGTGAGTGTGGCGAGCGCCGTGATCTGTCATGCGCTGAATGCGGAAACTTGCGTGACGTGAGTGGCCGGAGACGGCAAGCATGGTCCACTCCGCCATGAATTCCCTCCTCCGTCCCGCATTCCTCGCCATTTCGACCGCTGCACTTTGCCTTGCCCATTCCGCATCCGCCGCCGAGTCGGTGCTGCCGGGAATCGGCGCGGCGATGCAGGAGATGGTGGCGAAAAATGAAATCGCCGGGGCGGTGACGGTGGTGATGACGAAGGACAAGGTGCTGCATTTGGAGAGCACGGGGTTCGCGGATGTGGCGACGAAACGGGCGATGACGGGGGACACGATTTTCTGGATCGCCTCGATGACGAAGCCGGTCACGGGCACGGCGGTGCTCATGCTGCAGGACGAGGGGAAGCTGCATGTGAGCGATCCCGTGGCGAAGTATCTCCCCGAGTTTGCGAATCTGAAGACGCCGTCGGGCCAGCCGGCGAATCTCACGATCACACAACTCCTCACGCACACCTCCGGTCTCGGCGAGGCGGGCGGCCCGGCAGCGAACGCGGCGAAGACGCTCGCGGATCTCGTGCCCATCTGGCTCGCGACGCCGATGAAATATGAGCCGGGCGCGAAGTGGCAATACACGCAGAGTGGCATCAATGCCGCGGCGCGGATCGTCGAGGTGGTGAGCGGGCAGAAGTTCGATGCGTTTCTCCAGCAGCGGCTTTTCGATCCGCTCGACATGAAGGACACGACCTTTTACCCGAGCGCTACGCAGCGCGAGCGGGTTGCGACGGCTTACGCGAAAAACAAGGACACCGGCGCGCTCGAAGCCGTGCCGCCGCGCGATGGCTACGAGGGCACGCGCAACCGCCCGCCGCAGGGCAATGGCGGACTTTACTCCACGCCGCACGACTACGCGCGGTTCGCGCAGATGCTGTTGAATGGCGGCACGCTCGACGGCCACAGATTTCTGAGCGCGGACGCGATGAAATTCCTCAGCACGCCGCAGACGGGCGACATGCCCACGGGCTTTTTCCAGAATTCACCGCTCGGCAATCTCGGCGCGAATTACGGATGGGGCATCGGCACATGCGTCCTGCGCACGCCGCATGAGGGCGTGGCGGCGATGCTTTCGCCCGGCAGCTTTGGCCACGGTGGCGCGTGGGGCACGCAGGCGTGGATCGATCCGGCGCGCGGCGTCGCGTTTGTGCTGATGGTGCAGCGTGCGAATTTTCCAAACAGCGATGCGAGCGAAGTGCGGCGCGCATTCCAGGAGGCGGCGGCCAAGGCGCTCGGGAAGTAGGAAGGGTCGAGGATTTGCACGATCTTGACGGCGCGCTGCGAGCTGTAAAATCGAGGGCTGGGTTCACGTCCTGGGCGCTTTGCTTTGGCGAATGTGACGGCGACACCGTGGAGCGGCGACATCATCGGGGGTGAAAGGCGGGGCAACGTCTTCGATGTCGGACGCGACCATCGGAGCGGCAACGGGAGGGAAGCTTATGGTTCCTCCGGGACATCCTTCACGGTCGGCCCGGCGGCGTGATGGTGTGCATCATCCTGCACGATCCCGACGCACGCGGCGGCGACGAGCAGACATGCGCCGCCGAGCATCACGAGGGAGACGGGATTGTTGTGGAAGACGTTTTTCACGAGCGGCTGGAAGGTGAGCGACGCGATGATCTCGGGGATGACGATGAAGAAATTAAACACGCCCATGTACACGCCGGTGCGCGCGGCGGGGAGCACCGTCGAGAGGATCGCGTAGGGCATGGTGAGGATCGAGGCC
>JAYWEO010000127.1:0-5682 GCA_043779225.1 Prosthecobacter sp.
AGGTCCCAGAGCGGCGCGCCGACATAGTCCGCGCCCGAGTGATTCTGCCAGCCGCCCTGCACGCCGACCTCCGCATTGAACGCCGCGAGATCCTTCAGCGCCGCGCCCTGCTCGCGCACCGTGTCGGCCACCGGCTTGTCCTTCGTGTATTTGGAAAAGCCAAAGCGGTATTTCCTGATTCCGAGCTTCGCCATCGTGCGGAGGATTTTTTCCGCGAGCGGATCGAGCTTCGTGATTTCGCTCGTCACGATCTCGACTGTCTTGCCGCGCTTCTTCAGCGCCTCGACCATCTTCGGCAGATCCTCCTCCACGCGCTCCGGCAGGATATGGCCCGCCTTGCTTCGCACCCCGCATTCGATGCCATCCCAGCCGACATCGGCGACGAGGTCCGCGGTGTCATCCGGGCTCAGCTTGTCGAACGGCTTGCTGAACGCGATGATCTTCCAAGGTGCCGCAGGCGCGGCGGCGACGGACGGCGCACCCGCCGCAAGCGCGGCGATGGCGAGCGCAGACTGCATGGCAAATTCACGGCGGGATATGGGAGTGATGGGATTCATTTGGGGAGTGAGTTGGTTTTCGCGAGGACAATCCATCTCGGAAAAGAGCGCGAGAAACTTTCGCATCAACTTTCGCATCAACTTTCCACGAGCCCGAGCACGAGCGAGCAGTTTGCTCCGCCGAAACCGAATGCGTTGTTCATCGCGTGTCGGAAGGTGTGAGGGCGTCCGGTGTTTGGGATGATGTCCATTTCACACGCGGGATCGGGGGTGCGGTGATGGAGCGTGGGGGGGAGCCATTGATCGCGCAGCGCGAGCACGCAGATCGCGGCCTCCATCGCGGCGGTCGCGCCGAGCGGGTGCGCAGTGAATGGCTTGGTGCCGCTGACTGGCGGGGGCACTTCGCCCTCGGAGCCGAAGACGGTGCGGATGCAGGCGACCTCGTTCGCGTCGTTGAGCTGGGTGCCACTGGCGTGGGCATTGACGTAGCCGATGTCGCGCGGCTGCAGACGTGCGTCGGCGAGAGCGGCGCGCATGCAGGCGGTGACGCATTCGCCGGTGGGCAGCGGGCTCGTCATGTGGGAGGCGTCGTTGTTCAGCGCGTAGCCGAGGACCTCGGCGTAGATGCGCGCGCCGCGGCGCACGGCATGGCCGTATTCCTCGACCACGAGCGAGCAGCCCCCCTCACCCATCACAAAGCCGTCGCGATCCTTGTCGAATGGGCGGCATGCGAATGCGGCGGGATCGCCCTGCCACCGGCTCATCGTCTTGATGAAATCGAATGCACCGAATGTGAGCGGGCTGATCGGGGCCTCGGCACCGCCCGCGATCATCACGTCGGCCCAGCCGTCGCGGATGTAGCGCAGTGCCTCGCCGACAGCGACCGCGCCGCTCGCGCAGGAATTCGAGTTCGTGGTGCCGACGCCCCGGAAACCACATTCGATCGCGATATTGCTGTGCGCGCTGCCGCCGAAGACCTGGAGCGCGAGCGTCTGGCTCACGCCGCGCGGGCCTTTTTTCAAAAAGCGCGCGTGCTCGGCCTCTGCATTCGAAATGCCGCCGAGCGCGGTGCCGAAGCTCACGCCAGCGCGGGCATTCGGCGTCTCGCGGCTCCACGGAAGCTTTGCGTCGTCGAGCGCGAGCAGCGCGGAGGCGACGGCGAACTGCGCGTAGCGGTCGAGGCGCTTCAGGCGGTGCGGCGGGAAAAATTGCGCGCCGTCCCAGCCACGCACTTCGCCGGCGTGGCGGGCGTGGAAGACCGTCGCATCGAAGCACGACACCGGTGCGATGCCGGTGCGGCCCTCGCGAATCGCGGACCAGAAGGCGTCGAGCCCGACGCCGCACGCGGCGATGGGGCCGATGCCGGTGATGACGGCGCGGCGGCGCGGCGCGGTTTCTGAGACGGAGTCGGGCATCGTCATCGTGGTGCGGTTACTTTGCAGCGCGCGCCTTGCCTTGGACGCGATGGACTTTATGGACGGCGCGAACAACGCTCCAGCGTGTGAAGCACTCTTCTCCTACGCGCTTCATCTCCACGAGCTTCAATTGAATGCTCTTCGGCAGGAATTTTCCCGGCACGCCGGTGAGTGTCGGCGCACCGCTGCCTCCGAAGATGAGCGGGCAAAGCGTGAGATGGATTTCGTCGAGGAGGTCCGCGGTGGCAAAGGAGCGCAGCAGCGTCCCCCCGCCCTCGCACACGAGGCGCTTCACGCCGTAGTCGGCGCGGAGGATGGCGAGCGCCAGCGTGAGATCCACTGCGGTCGCAGGGTGGATGAAGATATCCGCGATTTGCGCGAGCGCATCGCGGGTCTTTGCGGGCATCTTGCGAGTGGTGAAAATCACGATGGGTGCGCCGGGCTTTTGAAAGACGCGCAGCTGAGGCGAAATGCGTCCGCTGTTGCTCACGATCACGCGGAGCGGCGGCTTTTCCACGCGGATTCCCGGGATGCCGAGGGTCATCGTATCCGAGGCGAGCGTGCGCGCACCGACGAGCACGGCGTCGCACGCAGCGCGGATTTTCACGAGGCGGCGCTTGTCGCCCCGCGAGGAAAAATCGCTCGGCGTGAAATTGCGCGTGCTGATGCGGCCATCCGCGGTGACGGCGAAATTCGCGGTGACGAACGGGCGAGGCAGCTTCCGACTCGAAGGCGCGGAGGCCATCACCCGATGTGGGTTCCCTTGAACTGTGCCTCAGTTTCGGCGCGGATGGCCTTCCGCTGCGCGCGGCTGGGACGATAGAAAATGTAGAAGATGCCGCCGACGCCGCCCCAGAATGCGATGCAGAGATAGCCGAGCACGGAAATCGTCGGCGCGACGTTTTGCTCCAGGTCCGCGAGCGGCGTGAGCACTTGATCGAAGAGCATCTCCCGCGCACCGAGTCCGCCGGGCGTGATCGGGATCGCGGCGGCTCCCTCGATGATCGGCAGGGTGGAGTAGAGCTCGATCGCGGAGGGTTTGCGCGGGCCGGAGTCGTCGAGCGATTTTGTCACGCACCAGAACGTCGAGTAGTGCGCCACATGCGCGAGCACGGAGATGAAGATCGCGCACAGCGTCGCGAACCATGCGCGGCCATACAGCGCGTAGGCTCCGGAGACGGACGCGAGAAAATTGCGGCCCGGCATTTTCTCCGGCAGCGCATGCACGAGACGCAGGCCGGAGACGAGCCCGGCGAGGAGGATGCCGGAGACGCTGACGGCAAGGATGCCGAGCACCAGGAACACGCAGTGCTTCGTGAACGGATCACTCGTGAGCCAGTCCCATCGAAATGCCGTGATGACCACCGTGAGCACGCCGACTCCGAGCAGGCCGAGCAGGCGATCCATCACCACGCTGAGCGCGGCGGAGGTCTTGTGCCCGACCGGGGCCTCCTTCAGCAGATAGTAGCCTTTGATCAGATCGCCGCCGGTGCCGCCGGGGATGAAAAGACTGAAGAACAGGCCGACCATGAGCAGCCCGTAGAGCCGCCACCACGAAAGATGGATGCCCTGCACGCGCAGCAGGATCTGCCATCGGATGCCCGCGAGGATCTCGAACAGCCCGTACATGCCGACACCGGCGGCGAGCCACCACCAGTTCGCCTGATGCAGTGCGTCATTCAGCGCGTGGCGCTTCGCCTCGTCGCGGAAGACCCACCACAGCAGCAGCGCAGTGATCGAGATTTGGAAAAGGGCGAGCGCGAGTTTTTTCATGCGCAAGCGGCGGGGCGGAGTTGCGAACGTCCAACGTTCAACGCCCAACGTCCAACATCCAATGAAGGACACGACACCGGCGCCCGGTAGCGACGCTCTGGACGTTGGACATTGGACGTTGGACGTTGGACGTTCACTCGCCGAATTTCTCCTTCCACTTCGCGAGCGCGGTGGTGATTTCCTCCTTCGTACGACGCGGGCTCATCTCAAAGACGAAGAGCGTGTCCCTTGGCAGCAGCGGGATGAGGCGGTCGTATTCCACGCCGCCCGTGAAGGGCGCCATGTGGTCGCGGCCCGGCCACACGGTGTCGTGCAGATGGCAGCCGAGGAGGCGCGGCGCGACGCGGGAGAGCCACTCGAAGTGATCGAGGAAGCCGATGTTGTGCTTCACCTGCACGTGGCCGAAGTCGTGCCAGTAGCCGACGACGTCCGGGTTCATGCGCGCGAGCACATCGAGCATCTCGCGCTCGCTCGGGATTTCCTCGAAGCTGTGCCGGCTCTCGATGCCGAGCTTGATTCCCTTTTCACCCGCGTAGTCCACGACGCGGCGGAGGCACTCCAGCATGCGGATGAAAGGCGGCACCTGCTTGGCCTCGCGCTGCCTCACGGCTTCGAGCTTGAGCGCGACGTATTCCTTCGAGAGATGCTTGCCTTCCTCGGCGAGCTGCACGAGCGCGCGCGTGTAGTCGTCGATCGGCACGGAGCCGAGATGCATCACGACGAATTTCGCGCCGAGGCGCCTGGCAAAATCAATCGTCTTGAAGCTGTGCCGCACCGCGCGGTCACGCTCACCGTCATTGCTCGCGCTGAACTGATAGCAGTCCGGCGAGGCGCGCGGGATCTCGGGCGGCAGCGGGCAGAAGTTGTGCAGCGAGCTGACCTTCACCTTTCCCGCCTCCCATATTTTCAAGATGCCCTCCACGAGCGGCAATCGCGTGCCGTGGCCGAGTTCCACGGTGTCAAAGCCGAGGTCCAGGATTTCTTCGAGCATGGCGACGCCATCCGTGTGGCGTCCGGAATTCCAGCAGGTAGAGCAGCTCAGCATGCGCGGTGAAAATACATCGGGGTCAGGGTTTGTCGGGAAAGGAAGCACGCTCTCGGCTCCGGGCAACCACGGGGGTGGCGGCCCCCGTCGCGCGAGACGGCTTCACTTCAAACAGGAAGCGTGAAGGGAAGCGGGAATCGCCCGTCTTCGCAATCCGCAAACTGCGCCACCCTCAGTGCGCCCAGGTGATGAGCCGCAGCTCGTGCTCCTGGATCAGGTTCGGGTGCGTGGGGATCACGCGCACATTCAGGCCGTAGCTGCCGCTTTCGCAGGTCGGGATCGCGCCGGCGAAACGGAACACGCCCGTCCCGAGCTTCTCGACCTGGCTGAGGTCGATCGTGGCCGGGTGGGTGATCTGTCCATTCGTGGAGTCTCCGACGAATGCCTGCACGCGCACGAATTCCGGCGCAATCGGCCCGAGCGAGACACGCACGCTGACCTCGACGGCGTCGCCGACGGTCACGTTCACGCCATTGCCCGTGTGGATGGCGGTGTCCGCGAGCTTCACGTACGACCAGTCGCGGCGGATGCTGTCCTTCCAGCGCGCGAGTTCCACGGCCTTCTTGCAGGAGTTCTCGATGAGCGTCGTGTGGGCTGCGGCGGCGGGTGCGTAGAGGCGCTGCGTGTATTCCTTCACCATGCGGTGCGTATTGAAAACGGGGACGATCGTGCGGATGGATTCGCGCATGAGATTGATCCATGCGAGCGGAAGACGCCCGTCGGGCTTGGCGTAATAGAGCGGCAGGATCTGCGTCTCCAGCACGTGGAAAAGGCTGTGGACATCCACATCATCCTCGTACGCCGGCTCCGGCGGGATCGTGCTCTCGGGAATCTCTGGCCCGATGGCCCAGCCATTCTTGCCCGTGTGCGCCTCGCACCACCAGCCGTCGAGCACGCTGAGATTCAGGCCGCCGCTCGGCGGGAGCTTCATGCCGCTCGTGCCGCTCGCCTC
>JAYWEO010000128.1:0-17990 GCA_043779225.1 Prosthecobacter sp.
TTCGTCGGCGGACGCAGCAGGCAGTCAATGTCCGCGGCGTGATGTTGCGCGAGCATGGCGTCCAATTCACGCGGCTCCCATACGCGATGCTCGGCGTCGAGCCAGATGCCGTCGTAGTGAAAGTGGGCGGCAAGCGCCGGATACATCGCGATGGGCGAACCGGTGGAACAGACGCGTGCGACTTTTCCGGCGCGGATCTTGGCGAGGATTTTGGATCGTCTCATGAGTGATGGGTGGTGGCGTGCATCGTTGTTCCATTGCTACCCGCGGCGAGCGGGTTTCACGAGTGCAAGAAGAAGTCCGCTCGCAAGGACTCCCAGCGCGGAACCCATGAGAAGCAGGCTCAGATCGACATGCCGTTCCTTCAGCCAGCCGCCGAGATAGGCGGCCGCCCCGCCGATGCAGCAACTGAAGAAATTCAGGATGCCGTATCCCGTGGCGCGATGCTGCGGCGCGGCGACCTGGCAGAGGATGGGCATCATGTTCGAGTCCGAGCAGCCGCGCGCGAAGCCGAACGCGATGAGGCACACGACGGCAAACCACAGCGCCTCGGTGTGCGAAGCCATGAAGACAAACGGTGCGGCGAGCGTCAGCGCGATCATCGGCACCCACACACGACCGCGCAATTGCGTGCGGCTCCAGCGATCGGCCCACGCACCGCCGGCGAGCACGCCGCAGAACGCCGCGACCTGCGTGTAAGCCGTGGAGGTGAAGCCTGCCTCGGTCTGCGAGAGGTGATAGTGCTCGCGCAGAAAGGTCGGCATCCAAGTCACGAATGCCCAGCCGGCAAAACCCAGCAGCCCCCAATGCAGCGCGATGATCCAGAACGCCACGCTCCCCCCGAGCGCACGGAACGTCTCGACAGGATGCACCGGCGCATTGCCCGCATTGGCGTGCTGCGACTTTGGCACATCGCGCAGGAGCACGAGCAAGACGAGCGTGTATGCGACGCCGAACGCACCGAACGTGAAGAAGCCGGAGGACCAGCCGTGGTGATCGGCCATCCAGCCGCCCATTCCGCCGAGCGCCATGCCCGCGTAGATGCCGCTCATGTGAATGCCCGTGGCCAGCGACCGCGTGCTGCCGCGATGATAGTCCGCGATCAGCGCGAGCGCGGCGGGGATGTAGCACGCCTCGCTGATCCCCATGAGCGCGCGGGTCCAGACAAGCTGCTGATACGTCTGCGCAAAAGACGTGGCCCACGTGACGAGCGACCACACGCCGAGGCTGATGAGAATGACGCGACTGCGGCTGAAGCGATCCGCGCACCAGCCGCCCACCGGACTCAGCACGCCATAGACGAGGAGGAAGACCATCGTCAGCGCGCCGAAGTCATCATCACCCATCGGGATCGCCGCTTTGATCGAATCCCGCATCGTGGTGAGCATGATGCGGTCGAGGTAATTCAGGCAGCCCACGACCCAGAGCAATGCGACCACGAGCCAGGCCCTCGGGAGCGGACTCAGATCGACAGCATCGCTGCCGGAAGTGGCGGGAGGCGACATGGGAGGAAAAACTACATCACGTCCTTCAAGGCCGGCGCAGCCAGTCCAAGTCGAGGCGGCGGATGCGCAGGCGGTTCAGCGCTCCGACTTTGCTGTCACCCGCGCAGTAGCCGAGCAGCACTGCGTCGGCGGTGAAGTGGATCGCGATGTAGTGATACAGGCCATCGGGGTCGCTCTCGATCAGCTTGCGCTGCGGCCACGTTTTTCCGCCGTCACTGGAAATGGCGGCGACGAGCGGGTTGCGTTTCTTCGGCGGGAATGGGAACTGGCCGGAGTGATCGTTGTAGAGCGCGAGAAGGTCCGCGCTGCCCGGCAGACGCTTGATGCTCGCAGGACCGGCGGGTGATTTCAGATCGGTCGCAAAGGGCGGCGTCCACGTCTTCCCAGCGTCTGAGGAGGTGAAGCCAAACTGCGCGCCCTGGTCCGTTCGGCTCCACGAAAAGAGAGCGCCGTCCGCGAGTTCCACCACACCCGGCTCCTGCAATCCCGTCCCGCTGCGCACGGGCATCGCCCACCAGGTGTTCGCTTCCTGCCACGTCGCACCTTCATCGTCGGAATAAATCCACATCGCAATCGCGCGGGCATCGAATGACTTGCTCGAATGCGGATCCGTTCCGCGCGAACGGTGGAAGGCGAGCGGGAGAATGATGCGTCCTTTGCTCGTCTGGATCACGCGGTCGTTGTTCAGCACGAAGTAGCCCGGCGCAGCCAGCACGAGCTTCGCCTCGCTCCACGTCGCGCCATCATCCGCAGAGACACGCATGTGCGGGCGGCAGTCGATCCAACTGTTCTTCACGCAGTAAAACAGCGCGAGCTTCCCGCTCGCGAGACGGAGCAGCGACACGCTCATCACGTTCTTGCCGCTCGTGTTTTCCACGATCACTTCCGGCTGGCTCCACGTGCGGCCCTGATCATCCGAGTGAATCCGCACGATGCGCGCCGGGCTTTCATCCGCCGCACCGCCGTAAAATTGCGAATAGCAAAAGATGATGCGCCCCGATGCGAGCGTCGCGAATGATCCCTCGGAGTTGCGCGGGTTTTCCTTTGTGGGATCGAGATTCAGGGAGACTTCACCCTGTCCGCATGCGCCTCCGGCAAGAATCAGGATGCCGAACACCGCTGCGATGAGCGATTTCAAAAAGAGTCCCGGGAGCATTGATTCGGTTGAGTGCGGAGGTGTTCGACAGAGGATGGGGATGAACGGCTTTGCGTGCGCTCAGGTTTCGCCAAATGCCTCGTTCCACTGCGCAGCGCAGGTTTCGAGATGCTTGAAGATTCCGAAGAATTCGCTGCCGAAATTGATGAACTGCGCACCCATGTCGATGAGCGCTTTCGCATCCTCGATGCTGCCCGCGGGGAAGCCCCACGGCTTGTGCTGGCTGCGGCACGCGGCGGCCATGCGATCCAGTGCGGCGCGGAGCACGGGGTCCTGCAACGAAGGCTGGCAGCCGAGCCGCAGCGACAGATCGCCGGGGCCCATGAACACGATGTCCACGCCATCCACCGCGGCAATCTCCTCCGCGTTCTCCACGCCGAGCGGGGTTTCGATTTGCACGATGAGCGCAGTCTCGCGGTTCGCGTGCTGCGGGTAGTCGGGCAGCTTTTTCACCCAGAAGCCGGCATCCAGTCCCGAGCCATCGAGACCGCGTTCCCCGAGCGGCGGGAACTTCACTGCCTCGACCAGTTGCCGCGCGCGTTCCGCCGTGTTCACCTGCGGAATCATCAGCGCGGTGGCGCCATCTTCGAGCAGGCGCGAGAGCCCGGATTTTTCCAAGGTGGAAGGACGCCACACGCAATCAATGTCCGCCTGGTGATGGCGCAGGATCATCTCACGCGCATCGCGGGCATCCCAGGCACGGTGCTCCGCATCCACCCACACTCCGTCGTAGCCGAAGTGCGCGGCCATCTGCGGCATGTAGATGGCCGGGATGCCGGCGGAGCAGACGCGGGCGACTTTTCCGGCGCGGATCTTGGCGAGGATTTTGGAATGGGGCATCGGTGGGGGAACGGCAACGAGCCGCGTAGCAGAACAACCGCACGAATCCAACATTCGTAGCGACTGAGCCGGGACGCACGCTCACATCACGCCCCATTGACGGAGCGACGGCTGGCGCAAGTTATTTTCCCCGCCGCAGCGCGAATGCGGAGACCACGAGCACGGTGATTCCCATCGCGATGGCGAGCGGCATCCCCATCGTGCGGGGCGCTGCGTTTGCAGGGCTGGTTTTCGCAGGCGGATTGCCCGCGGAAATGGTCACGGTCACGGGCGCGGATTTTGTCAGCTCCGCCATCGTCGGCAGATCGGGGATGCCTGCATTCTGCGCGGCAAGGAGCGCCTTCCAATCCGCGGCCAGCAGCAGATCGAAGCCGGGATTCTGCTCCTTCACTTCACAGGAGCACTTGCCGATGAGGAATGTCGCAGCCTTGTCGATTGTCTCGTTCTTGATGCCGTCGCCGACGAGCGCAAAGAGCGCGCGGCCCTGGCCGAAGACAGGGATCACGAGCGGTCCCTTTGCATCCGCGAGATCCGCCTCTGCGCCGAGCAATATTCGGATGAACATCTGCTCGCGTGGATCATCCCGCGCGATGCGCAACGTGGAAAACTCCAGCCGCAGTCCCTCCTGTCCCGTCGAGACGAGGCCGTTCGCGATGTCCTGTGCGTCGAGTTTTGGGAGCTGGAGGATGGACGCGAGATGCCTCAGCCGCTCGTCGAGCAATTCCGCTGCCGCAGCGTCCTTCGTCGCATCGCCGCTTTCGAGCACGAGCCAGATCGCGCTCTGGCCCTCACCGAGGCGCTGGACGATCTCCTTGCGCGCAGGCGAATCGAGAAGCTCCGCGACACTCTCCGCACTCAGCGGGCCGGACCAGAAGACGCGGTTCACGCGATTCGCAGCGGGAAACCGCGCGACCAGCAGCGGCAGCGTCTCGATGCCGGTCTGCTGCCAAAGTTCGACGAGTTCCGGCGGCGGATCCTGTTCGAGATCCACGGCGCGGATGGAAATATTCGCATGTGCTTTTCCCGCGAGCCCGTCGTTCGTAAGTTCGCGCCGGATGGCCTGCTGAATGTCGGAAAGCGGGCCGCGATGAAACAAGAATACTTGGAATGGCGCGGCATCCCAATGCTCCAGCGCGTAACGGAAGACGGGCACGGAGCAGGCGCGTGCGGACTGCGCGACTGCAAATGCAGCAAGCACGGACAGCCAGAACGTGCGGAGCAAAGTGCGGAACATGCGCGCCACATTACGCGTCCGCCGCGATCTGGAAAGGATGCGATCATCCCGCCCCTTGCCGGGTGCGAGGCGATGCTGTCCTGCCGATGGGGGCGTCGCTGCTGCGCTGCCAGGTTTTTGGTAATCAGGCGGCCCTCACGGCCGACTACTTTTTCGCCTTCTTTGCCTCCTCCGCTGCGCATGCGCAGAGCCACTCCGGGCCTTTGCACTTCGGGCAGGGGTTCGTGTCGTATTGCAAGCGCGCGGTGACGGCCTTGGCCTTGGCGTTTTCCTTGAACTGCACGATGAGCCAATCG
The DNA here is from genome assembly GCA_043779225.1 of Prosthecobacter sp. Taxonomy (GTDB): domain Bacteria; phylum Verrucomicrobiota; class Verrucomicrobiia; order Chthoniobacterales; family Chthoniobacteraceae; genus SXWH01. The sequence continues at coordinate 5,032 of JAYWEO010000128.1, forward strand.
CCGGATTTCAGCAGCGGCAGGACGAAGCGATCGCCGGTCTTTTCCACCGCGAGCTTCTCCGCCTTGCCGGTCGGGCCGCCGCTGGCGGTGAGCGTCTGCTCGGCGAGGGCGACGGGCTTCATGTCCTTGTCGAGAACGGCGATCTGGAACTTCCCGCCTTTGAGGATGACTTCGCCATGCACGGTCTGGTTTTTCGAGAACTCGAGGATGCGGCCGCCGTTGGGTCCGATTTCGATGTCGCCGTGCGCGAAGGCGGCGGTAGTGATTGCGAGGCTTCCAAGCAGCGCGAGGATGTGTGTTTTCATGGGATGTGATGTGGTTTTGGTTTGGTTGTTTGGGGGAAAGTTTCAGTGCGAGGCGGGGGCTTCGTTCTCAATGGCCTTTTGTGCGGCCTTCCACCCGAAGGTGTAGAAGACCGTGGGCGTGACGCCGAGGCCGAGCAGCGTGCTGGTGATGAGGCCGCCGACGATGACGACAGCGACGGGATGCAGGATTTCCTTGCCCGGCTGGTCGGCCGCGAGGACGAGCGGGATGAGGCCGATGCCCGCGGCGAGCGCGGTCATGAGCACGGGGACGAGCCGCTCCTTCGTGCCGCGGATGATCATCGCCTTCGTGAAGCCCTCGCCCTCGTGCTGCATGAGGTGCAGGTAGTGCGAGAGGAGCATGATGCTGTTCCGCGCGGCGACGCCCGCGACGGCGATAAAGCCGACGAGCGTGGCGATGGAGATGTTGTTCAGTTTGAAATACGTGAAGACCAGCCCGCCCACGAGCGCGAGCGGGATGTCGAAGAGCACCTGGAACGCGAAGAACGGCGTGCGGAAATAGCCGTAGAGCAGGAACGCGATGACGAAAAATACGACGGTGCTGAGGATGGCGATGCGCTGCGAGGCTTCGCGCTGCGCGAGGAATTCACCCTCGTAGCTCACGAAGTAGTCTTCGGGCAGCTTCACCTTTTCCGCGACGCGGTTTTGCAAATCCACGACGAGCGTGCCCACGTCGCGCACGGTCGGCTTGATGGCGAGGGCGAAGCGGCGCTGGGCGTTTTCGCGGAAGATGACATTTGGCCCCTTGGCCTCGCGCACGTCGGCGATGAGGCGCAGCGGGATGCGCTGCACGCCGCCTTCGCCATTGGCCACCTCGATGGGCAGCTCGGCGAGTTTGTCCGGCGTCTCGCGCCACTCCAGCGGCAGGCGGATGGCGAGATCCACTTCGCGCTGGCCCTCGCGGAGTGCGGCGACATTTTCGCCACCGAGCAGCGTGGAGAGCGTGGCGTTGAGCTTTCCGGGCGTGATGCCGTAGGCGGCGCAACGCTCGCGGTTTGCCTCGACGCGGAGCTGCGCGATGACGGATTGCTGATCCAGTTTCACGTCTTCAAAGCCGGGAATCTTTTTCGCGACGGCCTGAATCTCGATGCCGAGCTGCCGCAGCTTGTCGAGGTCGGGGCCGAAGATCTTGACCGCCACGGGCGCGCTCACGCCGCTGAGCATGTGGCCGATGCGGTCGGCGAGCGGCCCCATCACCACGCTGAAGGTGCCGGGCACGCCCTGCACCTTCGCGCGCACATCCGCGAGAATCTCGGCGCGCGTGCGGTCTTTGCCCGCGCCGCCGTGCGTCTTTTTGTCCTCGCGAAAATCCACGTCGAACTCCGCCGTGCTCACCGGCACGACGTGGTCGCCGCGTTCGGCGCGTCCGAGACGGCGTCCGACTTTTTTCACCTCCGGGATGCTCAGGAGCTGCTGCTCGATGACGTCGGAGATGTTGTTCATCTCGTCGAGCGAAGTGCCCGGCGCGGCGGTGCTGGAAATGAGCGCCGTCTCCTCGCGGAACGACGGCAGGAAGTCCTTCCCCATTTGCGGATACAGGAGGAACGCGCCGACGACCATCATGCCGACGATGCCGAGCAGCAGGAACGGCTGCGAAAGCCCGAGGCGCAGCAGCGTGTTTTCGAGCAGCCATTTCATGCCGCGCGTCACGAGGCCGTCCTTATGCGCGCCGCCTTCCTTGGGGCGCAGCAGCATCGAGCAGAGCACGGGGATGACCGTCAGCGACACGATGAAGGACGCAATCATCGAGACGATGGTGGCGATGGCGATGGGAGAAAAGAGCCGGCCCTCGACGCCCGTCAGCCCGAGCAGCGGGAGGAAGACGAGGACGATGAGGATCGTCGCGTAGAGGATGGAGTTCCGCACTTCGCCGGAGGCCTTCGCGATCACGTCGAGGCGAGGATGCGGCTTTTCGAGTACGGCATTTTCACGCAGACGCCGGAAGACGTTTTCCACATCCACGATGGCGTCGTCCACGACCATGCCGATGGCGACGGCGAGGCCGCCGAGCGTCATCGAGTTCACGGAGATATCGAACCACTTGAAGACGAGCATCGTGATCGCGAACGACAGCGGCATCGCCATGAGCGTGATGAACGTCGTGCGGAAATTAAGCAGGAAAAGGAAGATGACGATGGTCACCATGATGGCCCCGTCGCGGATGGCTTCCTTGAGATTGCCGACGGCGTGCTCGATGAAATCACCCTGCCGGAAAAGCACGATGGCCTCGACGCCGGCGGGCAGTGTCTTTTGCAGTTCGGCGAGCGCGGTTTCGATTTTTGCGGTGAGCCCGAGCGTGTCAAAGCCGGGCGATTTCGTGATGCTCATCACCACACCGCGCACGCCGTTCACGCTGCCGTCGCCGCGCATCGGCTCGATGCCCCACTCGACCTTCGCCACATCCGCGATGCTGATGCTGCGGTCGCCGACGCGCTTCACCACGGTGCGCGCGATGTCTTCGAGTTGCACACTCATGGCGAGATTGCGCACCATGATTTCCGTCGTGCCGGTGTTGATGAAGCCGCCGGTCGAGTTGCTCGCGGCTTCCTTCACCGCGGTTTCGAGTTCCTGAAAAGTGACCTCGTGCGCCGCCATGCGGTTCGGCTCCGGCAGCACCTGCACCTGCTTGATGCCGCCGCCCATGTTCAGCACTTCGGCGATGCCGGGGATGCTCTGGATGCGCGGGCGGATGGTCCAGTCGGCAATCGTCCGCACGTCGCGCGCCAGCATTTTCCCGTCGCGGCTGCTCACGCCGACGAGGAGGATTTCGCCCATGAGCGAAGCCGCCGGGGTGAGGAACGGCTCCGCGCCCGCCGGCAGCGTGCCGCGCACTCCCGCGAGGCGCTCCTGCACAAATTGCCGCGCCTTGTAGATGTCCGTGCCCCACGCGAACTCCGCATACACGAGCGAGAGCGACACGTCGGAATTCGAGCGCAGCCGCGTCAGCCCCGCGACGCCGAGCAGCGAACGCTCGATGGGCTGGGTGATGTTGATCTCCACCTCCTCCGGCGCAAGGCCCGGCGACTCGGTGAGGACGATGACGGTCGGCTTCGTGAGATCCGGCAGCACCTCGACCGGCAGCTCCATCGTCGTCCGCACGCCCATGACCATGAGCAGCAGCGCAAACGCAATGACGATGGCGCGGTTGTGGAGCGCGAAGCGGATGAGTTTATTGAGCATGGCCAAAAGAAGCTGGGATTGCGGCCCGCCGCGCTTTGCGGCATGGTGCGGGCATGTCGAAACGGGAACTCATCGCCAAACACCGCGACGCCATCCTCGCGCTCGCGGCGAAGCACGGCGCGACGGACGTGCGCATCTTCGGCTCGGTCGCGCGCGGGGATGACACGCCGGAGAGCGACGTGGATGTGCTCACGCGATTCCCGGATGCAACCGGGTGGGATGTTTTTGCGAAGCAGTTCGACTTACAGGAGGAAATTTCTGGGCTGCTCGACTGCAACGTCCATGTGATGCGTGAATATCCGACAATGCGCCCGCGCCTGCGCGCGAGCATCGAACGGGACTTGGTGCCGCTTTGAAAAAAGCACGCCGCGATATTGAGCGGATGCGCGACATCCTCGAAGCGATTGCGCTCGTCCGGCGTCATCAGCCGGCGAACTTCGAGGCATTCAATGCGGATGAGGTGAACCGCTACTTCACGCTCAAGCAGGTCGAAATCATGGGCGAGGCCGTTTTCAAAACGACAACGGAACTCAAAGCCGCGCACCCGGAAGTACCGTGGAACGCGATTGAAAAAACGCGGCATGTTTTCGTTCATGATTACTTCGAGATTGAGTGGCAGAAGCTCTGGGATGTCGTCGTGAACCACCTCGACCCGCTGCGGGCGCAGGTGGAGCGCATCGTCGCCGAGCTTGGCGACGCGGAATCGGACAGCAGCGATACTCCGCATCACGGCTGAACCTCCTCCGTTTTGCGTTCTGCCTTCGCCGCTGCCACTTCATCCGCTTTCGGCTTCCGCAGCATCGCCACGACGAGCAGCACGAGCAGGAGGCCGTTCGAGGCGAGGGAGAAAATCGTGAGCATCGAAAATCCGCCGCCGCTGTGTGCGTGGCCGTCGCCACTTTTCTGTGAAGCGCTTTTTGCCTTTTGCTCGGCAGTCAGTTCGCCGCCGTCCTCGGCGTGCTCGTGGCCGTGCGCGGCATCGAGCGCGGCCTTCAGGCTCACACTGCCCTTGCCCGCAAATGCGAGCGAATACGCGCCGGTCGTCACCACTTCGTCGCCCGAAACGAGACCGGCGGTGATTTCCACGAAGCGGTCATTCATCACGCCGATTTGCACCGGCACGCGCACGAAGGTGTGCTTGAGCGTGTTGTCGTAGTGCTTGCGGTACAGGGTGCGGCTGGTCGCGTCCCCTTGCAGCGCGAGGCGCGGGATGCTCATCACGCCCTCGCGCTTGCTCAGCACGATGGAAAATTCCGCGCGCAGCCCGGGACGCAAAGTGAGGCTGGGATTCGGCAGGGCAAAAATTGCATCAATCGTCCCGCTCGCCTTGTCTGCCGCCGTGCCGAAGCGCAGCAGTGTGCCGTCGAATTTCTCGCCGGCCAGCGCGGTGACGACGATGTGCGCGACGGAGCCGGGCTTGAGCTTGCCGGCGAGATGCTCGGGCACGCGCGCGACGGCATACACTTCGGCGAGGTCGGTGATTTCTAGCAGCGCCTTGTCCGGGTCCACCGGCTCGCCGATGCGCGCCTTGCTCTCGGTGACGAGGCCGCTGGCCGGCGCTTTCAGCCAGATGCTCGGCGGCGGGTCGCCCGGCTGCCGGCTCTCGATCCGCGCCACGTCGGCGTCCTTTTGCACCATCGTGCCGAGCGTGGTTTTCAATTCGACGATGCGCCCCGGAATGCGGCTCGCGACGACGGAGCGCCTTTCGGGAATGACCTCGATGCGCCCGAGCGCGAAGACGATCTCCTCGAAGTCAGTCTCCTCGGCCTCGACGGTTTCGATCTTCAGGTTCTTCTCGCCGGTCTCGTCGAGGATGACAGTGGCGGCGGCCTCCTCCGGCGAAATGGCGGCACGCATGGGTGACAGCGCGAGCAGCACGGCGGACAGGATCGTGAGTTTTCTGATCATGGATGGGTGCATGTTGCGGGTCACTTGCGTTTGGCCGGTTTCGGTTGGCTTGCAGTCGCGCCGGTGGCCGCGAGGTAGCGCGTGCGGGCGAGGTGGTAGTCGCGCAGGGCCGTCACGAGCTGCACTTCGAGTTCGAAGCGCCCGCCACGTGCGCGGACGACCTCGGTGAACGCGGTCTGGCCGATGCCGTAAGCAGTCCGGCGCTGCTCCTCGATTTGCTGCGCCTGCGGGATGAGATCGTCGGCGATGGAAGCGATGACCTTGGCGAGCGCGGCCATTTCACCGCGTGCGCCCGCGGCTTCACCGCGGATTTGCGAGGCGAGCGCGGATACTTCTTTCTCCGCACGGATGGCAGCGGCGTTTGCTTCACGGATGCGGCCCTCATTGGCATTCCAAAGCGGCAGCGGCAGGCTGAATTTCACTCCGACCATTGTGTCGCGTTTGAGTCCGTCCGGCGCGTCCTCCGTGCGGGTGTGCTCGGCGGTCAGGCCCACGCCGATGTCCGCCCACTTGTTCGCCTTTGCGAGCGCCGCACTTTCCCGCGCAGCCTCAGCGCCGTGCTGTGCGGCCTGGTAATCGCCACGCCGTTCCGGATCCGCCCCGGCTTTCGGAGTTCCGCCGGGCATCGGCAGTTCGCCGGTGATCTCCAACGCGGCCGGCGCGTGCATGCCGAGCAGCGGGCGCAATTCCCCGAGCAGTGCCGCCCGCTCGCTGTCGAGCAGCAGCAGCGACGTGCCGAGCTGGCCGCGCTCAAGCTGCACCTGTGTGGAATCCACGAGCGACGCCTCGCCTGCCGCCACACGCTTGAGCAGGAACTCGCCAAGTTCGCGGCTGTTTTCAATCTGCTTCACGCGCACCGCACGCTGCTGCCGCAGCGCGAGCAGCTTCACCGCGAGAGCCCGCGCCTCTGCGACGAGCCTGCGCTCCACGTCGCGCACCTCCGCCTCCGCGGCGGCGAGTTGAGCGCGGGAGACGGCCCTCTCCAGCGCGAGACGCCCGGTGAGCGGGAACCGCTGCATGAACTCCAGCCGGAAACCGTGCTCCGGCGTGCGGACATTTTGTGCGAAGCCGAAATCGAGATCAGGATTTGTGAGCCGTCCGGCGTGATCGAGCCTGCCGTGCGCCTCCTCGATGCGGAGCCGGGCTGCGGCGAGTTGCGGATTATTCCGGCGAACGCGGTCGCCCACGCCGTCGAGTGTGATGGAGACACCGCGTTCCGCGGCGACGTCCGCGAGAGGCAACACGATGAGGAAGGTGAGAAGGTGGAGTATTCGGACAGGCATGGATTTGGGAAAAATTGAGTGAGTGCGGAGTGCCCGCGGAGGTGCGGACACGGAGAACCCCGGCGACGGGCCGGGTTGAAAAATTCTGACGGCGGAAATCCGCCGCACCCCCAGGGCACGACGGTGCGCGTCAGGCGTCAGGCGATCTGAGGAGGATGATCGATGCCGAGCGGCACCGCATCCGGCGGGAACTCATTCTTCTGGGCCACAAAATCTGCGGGGACGAACACCGCATCAGCCACCCACAACGGCCCCGTCGTGAGCGGAGTCAGGATGACGTGGCACAGGCACTGGCAGTCATCGCCATTGTCCGGCATCGGATCACCCGGCGCGCAATCGCAATGGTCCGCCTGCTCCTGCCCTTGCCACCCGCAGCAATCGCCCAAGACATCCACCGCGCACGCCGTGAGCACAAACGCGGAGACGATGGCCATGAACAAACTGGAGCGGAAGAAACGCACGGGGCGGGGAGGTAATGGCGGGAGCGCAGTGCTGTCAAGGGACAGGCTGGGGGTAATGACGAATGACGAAGCCCCACCCGTAGCCGCCGACGGCAGGAGGCGGGCCGCTTTTTTCCGCGCTCCGCGTTGCGAACCGCCCGCCTCCTGCCGTCGGCGGCTACGGGCGGCGCGGCGCAAAGTAGTCCCACGCTTCAGCGTGTCACGACGTGCGCAGGCCGTTGGCGTGCGAATCCTGTATCCAAACACCCGCCCTGAGTCGGAACGCTCTGGCGGGCTGAAGCCCGGGACTACTTTGCCGCCCGCCTCGGCACGGTTTTTTCCATGCCGTGTTTTCGGGAGTCCCCATAAGTTTCCGGCAGGATGCGGGTCGCATTGGGACGCGGCGGCCTTCATCGTCGCACCACTTCCCCAACCCATGAATCCCCTGAGCCGTCTCCTCCTCCCAATTGCCCTTTTCTGCCTCGCCGCACTGCAAGCGCGCGCCGACTGGCCCACGTATCAGCACGACAGTTCGCGCGTCGGTGCGACCGCGGAAAAGCTCGCCGCTCCGCTCGCAGGACGCTGGGAATTTTCCTCGCCGACCGCGCCGATGCTTGCGTGGCCGGGCGAGGAGGGGCGCAGTTTCGAGGGCTATGTGATGACGAACCGCATCCGCTTCGACGAGGTCTTCCACGTCGCGATTGCGAGTGGCCGCGTGTTCTTTGGCTCGTCGGTGGACGGGCGCGTGTATTGCAAAAATCTCGCGACGGGCGCGGAGGAGTGGACCTTTTTCACCGACGGCCCGATCCGCCTCGCGCCGATGATTGTGGATGGAAAATTATTCGTCGGCTCGGACGACGGCCACGCGTACTGCCTCGACGCGGCGACCGGCAAAGTGATCTGGAATCTCCGCGCCGGGCCGAATGACGAACGCATCCTCGCGCGAGGCCGCATGATCTCCCGCTGGCCCGTGCGCACCGGCGTCCTCGTGGATGGCGGCACCGCGTATTTCGGCGCGGGCATCTTCCCGCACGAGAATGTCTATCTCTACGCAGTCGAGGCCGCGACGGGCAAAGTCGTGTGGCGCAATGATGCGATCAGCCAGGACGACGCAGGACGCAACGATCTCTCGCCGCAGGGCTATCTGCTCGCGACGAAGGACATCCTTTTCGTCCCGTCAGGCCGCGCGCTTTCCGCGGCGTTCAACCGCACGACCGGTGCGCCGCTCAACCGATCGAGCGGCTCATGGCGCGGCATCGGCGGCACGCAGGCGATGCTCGCGGACGACCAGCTCTACGCGGTCGGCGAACGGCAAATTCTCGCGACGGAGCAGACGAGCGGGAAGTCAGGCTTCGGGTGGTTCAAGGGCCGGCAGATGACGCTTGCGGGCGACATGGGATACTTTGCGGACGGCAGCGAAGTCGTCGGCGTGGATCGCATCAAACATGCGGAGGGCACGCGCGCGCGCTACAAGGCCGAGTCCGCGTTGACGGCGCTGAGCACGTTCTTGAAAAAGCATCCCGCGCTCGAAGAATTGAAAAAAGTGACGGCGACCGAGAAGGAACTCACCGCCGCGAAAAAGGATCTCGCGCAGATCGAGGCCGTTGGAAAAAAGGAAACCCCGGAACACGCCGCCGCACAGGCCGACATCGCGAAGCTGGAGACCGCACTCGCGACGCTCGGCAAGAGCTACGAATCGAAACGCGCGGACTATCAGACGAAAAAGGACGATCTCGCCGTAAAGCAGAAGGCCATTGATGCGATGCCGGTCACGGGCGTGAAGTGGAAGGCGCCGCTGAAGCACGATTCCGCGCTCATCATCGCAGGCTCGACGCTCATCGTCGGCGGGCCAGGCGAGGTCGTGTGCCTCGACGCGGAGACGGGGAAGGAGCTTTGGAAAAAAGCGGTCGAGGGCGATGCGCGCGGGCTCGCCGCTGCGGACGGGCATCTCGTCGTGAGCACGTCGGCGGGAAAAGTGTACGCGTTCACCGACGCGACGCCGAAATCGCATCCGCAGGTCGCCATCGCGCCGCAGCCGGTGGCCGATCCTTTTCCAAAAGACGATCTCTCCGCCACCTACGCCGCCGCTGCGGAATCCATTTTGAAACAGACCGGCGTGAAGCGCGGCTTCTGCCTCGTCGCAGGCAGTGAGCAGGGACGGCTCGCGTATGAACTCGCGAAGCGCAGCGAACTCGTGATCCTCGGCGTGGATTCCGATGCGCGCAAAGTCGCCGCAGCCCGCGAGGCGCTCGTGAAGACCGGCCTCTACGGCTCGCGCGTTACGTTCGATCATCTCGATCTCAGCGTCGTTCCGTATGCGAGCTACTTTGCAAATCTCATCGTGTCCGACACGGCGCTGCTCACCGGCGAAGTGCCGTGCGCGCCTGCGGAAATCGCACGCTGCCTGAAACCGCTCGGCGGCGTGATTTGCCTCGGCCTGCCCGATGACGCGGCGGATTCGGTGAAGGCGAAGGCGAAGGCGAACATCGCGTCGTGGTTCGCGTGGACGAAGCTCGGGGACGAGAAGGCGAAGATCGAAAACGACGGCGCGTGGTCGCGCCTCGTGCGCGCAGCACTGCCGGGCGCGGGCGCGTGGTCGCATCAGTACGGGAGCGCGACGAACACTTCGAGCAACGACGACCAGCGCATCAAGGGCGGCCTCAGCGTGCTGTGGTATGGCGATCCCGGCCAGGGCAAGATGGTGAACCGGCACAACGGCGCAGTCGGCCCGCTCTCGGTGAATGGACGCCTTTTCATCCAGGGCGAGGAATCTATCATGGCCTACGACGCCTACAACGGCGCGCTGCTCTGGGAGGTAAAGAATCCCGGTGCGCTGCGCATCGGCGTGTACAACGCGCGCGAACCCGGCAACATGGCCGCGACCGACGACGCGCTCTTCATGCTGCTCGATGCCCAGTGCATCCAGTTCGACGCGGTCACTGGAAAAATCGTCCACACTTTCACCGCGCCCGGCTCGGAAGGGGACAAGGAATTGCAGTGGGGCTACATCGCGGTTCAGGACGGCCTCCTCTACGGCACCGTCACGCGGCGTCCGGAAAATGCCGCGGAACTCGCGCGGCGCGGCGCGAAGCTCTCGATCAACACGGATTCGATTTTCGCATTCGACGTGAAGACCGGGAAGGTCGCCTGGACATACCGCGGCCAGCATATTTCGCACGTCGCCATCGCCATCGGCGACGGGCATGTGTTCTTCATTGATGCCTCGCTCACGCCGGAGCAGCGCCAGGAAATGCTGAGCCAGGACAAGACCGATCTCTCGAAGCTCACCGGCAAGGCGCAGAAGATCGCCGAGGAGCGCGTAAAAAAGGCGGACTTGCGCCTCGCTGTTTCACTCGACGCAAAGACTGGCAAGCAAGAGTGGGCGAAGCCCGTGGACGTGACGGATTGCAGCGACATCGGTATCGGCGGCGGCAGCCTCACTCTCATGTATCAGAATGGCCACCTCGTCCTCGGCGGTGCGAACGCGAACGGGCACTACTGGCCGCAATTCCTCGCAGGCGAATTTTCACGCCGCCGTCTCGTCGTGCTGAACTCAAACACCGGCGACAAAATCTGGGCGAAGGATGCGAACTACCGCCACCGCCCGATCGTGATCGGCAATGAAATCATCGCCGAGCCGTGGGGCTACGACCTCTACACCGGCGAACAGAAGACGCGCACGCATCCGCTCACCGGCGAACAGAGCGCGTGGATGTTTGCGCGACCCGGCCACCACTGCGGCGCACTCTCCGCGACGCCAAACATGATGTTCTTCCGCTCGAAGAGCACGGCCTACTACAACCTCGACGAAGATCAGGGCACGGAGCATTTCGCAGGGCAACGGCTCGGCTGCTGGATCAACACCATCCCCGCCAACGGCCTCGTGATGATCCCCGAGGCGAGCGCGGGCTGCGTGTGCCTTTTCTCCATCGCGGCGACGATCGTCTTCGAGCCGCGCGAGCACCGGATGGAATGGGGCGTGTACAGCGCGACCGGCGCGAAGCTCCCCGTGCAGCACATGGCGCTGAACATCGGCGCGCCCGGCGACCGCCGCGACTCGCACGGCAAGCTGTGGCTCAGCTACCCGCGCCCCACGTCACGCCCCGGCATTGATCTCGCGCTCGATATCAAGCCGAAGTTCGCAAAAGGCGGCGACTGGTACAGCGTCAACGCCGACTCTCATCCGATCGCGAATACCGACACACCGTGGGTCTTCACCTCGGGCGTGCGCGGGCTCTCGCGCGCGGACATTCCGCTCATCGGCAAAGACCAGCCCGCTGCGAGCTACACGGTGCGGCTGTATTTTTCCGCGCTGGAAAATGATCAGCCCGGACAGCGGGTGTTCGACATCCAGCTCCAGGGCAACACGGTGGCAAAGGACTTCGATCCGGTCGCAAAGGCAGGCGGGACAAGCCGTGCATTCATTGCGGAATTCCGCGATGTGCATGTCACCGCCAACCTCGCTCTCGAACTCCTCTCCCGCCCCGACGCCGATGCCGCGCACCAGCCGGTGCTCTGCGGTCTCGAAATCCTCCGCAGCGACGCGAAGGAAATCACCGCAGGCGTCACGACGCGCTGAGATCGCCGCAGACTCGCTCGCACAGCACCAGCTTCATCGCAGCGCTGTGCGGATCGCCGGGAAGAGAAGTTCGCTCACGAGTTGGTGGCCGAGATCGTTCGGATGCATGCCGTCGAGGAGCAGGCCATCAATGGTCGTGCCGTGCTTCGCGGCAAAGTCGGGATATGCGGCACGCACGTCCACGAGCGGGAGGCTGAGTTCCGCGGCAAGCTTGCGCAGGGCTTCATTGAAGGCGGCAAGTTGCGCGGAATCGAAGCCGTCTTCCTTGTCCGAATCGTAGGGCGGCTGGCCATACATGTCCTTGAGCTTCGGCGTCCAGCGGAGTGGATTGGTCGTCATCAAAATCACCCTGGCCTTCTGCAGCTTCGCGGCGGAAATCATGGCGCGCACATTTTTGAGATACTCCGTGAGCGGCACGCGCGGCGCAGTCGCAGGCGGAGTTTTCCAGACATCCACGGCGGAATCATTGATGCCAAACTGCATCACGATCACCTTTGGCCGGTGCCGGAGCACGTCATGCTCGAAGCGCTTCCTCGCATCCCGCGTGGTGTTGCCGCCGATGCCGGCATTATGCACGGCGACGCTCGATCCGACGCCCTGCAACGCCTCTTCCACCCGGACGGAATAGACTTTCTTCACTGTGCCGGGACGATAGGCGGTGGTCGAATCGCCAAACATGATAATGCCGCCCGGCTTCGGCTCGGGAGCAGGCGCGGGTTTGAATACGGGGATCTCACCACCGCCAAGATCGGCGACGTTGATTTTCATGCGCAGCCCGCCCTGCATCGTGGTGATCCACAGTTCGCCCGGCTTGCGCTCGAAGAGGTATGGATATGAGACACGTCCGCCCGGTGCGTAGTCCGCTGCGACGATGACGGGCTCCGACCAAGTGCTCGCTTCATCGTCCGAGAATGCGAGCGACAGTTCCGCGCGGCTGGTGCCGCTCGATGGAGCATGTCGCGGCGGCGCATTCCACAGCAGCGCGATGCGTCCATCTGCGAGACGCGCGAGCTGCGGGCAGCAGGTCACGGATTTGATTTGCGACTGCTTCAGGCCCTCCCATTTCAGGCCGTCACGCGACGTGGCTTCCCACAGCCAGCCGGACTCCGTGCGGAGCAGCAGGTAAAGCGTGCCATCCTCGCGCTCGATCACGCTGCCTTCGATGGAGCCCGCGTGATCGTGCGCGCCGACGCCGTAGTCGAGAATGTCGCCGCGCTGCCACGTCTGTCCGAGATCATCGGACACA
>JAYWEO010000129.1:0-9692 GCA_043779225.1 Prosthecobacter sp.
TCGCCATCGCGGGAGCTGCGCATGCCGAGCCGGACAAGGCGAAGCGCTACGAGCTGAAGAACCGCTCCGCGTTCCATTCTGGCGAGGACGCAAGGATTCCCTTCTGGCCGATTGGCTTTCAGCGGCCCGGCAAGGGCGGCGGCACGGTCGCGGCCACGGTGATCGTGGCTCCGAAAATCCAGCTCGAGCCGAGGCATTTCAATGTCACGAGCATCCTTCTCGGCAATCCGGCGCTCGCGACGATCAACGGACGTTCATTCGGCGAAGGCGAATTCCTGCCCGTGATCTGCGGCAGCGAGCGTCTGCGTGTCGTCGTGAATCGCATCGGTGATGGCTTGGTGACGCTGGGATACGAGGGGCTGGAAATCCAGGTCCCGATGAGGCGCGTCGAACTTGGTATGAAGCAGGCCCAGGCGCAGATGAAGCAGCCTGAGTTCGTCATCCAGATCGGTTCGCCCGCCGCGAAATAGCCACGCGGGCACTTTGCAAAGAGCGCGCCGTCCTGTTCACTGGCGGCCATGCAGCCAGCCGGAAAAGTTTCAGCAGACAACGCCGCGAGCATCATCCGCGAGATTTACACGGATCTCGATCAGCGTCCCGTCGAGCGCGATTGCGTGCGGCGCACGGAGTGCTGCCAGTTCAAACTGACCGGGCGGACTCCGATGCTCACCGCCGGCGAGGCGCTCGTGGCCGCCGCGGCATTGCGCGCGACAGGCAGGCGGGCGCTGCTGGAGTCCGGTGATGAAAAAACTGGCCGCTGCCCGATGCTGAATCCTGCGGGCAAGTGCATCATCTATGACGCGCGTCCTTTCGGATGCCGCACGCATTTCTGCTCCGCAGCGGGCGGGCCGTACACGCGGAACGAGGTGCGCGATCTCGTGCGGCGGCTGGAGGAAGTGGATGCCGCGCTCGGTGGCGATGGCCCGCACGCGCTGCCGATGGCGGTCGAATCCGCGCTGGAAAAGATTTTGCATCCGGCGCGCGGAGCGGAGCGCCGGTGACGTTCAGACCTTGCGGCCGAATTTTTTCTCCAGCTCCAGATAGCTGAGATGGATCATCGTCGGGCGTCCGTGCGGGCAGCAATATGGGAGTTCGCACGCGAGGAGATCCTGCACGAGGCGCAGGCATTCCGGTTCGCGCAGGATGTCGTTGGCCTTCACCGCGTGGCGGCACACGGTCTTGGCGATCATGTCTTCGCCGAGGCGGAGCTTCGAGGTCTGCTGCGAGGTGTCGCGCAGTTCGTCGATGATGTCGCGGAGGAGCTGCGACGGCTCGGCGGCGCTGAGAAATTGCGGCAGTGCGTCAATTTTGAAAGTACCCGCGCCGAATGGCTCCAGGCCGATGCCGGTGCGTGAGAGCGCGGCGAGATTTTCATGCAGCCAGTCGGCATCCTTCGGCGCGACCTGAAGCGTGATCGGCAGCAGCAGACGCTGCGTGGGCACGCCCTGGCCTTCCATGCGGCGGCGCATTTCCTCGAAGAGAATCCGCTCGTGCGCCGCGTGCTGATCCACGAGCACGAGGCCGGCTCCGCTTTCCATGAGGATGTAGAGGCGGCCGAGGACGCCGATGAATTTGAAATCCTGTGCGGCGCGTGGCTGCTCGGCTGTCGGTGGTGCGGGTTGGGTTTGCGGCGATGTCTGCTGCGGCGTGTCGGAAAAGGCGGATGCAGCAGGCGGGTGCGGCGCGGCGACCGGAAGGGATGCGGCCGGTTCATACGGCTGTTCGGTCGGCGAGGTCGAGGGTGCGGAGAATTGCGACCAGTCGCGGCGCAGGGCGAATTGCTCCGTCGGCGGGATCAGCGGCAGCGTCTGATCGGGCACGTGACGCGGTGCGGACGGCGCGGCAAATGTCTTGCTCCACGATGCGCGATCACTTTCGAGCACGCGCCGCGTGACCTCGACGATCACCTCGCGCACGAGTGACGGATCGCGGAAGCGCACCTCGCGTTTCGCAGGATGCACGTTCACGTCCACGGCGGCGGGATCCATCTCGATCGAGAGGAATGTGACTGCGTGCTGCCCCTTCATCAGCGCCGTGTGGTAGCCCTCGCGGAGCGCGTGTGCGATAGTCGGGTTTTCGATGGGGCGGCCATTCAGGAAAACGATCTGCTGCTGCCGCGTCGAGCGGCTCACTCCGGCGCGACCGAGCAGCCCGGCGACCCGCATGCCGGCGATTTCCATCTCCGGCACTTCGAGCAATTCCGCGACGAGCGCCGCGCCGAAAAGATCACGCAGCCGTTCGCGCAGCGTCTGTCCCGGCGGGAGCTGATGCACGAGCCGCTCGTCATTCAGGAAAGTAAAGCCCGTGCCGGGATGACCGATCGCCTGGAGTTGCAGCACGTGCTCGACGTGGCTGCTCTCGGTGTTTTCCGTGCGCAAGAATTTCCGCCGCGCGGGCAGGTTGTAGAAAAGCGAACGCGCCTCGATCTGCGTGCCCTCGGGTTCGCCGCAGTCGCGCACGGTCTCCATTTTTCCTGCATTCACGAGCACCTCGGTCCCGGCGAGCGCGCCATGCTCGCGCGTGGTGAGTCGGAACCGCGAGACGCTGGCGATGCTCGGCAGCGCCTCGCCGCGGAAGCCGAGCGTGTGAATCGCCATGAGGTCCGCGCCCGTGCGGATTTTGCTCGTGGCGTGGCGCTCGAGGCAGAGCAGGGCGTCGTCGCGATCCATGCCGCAACCATTGTCGATCACGCGGATGAACGAGTTTCCGCCGCGCCGGATGAGGACCTCGATGCGCGTCGCGCCGGCATCGAGCGAATTTTCTACAAGCTCCTTCACGACGCTCGCGGGCCGCTCGACCACCTCGCCTGCGGCGACCTGCGAAGCCACCTCCTCGGGCAGCAGGGCGATTCGGCTCATTTGACTTGGTTGGCGGCGGTCATTACGGTGAAGGGCGATGCTCACGCTCACCGATTCAACCGTCAAACATCTTCAGGAATTGCTTCGCGAAAATGGCGCGCCCGGCATGGCCTTGCGGATTTACGTGGAGCGCGGCGGCTGCGCGGGCATGAGCTACGAGATGAAGCTCGATGAGCAGAAGGAAGGCGATTTTTCCGAGGGACGTGATGGAGTGAAAATCGTCGTCGATCCCGTGAGCCTCCCGTACGTGGACGGCTCGACGATTGACTACAGCGACGATCTTGCGGGCGCGGGATTCCGGATCAAGAACCCTCGCGCGGTGCGTTCGTGCGGCTGCGGCACTTCATTCGAGCCCGCAGAGGCAGGCGTTGAGCCTGCGCCGGAGACGGTGGCGGGCGCGCAGTAGCCGGTGCAGCGATGGCCTTGCTCACGGACGACATTGCGGTGGCCCGGCGCACGGGGAATGGATTTTTCATCTGGTCGGTCGTGCTGCTGCTCATGACGGGGCTGTGCTTCGCGAGCTGGGTCGGCAGCTTCTATGTGGTCGCGCATCCGGAGGAACCGAAGTGCTACGCGATCCTGAAAAAGTTCAAGCGCGTCGAGCCGCCGAAGCGTTTCGCCGTGACCGAGGCGCCGAAGGGCGAATTCCTGAGCGCCGCGAAACTGCTCGATCACTACGGCAAGCTGGGGAAGGTGGAACTGGCGTTTGAGAATGCGGTGCTGCTGCGCAACTACCTGACGAATTTCCGCGAGTCGGGAAAACGCGTGCCGTATGTCGCCGGGAAATTTCAGGTCGTGCAGAGTTTTGCGCTCGGCAAGTCCGATTGCTTCCCGAGCGGCGCGGTGGCGGTCGCGCAGTCGGAGAACCTGCCGCAGATGCTCGTGGAGTTTGTCTTTCCGGCTGCGCCGGATGAAGTGGCGGCGATCCGCGAGACCGTGACGATGGGGGCGGACATCACGTTGCAGCGTTCGCAGGATCTGTGGGCGCTCCTGCATGTGGAACGGCACGCGGATGGCCGGATGCAGTTCACCGTGATGCCGCTGCCGTACGGCGGCTGGCAGCGCAAGCGCGGGCAGGGGAGCTTCGTGGTTCAGTCGCCGGAGGAACTGGCGCGCGACTACCACGCGGAGCTGAATCTGAAGGCGGGCCTGCCGATCGTGCGCGACCCGCGGCTCGCCGCGGCGCAGGCGGGCTACAAGGAATTCCGGCGCAGGCAGCTCGCGCGCGGCGGGGATGACATGGCAGCGCTGGCCGGGCCGGAATTGGTGCGATTCGAACTGGTGGCCGGGGCTGCTCCGAAAGTGGAACCGGCGAGTGCCGATCCCCAGGCGGCTGCTTTGCCGGGCAGGCAGCGGGCGCGGATGGCGCATCCGCAGCCGACACCGGCGCCTGCGATGCCTCTCGCCAATCAGCCTGCGGTGAAGCCGAGGCCGGGCAGCGGGATCATCGGTGCGGAACCGGGGCCCACTCCCGTTCCTGCGCGTGATGCGAAAATTCCGGAACCGATGAATGCCGCGGTGCCTGTGAAATCGCGACGGGCGCTCTCGGCTGCGGAGGCGAGCGCGCTGGTGGATCATTTTCCGAGGGATGAGCGGGTGGTGCTCAGCGGTGACTTTGTCGTCACCGGCGTCCTCGGCACGCGCGTGGCACTGCGGACGCGCGAATCGCTGCGCGACCCGGATGCCGATCCTTCGCGTCCGGGCAGCAGCGCAGCGCTGATCGTCGTGGAGTATCCGTCGGGTGTCACGGTGCCGGAGAAGGATGCGACTTTCACCCGTGATGCTGCGCGCGGCTTCCTGATCCGCGATGTGATCCGCGGCCGCGACGGCCAGATCACCGTCGTGGTGAACGAGGGCGCGGGCGACTGACTGGCGATGCTGAACGTCGTCCTCGTCGAGCCGGAGATCCCGCCGAACACGGGCAATGTCGGACGGCTGTGCCTAGCGACCGGGGCGCGGCTGCATCTGGTGAAGCCGCTCGGATTTTCCCTCGACGATCGTGCGCTGCGTCGCGCGGGGCTGGACTACTGGCGCGAGGTGGATGTGAAGCTTTGGGATTCGCTGGATGAATTTTTCGCCGCCGCAGGATCGGAGGCGCGGTTCATTTTCCTCACGACGAAGGCGAAGCGCGCATACTGGGATGAGCGGTTTCGGGACGGCGACTATCTCGTGTTTGGCCGCGAGACAAAAGGGCTGCCGGAGTCGCTTCTCGCGGCGCGCAGTGAGTCGTGCGTGACGATCCCGATGTCCGGCAGCACGCGTTCGCTGAACCTCGCGACCGCCGCGGGCATCGTGCTGTATGAGGCGGTGCGGCAGTTGTCCGCACGGTGAGCGGGCTCAGCCTTCGCCCTGCTCTTCCATCTTCCTGAGGATGTCCGTGCGATCCTCGACTTCGTCCCACACTTCGCCGGCGACGTAGATCGGCGCGGCCTGCTGCACGGCGAGCGCGATGCAGTCGCTCGGGCGGCCGTCGAGCTCGATGATTTTGCGCGAGTGCAGCTCGTTTTCCGCACTGATGATGAGGCGCGCAAAGTAGGTCTCGCTCTTGAGGTCGTTGATGATCACGCGATCCACTTTCGCCCCGAGCGCGGCGAGGAGGTGCGCCATGAGGTCGTGCGTGAGCGGGCGCTCCTTGGGCGTCTTGTTCATGAACATCCCGATGGCCGCGCCGACAGATTCGTCCACGTAGATCACGAAGACCTTCTGCTCATTGCCCACGAAAACCGCCCGCCCGTTGTTATAGGGAAGGATGGCCCGGATCTGGACCGGAACGACCTGTTTGCTCATATGCCGCACGCTAGACGCGGTACGGACGAATGACAAGAAGGCGAAGATTCCCGTTTGCGTGATGGAGAAGTGCGCGTTAAATAGTCCGATATGCCGGAAGAAAATCCCGACAAATCGTGGGACGAATACGACTGGGAGCGCTTCCTCCAGGAGCAGGAACGTCGCACCGAAAAATATATGGGCCTGATCGAGAAATACATGGACCACCCGGATCGCGACTCGATTATCGCGCGCGAGATGGGCTGGACGCACCTCATCGGAGGGGAGACCAGGGACTGGGAGGAAGAAGTAGAGTCGTCCTTTGAAAGTGAAGGGGAAGACGAGCAGACTGGGGAGCAGCAGCCCGTGGAGTCGTTCACCTTCGGTTTTGAAAAGCATCCCCTCTACCGGCAGACGGTCGCCTTCAATGCGGAACTCGACGAGATGTTTGCCCGCATGGAGGAAAATGTGCGCGAGCACCAGACGGCGATCACCCTGCGGGATGAGACCACACTCGCGGCGGCCAAACTCGCCGCGGCGCTGAATGATGACGACATCGACGAACTCGGGATGAGCATCGCATACCTGAAGCGCGCTCTCCGTGCCCTCACGACGGCGCTGAATGCGGCGGCGAAGCTGCACGAGGAGGCGCTGGTCGAGATGCCGCAGTTTGAGATGCTGCGTTCGCGGATTTTTTCGATCCGCGATGGGATCGTGAGCACGATGGGCGACTACCGTTCGGAGTTCCGCCGCCGGCGTGGCGGGCGCTAGTCGCGGAAAACTTGGGTGCGATTGAATAGTTTGAACGATTCCCCGTCGAAGATTGAAGCCGATGTTCCCTCCGAGGGGCCGGGCGACATTGAGTTGGTCGCAAGGTGCCGTGAGGGGGACACGCAAGCCTTCAATCAACTTGTCACCCGTCACCGCCAACGCTGCTTTGCCATGATATACCAAATGGTCAGAAACGAAGAGGACGCCTGGGATCTCGCCCAGGACGGCTTCGTGCGTGCCTGGCGCAGTCTGGCGAATTTCCGCGGCCAGTCGTCCTTCTTCACCTGGCTCTACCGGATCATGACGAATGTGACGCTCGACTGGCTGCGCCGGAAAAAGATCGAGAGCGGTCAGGAATTCGACGACTCGATCGGGCTTCCCGGCATCGCGCCCGGCGCGGTGACTGCGCCGCAGGCCACGATCGAGCCGGCCACGAGACTCGCCGATCAGGAAATCCGGGTGCGCGTGGACGAGGCGATCGCCAGACTCAGCGACGAGCACCGCACGGTGATCGTCATGCGCGAACTCGACGGGATGGAGTACCACGAAATCGCGGAGGCCATCGGCTGCTCGATCGGCACCGTGATGTCGCGCCTCTTCTACGCCCGGAAGAAACTTCAAACCATGCTCCGCGACGTCCATGAACAACTCTGAACCGCTTTCATCGCCCGAGGAAAAGTGGACGGCCTACCTCGACGGAAAATTTTCCCCACAGGAGGCCGCTGCGTTTGAACGTGAGAATCCCGATGCGCCCGCCGAGCGCGAAATGCACGCCCGGCTCATGGCTTCCGTGCGCCAGCACTCGCCTGCGCCGAAACTGCGCAACGCCGATTTCTTCAATGAAAGCATCCTGCGCGAGATCTCGCCGCGCCCTGCGGCGGCTGCGCCGGAAAAGAAACGCGGCTTCTGGCCGATGTGGGGCCTTGCCGTTGCCAGCGGATGCTGCCTGCTCGCGGTGGTCGGCATTTGGGCGACGTTTGCACGTGGTGGTGGCGATGAGCCGGACCGCTACGTTGCGCAGATCGTCTCGGTGACGGCAGGCGATGATTCGATCAATGCGACGGTGGTGGACGCGGACGGGGTGAAGGTCTTGTGGGTCAACGGACTGGAGCAACTCCCGAATGATTATGTGCTCGAATAAGCCCGCCATCGCAGCGCTTGCGGTCGCATTTGCGGCCGTCGCATGGGCGGGAGCCCAGCCTCCGATCCTCACCGAGCCGAGAAGGCCATTTGCATTCAAGCCGGGTGCTGAGGACAAGGTGTGGAGCGCCGTGGTGCTCGCGAGCAATGTCCAGAAGGGCGAAAAGGCCGCCGCGCTTCCGGCTGAGCTTGCGCCGTTCTCGGCCCAGCTTTCAAAGTGTTTCGGCTACGACCAATACAGGATTCTCGGGTCGGCGACGAAGGTGATGGATGGCGAGGTGGAGCGATGGCTCGTGCCGACCCAGAACTTCTGGCTCGGGGCAAAAGCCACGCGGTCTCCAGGTGGCTATCTGGTGAACATCCAGTTTTTTCACGACAAGCGCTCGATTCTTTCGACTGAGGCCAAGCTCGGCCACGGCAGTCCCATCTTCATCCTCGGCCCGATGCATGTGCGGGGCCAGATCATCATGGTCTTTGAGGTGAAGCGCTGAAGTGCGCCGTCGGGTCGAGGATGGCATGACGGGAGTGTGTTGGGATTTTCACTTTCCGATCATGAGGTGAACGCTAGCTTCACGCCGTGCCTGCCCATCCCCCGGGTCTTCAAAATGTTGCCACTTTCCCATCCATGACGGTTTTGAGGGGCGCATCTGCGCGTTCCGTTCGGCTGGCCAGCGGCGCACTCATACTTTTCATTTTGCTGTTCACGATGGCAGGCATGGCGCGCGCTGGAACGTGGAGTCCGGTCGCCCGCACGGCGCCGTCGGCATCCGGTGGCCTCATGCTGCTGCTCACCGATGGGACGGTGATGTGCAAGAGCTCCTCCGGTGGCGGCGATGGCGTGGGAAACGTCTGGAACAGGCTCACACCCGACAGCGCCGGCAGCTACGTGAACGGCACCTGGAGCACACTCACACCGATGGCCGACACGCGGCTCTATTTTTCCTCGCAGGTGCTCAAGGATGGCCGCGTCTTCGTGGCTGGCGGCGAATACGGCACCGGCGGTGCAAAAGGGGAGACGTACGATCCGCTTTCGAACACATGGACTGCGGCCCCCGTGCAGGGCTCGACGATCAGCGATGCAAATTCCGAACTTCTGCCGGATGGCCGCGTGCTGGTGGCGCTGGTGACCGGCACGCTGCGGAGCACGATCATCTTCGATCCTGTGGCGAATGTGTGGACCCCGGGGCCGACGGCGAACGGCATCCACAATGAGTCCGCGTGGGTGAAGCTGCCGGATGGCAGCAGCCTCATGGTCGATCGGCTCAGCACGAATTCCGAACGCTACATCCCGTCGCTCAACCAATGGGTCGTGGATGCCACCGTGCCGGTGCAGCTCTACGATGCATTCGGCGACGAGACGGGGCCGGGATTTCTTCTTCCGGATGGCCGCGCGTTTTTCATCGGGTCGCCGAGCACCACCGCGTACTACACACCGTCCGGCACCAATGCGCCTGGCACGTGGGCCGCGGGCCCGGCGATCCCCGGCGGGCAGGGCGCGCCCGATGCGCCCGGTGCGATGATGCCGAATGGGAAGATCCTTTGCACGCTCTCCCCTGCGCCGACATCCGCAAATCATTTCCCGACGCCGACGAAGTTCTACGAGTTCGACTACACCACGAACACTTTCACGCAAATCACCACGCCCACCGGCGGCACACAGGTGAGCAGCATCGGCACTTACGTGACCAACATGCTGGTGCTCCCGGATGGCAGCGTGCTTTATAATCAGCAGGGCGTGACCCAGTATTACGTCTATGCGCCGGGCGGCACACCGCTCGCCGCTGGAAAGCCGACGATCAGCGCGATCACGCAGAATGGCGATGGGTCGTTCCATCTCGCGGGCACAAAGCTCAACGGCATCTCGCAGGGTGCCGCGTATGGCGACGACTGGCAGATGTCCACGAACTATCCGATCGTGCGCCTCACCTCCGGCAGCAATGCCTATTACGCGCGCACCTTCAACTGGAGCAGCGCAGGAGTGATGACAGGCAGCACCCCGGTGACCACGGAATTCACCGTGCCAGGGTCCGTTCCTGCGGGTGTCTATTCACTGGTGGTCGTCGCGAATGGCATCGCGTCCGATCCCGTCTCATTCACGTTTGGTTCACTGTCTTCCAATGCGGATCTTTCCGCGCTCTCACTCAGCGCGGGAACACT
>JAYWEO010000130.1:0-18133 GCA_043779225.1 Prosthecobacter sp.
CGCGCGCCCACGCTTGCGTACATCGTGTTCATCGCCGCGAGCACCGCGCCGATGGACATCACGGTGGCGATGACATTGCCGCCCCATCGGATCGGCCCCGCGGTCTTCGTCTGCTGCGCGTAATATTCCGTCTCCGCGACCACTCGCATGGTGAGCCGGTGATCGCTTTCGAGTCGCTGCTTCAGCCGCGCGCCCGAGGCCGCATCCACCGGGCGGATGAGCACGCTGGCATAGTTCGCGCGGTTGAAAATCGCGCGCGCCTCGTCGGCATCCATCCACGCTTCCGAGTCGTACGCGCTCCCGCCGGCATCGAAGTGCCCGGTGACCGTCAGCGTGCGCGCGCCGAGTTTTATTTCGTCGCCGGGATTCATCCCGGTGAATCTCCGCGCGAGCCGCACGCTCACAGTGACTTCGCGTTTCCCCGGCGAAAACCAGCGGCCCGCGATCAGCTTCACCTGCGGGCGCAGCAGCGGGCCATTCGGCGACACGCCGCGGAAAATCACATTGGCGCCGCCCTCCGCGCCGCCGGAGCGCGGCAGGTATGCGGTCACGAGCGCGTCCGCGGAAATCAGCGGCCTGTCACTTTCGTCGCGCGCGATTTCCGCCGAGTATTGGATCGAGCGCACATCATCGAGGCCGATCTGGCTCGTGGATTCGGAGTCCGATCCTTTGCGGACGACGAGCAGATTCCGCGGATCGCCGGTGGTGCCGCCCGCAGTCTCCAGCCCGGTCGCGAGCGCCTGCATGAGGATCCAGACGAAGACCACCGCCGCGACACCGAGCACGGTGGCCAGCGTCGAGCGCCAGCGGATGAAAACATTGCGCAGGCTGTATTGGATCGGCAGTGCCATTTCCGCTGACGAGGCTTCGCAGCCCGTGGATTAACGCGGTGGCGGCGGCGGCGGGACTCCGGTGGTCTTGTAAGTTTGCAGGCCCGCCTTTTGCCGCTCGGCTTTTTGTTCGAGAGTCTGCTTCAGCGTGTTCACCTGATCGGGCGTGAGCGTCTTGGCGGCCGCCTGCAGGACGCGGTTCTGGAAGTCCTGCTGCTGCTTTTCCCACGCGCTGTACGTCGCGTCGTCTCTCACCGCGTTGAGCACGGCCGTCGGATCGTTTTTGGCTGGGTCAAAAGGATTGGCCGGGGTTTTTTCCCGTTCGCTGGCCATGAGCTGGATGAGGCCTTCCTTTTGCGTCGTATCGAGCGGCGTTCCCGCGGAGTTGAACTGCTCCTCGATTTGAGCCACGGCTCCGCGTTCCTCCACCGACTTCTCATATTCGTTGAACTGACCAAAGCCCTCCTCGCCGAGCGTCGTCTTAAGCTTGTCCGCGAATTCACTCTCGATGCTGCCCGTTTCCGCGGTGAGTTGCGCAGAATTGCCCCCCGAGTTGATCCGCGCCGTGGTCCGCGCCGTCTGTCGGTCGGCCAGCAGGCCGAGGAGCACCGTGCTGTCCTGCGGCGAAAGTTTCAGCCGCTTGGCGAGTTCCGAATATTGCGAGCGGACTTTGTTCGAGGCCTGCGTCTGAATCATCTTCTTGCCTTCGGGCGTTTTGATCATCGCCATCATGCCGACGAGATTTGGCCGCCCGGAATCCGGGCCGCCCGGACCAGCCCCCGGCATCGGGCCGCCGGGGCCGGATTCGCGCGGTTGCATTTTTGCATCCGCCTGAAGACGGTCGCGTTCGCGGATGAGGCGTTCGATGTTTTCCCGCAGCGGATCGGTCGAGGCGAGCGCGTCCTTTTGCGCGGCGAGCGCGGCGTTGCGTT
Organism: Prosthecobacter sp.; assembly: GCA_043779225.1. Lineage (GTDB taxonomy): Bacteria > Verrucomicrobiota > Verrucomicrobiia > Chthoniobacterales > Chthoniobacteraceae > SXWH01. The sequence goes on from JAYWEO010000130.1 coordinate 1,763, forward strand.
CGGCCGTGAGCACAGCGTTCTTCGCGTCCTTTTCCGCGAGTTGGCCGTGGTATTGGAATGCGAGCCACCCACTCACGGAGGTGGTCAGGGCGAGGAGGACGATGACGATTTTTTGCGGGAGTGAAGTGGGCTGCATTTTGGGGACGGGATTCACGTTGGAAGTTTGGACTAAGTTGTCGCAGGGAACATCCGCGAGGTGCCGCGAGGCGTCAAGGGGCGCGGATGTTTGGCGGTGCCAGTTCCGTGGTCAGATCGAGTTTTGCAAAAGTGGTGGATGAGACACACGGAAACTCGCGCGACACCTTGGAGTGCGGCGGGAAGCGACAGCGCCACGCCGCCTTTGGAGGGGATTGCGGGCAGCGATGCGCGTGGAGTCCTTTGCAAGCCGCCCTCCCAAGGCGGTGTCGGCGCTCGTTCCTCGCTCTGCCACCGCACTCCAAGGTGCCGCTCACAGGATGAAGGGACCCGCGGACGCTTGCCTGTGTGCGCTTCTTTGCGATGCTCGGCGGATGTTTCGATTCTCCGCCTGTCTCGTTTTTTTGCTGTCCGCTGCGCTGCCCGCGGAAGATCGGTTCGTCGTGGACGATGACGCATTTGATGAACAGGCCACCGCCGCCGCCACCGCGCTGCACGAAAAGGGGAAGCTGGTTTCGCTCGCAAAACTCCGCACCCAGCTCAAGCATGCGAATTGCGATCTGGCGCTTCCCGAGCCGCGCAAGGACCGGCTCCGGCCTTCGGAAGTCCATCGTCTCGTCCGCAACAGCACCGTCGTCGTTGCCACATTTTACCACTGCACGAAGTGCAAGAAATGGCACTTCGACAGCGCGTCCGGCTTTGTCGCCGCGGATGGCGTGGTGAGCACCTGCGAGCACGTCGTGGATTTTGAAGACGAAGAAATGAAGGATGGCTACCTCGTCGTCGCGGATGCAAAAGGCCGCGTCCTCCCCGTCACCGAAGTGCTCGCCTCTAACGCCGATTCTGACACCTGTCTGCTGCGCGTGCCCGGCCTCGATCTGCCACCGCTCCCGCTCAGCCACACGGCGCAAGTCGGCGATCCCGTGTTCTGCCTCAGCCATCCCGACGGCAATCACTGGATGTTCACCGCCGGGATGCTCTCACGTTATTTCATCAACCACGAAGCCGCGACCGATGGTGAAAAGCCGCCGCCAAAAACCAAGCTCGCGCCGTCGCTCTACCTCAATATCACGGCGGAATATTCGCCCGGCAGCAGCGGAGCACCCGTCGTGGATGAATGTGGAAACGTCGTCGGCCAGGTCGAGAGCATCACCTCCAGCATCGCGGATGAAAAAGGGGACGACGGAAAAAATGTGACCACCAGTTACGGCATGCCGCTGCGTTCCTGCGTCTCCTCGGAGGAAATCGCAAAGCTCACGCGGCCACCGGCGAAACGCGGGAAGTAGGACGCCTTTCGTGCAGCTACTCCGGTGCAGTCGGCGCTGGCGGTTGCTTGCGCTTTTCCTCGGCGATCCTCCTTGCGGCGATGCAGGACGCGCATTGGTACACCCGCGCGGTGAGCGGTTCGCTTGGGAGGAGCGCGTTGCCCGCGGAGATGATTTTCTCCGCGCCAAATGGAAACGCCGCCGTGGCCGTCGGGTTAACGGATGCGGTCCCGTTGGCCGTCGGCTCTTCAAAGACGATCGGGATTTCCCGCAGCTTCATTTTCACCTGATGCACCGGACAGATGTCCTCGACGGTTGCGACCAGATTGCGAGGTAATGGTGACCGCCCCACGGAATCCTGCGCGGAAATTTGCGTGTGGGTCATCGTGTCCGGCGGAAATGTGGAGTCCGATCCACCTTGCGAATTTCGTCGCCGACTGTCTCCCGCATCGGAACTGCCGCCGTTCGGTCCGCACGAGGCGAGCAGCAGCATTCCCAGCGGAGAGAGGAGGAGAAAATGTCGCATCGGGGAGGGGACGGTTTGCCTTGCGAAGCTGCGCACGGTCTCGCGCATGGCGCAACGTGTTTTCCAAAGCATCGCCTGATCCCGACACGCAGACAGCAAACACCCCGCGCCGGCCTGGGCCATGCGCGGGGTGCGAATGCTTTGAACGTTCGTGCGCGATCAGATGACCGTCGTCTTGCCGGGAATGGCGCGCGGATACGTGCCGTCCGGGCCGGGGTTCAGCGCCATCTCGGCGTCCCATGCGAGGTTTTTCGGGAAGATGGTCAACTCGCTCTTCAGCGCTTTTTCCATCTCGATTTCCTTGCCGCTGTACGTCGCGAGACGCCCGAGGATCGCCGTCATCGTGCTCATCGCGCCGTACTCGGCCTCGTTGTACGGCGTGTTGTTCCGGATCGCCGCGAAGAAATCATCGTGCTCCTGCTGGTACGGATCCTTGTCGCCATCGCTCTTATGGCGCCATGCGTCGCCCTCCGTGGGCGTGATGACGTGGCGGCTCACATCGGCGCGGCCTTTCGTGCCCTGCACATGCTCGCTCACCGAGTTCCAGCAGCCGACGATGTGGCGGCAATAGCTCGCGCAGCGCGAACCGTCCGCGTACTCAAACTCGACTGCGTGGTGATCGAAAATTTCGCCGTAGTCCGCGCCCTTGCGCACTTCGCAACCGCCGAGTCCCTGCGCCTTCACCGGCGCGCCTTTTTTCACCCAGTTGATCACGTCGAGATTGTGGATGTGCTGCTCGACGATGTGGTCGCCGCAGATCCAGGTGAAGTAATACCAGTTGCGCATCTGGTATTCCATCTCGGTGAGCTTGCGGCCGTACGTCTTTTCCAGTTCCGCGCGTTTCTTGAGCCAAGGCGTGTTGCCGTTCCAGTAGGCCCGCATGGAGGTGATGTCGCCGATGGCGCCGTCGTGGAGGCGCTTCATCGTCTCGATGTAGCCCTTCTGGTGATGGCGTTGCAGGCCCACGCCGACCTTGAGTCCTTTTTCCTTCGCGATTTTCGCAGCGGCGAGGACCTTGCGCACGCCGGTGCCATCGGTCGCGACCGGCTTCTCCATGAAGACGTGCTTGCCCTGCTTGATGGCCTCCTCGAACATCATCGGGCGGAACCCGGGAGGCGTGGAAAGGATGACCACATCGGCCATCGAGATCGCCTTCTTGTAGGCGTCAAAGCCGAGGAAGCGGTTCTCCTTCGCGACCTGCGCGCGTTCGCCGAACTTTGCCTCGAAATTCTTCAGCGCGGAATCCATGCGATCCTCATGCACGTCGGCCGCGGCGACGAGTTTCACGGGGCCGAGATTCGAGGTGGAGAGAGCCTGGGCGCACGCGCCAGAGCCGCGTCCGCCGCAGCCGACGATGGCGAGCTTGATCTCATCGCCGCCGCTTGCGCCGAGTGCAAAGCGGGCAGGGGAGAGCGCGCCGACGAGCGCCGCGCCGCCGAGGGCCGCGCTGCCGCGCTGGAGGAAGCTGCGGCGGGAAAACTGATCCGGGGTGATGATTCTGGGTTCCTGATTCATATGGGTTGTGGGTTTTGCGATGGAGTGAAGGGTTGCGAGCCTAGAACAGTGCGAACCGGCTTGGCTACGCCCGAATGACCTCGTCGCGCGGAATTTCTTTGCGCATTCGGGCGCATGCCCGCAGATGAAAAACGCGGGCATGAAAAAAACGCGGCTTGTGATTTTGCGCCGCAGCCATGACATCGCTGCACACTTTTCCCCGATGAAAAAACTCCCGCTCATTGCCGCCGTCTTCGTCGCGCTCGCACGCACCAGTCTCGCCGCCGACACGGCGCCGCCGTCGAACGCATTCGATCTCCGGCCTTGGAAGCTGCAAGTCCCCGGCCCGCTCGAAATCAAGCAGCTCGCGGGATATTCCTCGCCTTACTTTTTCCTGAACAAAAACCGCGAGATGGTCTTTCACCTCGACGCCGCGGAGAAAGGGACGACGACGAACGCACACTACGTCCGCTCCGAGCTGCGCCACGCGCTGAACTGGCACACGAACGAATCGCACACGATGTCCGCCGAGGTGCGCGCCGTCTCCCATCTCGATCCCGACAAGGTCACCGTCCTGCAAATCCACGGCATCCAGGAAGACGGCAGCGACGCACCGCCGCTGCTCCGCATCGCGCTGAATGGCGGCGACCTCGTGGCCATGATCAAGCCCGACAACGAGGGCGAGCGCACCGATTCCATCCCGCTGAAAAAGGGCGTCGGCGCGAACTGGTTCAAGGTCGAGATCGCGGTGAAGAGCCGCCAGCTCATCATCTCCGTGGACGGCCAGCAGAAATGCGTCCACAGCCTCGCGTACTGGAAATATCCGAACTACTTCAAGGCAGGCTGCTACCCACAGGCCGTGCAGGGCACCGCCGACATTTTTTTCCGCAAGCTGAGCGTGAAGTGATTTTCGCACGCGGCCGGGCTCGGCAATGGACGCGGCCCTTGCGTCCGTCTTCCGTGCTCGTTAGCAACGCTGTTTGCCATTCATGAATCCCACCCGCACTGCGCTCCGACGTCCGGTGACCATCCTGGTCGCGGTGCTCGCCGTGTGTCTCGGCGGATGGCTCGCGATTTCGCGCATGGCACGCGATGTCTTCCCGCCGCTCGGCATCCCGACGATCTATGTGGCGCAGCCGTTCGGCGGCATGGATGCGGCGCAGATGGAGGGCTTCCTCACGTATTACTACGAGTATCACTTTCTCTACATCACGGGCATCGAGCATGTGGAGTCGAAGAGCATCCAGGGCGCGTCGCTGATGAAGCTGCAGTTCCATCCCGGCACCGACATGTCGGCGGCGATGGCGGAGACCGTCGCGTATGTGAACCGCGCGCGCGCCTTCATGCCGCCAGGGACGCCGGGGCCGTTCATCACGCGGTTCGACGCGGGCAGCGTGCCGGTGGGGCAGCTTGTTTTCTCGACGGAAAATCCCGCGCGCACCGTCGGGCAAATGCAGGACGCGGCGCTGAACATGGTGCGCCCGCTTTTCGCCACGCTACCGGGTGTGAGCGCGCCGCCGCCATTCGGCGGAGGTGCGAGGACGATCGTGATCAACGTGAAGCCCGACCGGCTCAAGGCGCTGGCGTTTTCGCCGGATGAAATCGTGCAGGCCATCGCGCAGGCGAATGTGATCAGCCCGAGCGGCAACATGAATCTCGGCGACCGCTACCCGGTGGTGCCGGTGAATGCGGTGGTGAAAAACATCAAGGATCTCGAAGGCGTGCCGCTGCGCGTGACGGCGGCGGGCGCGGTGTTCATCCGCGACGTGGCGACGGTGGACGACCAGAGCGACATCACCACGAGCTACGCGCTCGTGAATGGGCGGCGCACCGTTTACATGCCGGTGACGAAACGCTCCGACGCCTCGACGCTCACGGTCGTCGGGTTGGTGAAAGCGAACCTCGCGAAATTCAAGGCCGCAGTGCCCGACGATGTGAACGTGACGTTCGAGTTCGACCAGACACCCGTCGTCACCGGTGCGATGGGCAATCTTGTGAAGGAAGGCGCGCTCGGCGCAGTGCTCACGGGACTGATGGTGCTGCTGTTCCTGCGCAGCGTGCGCAGCGCGATCATCGTGGTGATCAATATCCCCATCGCGCTGCTCGCCGCGACGCTCGCACTATGGCTCACGGGCCACGGCATTCATCTCATGACGCTCGGCGGCCTCGCGCTCGCCGTGGGCATTCTCGTGGACGAGGCGACCGTCGCCATCGAAAACATCCACGCGCATCTCGTGCGTGGCGCGAGCCCCGCGCGCGCCGCGCTCGATGGCACGATCGAGACTGCAGGGCCGCGCTTCCTCGCGATGCTCTGCGTGCTCGCGGTCTTCACGCCGGTATTTTTCATGACGGGCGCGGCAAAGGCGCTCTTCGCACCGCTCGCGCTCGCCGTGGGATTTTCGATGGCCGCGTCGTTCGTGCTCAGCTCGACGCTCGTGCCGATCCTGTGCGTGTGGCTGCTGCGCAAGGGTGGGGAAGCGCACGCGGTTTCCGAGACGCAATCCCCGCCCGGTGTTTTCGCCGCACTGCTTCGCCCGTTTGTTGCGTCACGCTGGCTGCTCGTCCCCGCGTATCTTGTGGCGGCGGTTTTGGCGGTCTGGGTATTCGGTCGCGGACTCGGCGTGGAGATTTTTCCGCAGGCGGATGCGGGCCAGCTCGCCGTGCGCCTGCGCGCACCCGCGGGGACGCGTATTGATGTGACTGAGCCGATGGCGCTGCGCGCGCTGGACATCATCAAGCGCGAGGCCGGTGCGGACAACGTGGTGCTGACGATGGGACTCGTCGGAGTGCATGCGCAAAATTACCCGGTGAATCTCATCCACCTGTGGAATGGCGGCCCGGAGGAAATGTGGCTCGCGGTGCAGTTCCGCGCCGGAGTGCGTGTGCCGCAACTCCGTGAAAAATTGCGCGCGATCTTCGCCAAGGAATTGCCAGAGGCGCGCGTTTCTTTCGAGCCCGCGGACATCGTGTCGCGCGTGATGAGCTTCGGCTCCAGCACGCCGATCGAAGTCGCGGTGAGCGGCCCGGACCTCGCGGCGAGCCGCGGACATGCGGAGAAGCTTTTGGAGAAATTGCGGACGCTCAAATCGCTGCGCGATGTGCAGATTGCGCAGGAGCTGGATTTTCCCTCCGTGCCTGTCGAGGTGAATCGCGAGCGCGCCGGTCTGCTCGGCGTGCGCGAGGCGGATGTCGCGCGCTCGCTTGTCGCGGCGACGAATTCCTCGCGCTTCACCACGCCGATCTATTGGGCGGACCCGAAGACTGGCGTGAGCTACAGCGTGCAGGTGCAAATCCCGCAGGCGCTGACGAAGTCCGCCGAGGATCTGCGCAACATCCCCATCACCGCCAGCGGCGGAAAGACGGTGCCGCTGCGCAGCGTCGCGACGGTCGGCTCGGGCACGGTGGTCGGACAATACGAGCGCTACAACATGGCCCGCACCGTGAGCATCACGGCAAATATCCACGGCGCGGCGCTCGGGCAGGTCGCAGCGGAAGTGCGCAAGGCCATCGCCGATGTCGGCACGCCTCCGGCCAAGACCGCAGTGGCCGTGCGCGGGCAGATCACGCCGCTGGAGGAATTGCTCGCGGGTTTTCAAAGCGGGCTGATCGTCGCGGTCATTGTGATCGCGCTGCTGCTGGCGGCAAATTTCCAGTCGTTCCGCCTCGCATTCGTCGTGATGAGCACAGTGCCCGCGGTGCTCGCAGGCGTGGTGCTCATGCTGCGTTTCACGGGCACGACGCTGAACATCCAGAGCGCCATCGGCAGCATCATGGCCGTCGGTGTCGCCATCGCGAATGCGATCCTGCTCGTCACCTTCGCCGAGCGTGCGCGACGCGAGGGGCGGACGCCGGTGGAAGCGGCCCTCGCAGGTGCGGCCGGGCGTCTGCGTCCGATCCTGATGACCAGTTTTGCGATGTGCGCGGGCATGGCACCGATGGCACTCGGCTTCGGCGAAAGTGGCGCGCAGACCGCACCGCTCGGCCGCGCAGTGCTCGGCGGTCTCGTCGCAGCCACGCTTGCGACGCTCTTCATCCTGCCCTGCGTATTCGCCCTCGTGACGACACGCAAGGTCCGCTCCGTCTCGCTCGATCCCGATGACGCGGACAGCTCCCATCACGCGAACCCAACCCCGTCCGAATCATGAAAGCTCTCAGCGCACTTTTCTGCATCACGCTCGCCGCACACGCCGCGGAGCCGACGCCCGTGAAATTCACGAGTGCGAAACGCGCGGAAGTCCACCGATGGATCACGATTCCCGGCACGCTGAAGGCGAACCAGCAGGCGACGCTGTATGCGAAGGTCGCGGGCTATCTCGCAAACGTCGCCGTGGATCGCGGCGATTCGGTGAAGGCGGGGCAGCTCCTCGGCGAACTCGAAGTCCCCGAACTGCTCGCCGACGCGAAGAAATTCGAGGCCGACGTGAAGGTCGCCGGGGTGGATCTTTCCCGCCTCATGGAGGCGCAGAAAAAGGCGCCCGACCTCGTGCTGCCGCAGGCGCTCGACAAGGCGCGCGCGGCATCATCGGTGGCCCTCGCAAATCTGGAGCGCACGAACACGCTGCTGCAGTTCGCAAAAATCACCGCGCCGTTTCCAGGCATGATCACGGGGCGCTTCGTGGACAACGGCGCATTCGTCCCGTCCGCGACCAGCGGCAGCGCGGCGCAGAATGCGGCGATTTTCACGCTCATGGATTACACGACGGTGCGCGCGCAGGCGGCGGTGCCGGAGGTCGAGGTCCCTTTCATCCGCGCGGGGCTGCCGGTGAAATTCACGCTGGAGGCGCTGCCGGGGAAGACATTCGACGCCACAGTGTCGCGCTCGAACGGTGCGATCGAGGAGGCCACGCGCACGATGCTCGTCGAGGCTGATGTGCCGAATGCCGACAACACGCTGCGGCCCGGCATGTATGCGAATGTGCGCATCGCCGTGGAAAAACACATTGGTGTGATCACCGTGCCGGTGGAGGCGCTCGCGATGGAAAAGACGAACGCATTCGTTTTCAAAGTGGCCGACGGAAAAGCGAAGAAGATCGCGGTGAAGCTGGGCTTCAATGACGGTGTGAATGCGGAGATCCTCGAAGGGCTGGCGGATGGCGAAGGGGTGATCCTCGTCGGCAAGGCGACTCTCAACGACGGCCAGCCTGTGAAGCCCGAAGCTGTGAAATAGCGCTCCGACCGGCCGTTTATTTTCCCCATGAAATCCGCCCCGCTTTTCCTCATCACACTCGGAAGCATCGCCCTCGCGAAAGAGCCGGGCCGAAAGCCGGAGGCAGTGAAACCGCAGGCGGTAAAGGCGCAGATGGCGAAGCCGCTGGCGGCTGGTTCACAGCAGGTGAACCTCGCCGCCGTGATGCGGCTCGCAGGCGCGCAGAATCTCGACATCCGCATCGCGGATGCGCGGCTTGCGGAGGCCTGGGCGCAGCACGAGGCGGCGCGCATGCAGTTCTTCCCGTATCTCACGCCGGGCGTCGCGTATCGCCGGCACGAGGGGAACATTCAGACGGTGGACGGGCACATCATCGATGCGGACAAGGAGAGCCTCGGATTCGGTGTCGCCGTCTCGCTTCAGGTCGATCTCGGCGAGGCGTACTACAAGTCCATCACCACGAAAAAGCTCGCGGGCGCCGCGACGTTTGCGGTCGAGGTGCAGCGGCAGGAGAGCATCTGGCAGGCGGTCTCCGCGTATCTCGAACTCGTGCGCGCAAAGGCCGCGGTCGGCGTGGCGTCGGACTCCGTGGGCATCGCGGAGGATTACGCGCGGCAGGTGCGGCAGGCGGTGGATGCGGGCATCGCGTTCAAGGGCGACGCCTTTCGCGCGACGGTGCAGGTGGAGCGGAACCAGGTCACGCGCAGTGAGGCTCGGGGGCGGCAGCGGATCGCGGCGGCGAGACTCGCGCAGATTCTGCATCTCGCCGCAAAGGTCGAGCTTCTGCCCGGCGACGAACCGGTGATGTTCAGCTTCGGTGATTCGCGCCGCAGTCTTGATTCGCTGATCGCGTCCGCGATTGCGTCGCGTCCTGAAATCGCGATGAGCGCGGAGCAGCTCGAAGCGGCGGTGAAAGGCAGCGTGGCCGCGCGTTGGGCGCCACTTGTGCCGACGGTGAAGGCGGACTACTATGGTGGCAATCTCGGCGGTGGCACGTATGGCGAGGGGCTCCGTTCTTTCAACACCACGAGCGAATACGGCATCGGCCTCACGTGGCGCATCGGCCCCGGCGGGCTGTTTGATCCATCGCGTCCGCATCTTGCCGATGCGCGGCAGCGCGGCGCGGCGCTGGAGCAGGAAAAATTGCGCGAGGAGATCGCGCGGCAGGTCGTCGAGGCGCACACGCTCGTGCATTCGCTCCAGGAGCAGCTCACGCATGTGCGGGCGGCGCTCAATGCGGCGGGCAAGACTCTCGAACTCGCGCGCGAACGCCGCGCATTCGCCGTCGGCGAAGTGCTGGAGAACATCCAGGCCGAGCAGGAGCTCTCCCGTGCGCGGCTCGACTACCTCACGATCGTGACCGAGCACAACCGCGCGCAATTTCTCCTGCGCCGCGCGATCGGCGCGGATGCGGCAGCGAAATAATCGCGTGCGCACGGGGCCGCCGCGCGCATCGTGGCGGCCATGAGAATCCATTCGCTCGAACATGCGCCCTTCGAGGGGCCGGGCCGCATCGCCACTTGGGTTTCTGAGCGCGGGCACACACTTTCACGCATCGCGCTCTACGCCGGGGAAATGCCGCCCGCGCTGGATGCATTCGATCTGCTCGTCATCATGGGAGGGCCGATGAGCATCCATGAGCATCGCACGCATCCGTGGCTGCCGGCAGAGAAGGATTTTTTGAAAACGGTGATCGCGGCCCGGAAACCGGTGCTGGGAATCTGCCTCGGCGCTCAATTGCTCGCGGATGTGCTCGGCGGGAAAGTCTTCCAGAATCCTGCGAAGGAGATCGGATGGTTCCCGGTGCGGATGCTGGATCGCAGCGCGCCGTTCGGGGCATTCCCGGAGCGGCTCACGGTGATGCACTGGCACGGCGACACGTTCACGATTCCCGAGGGCGCGCGGCGCGTGGCGGAGAGCGATGGGTGTGCGAACCAGGCGTTCGTGTACGGCGACCGCGTGGTCGGCTTGCAGTTCCACATCGAGTTGGAGAAAGTCGGCATCGAGGATCTCACCGCGGCGTCGCTCGACGAGGCGGGGACTGCGCCGTTCATCCAGTCACGTGAACAGCTCATCGCGCCGCCCGGTGAGAGCAGTACGGGGGCGGCAGCACTGTACGCACTGCTGGATGGCCTCGAGGCGCTTGTTCAAAAGCCGCAGCATCGGTAGCACACAATCGAATCGCGCAGCTTCCACGAGGCTTTCCACCGCCCGCTGCCGCGAGCGGGCACCATTTACGGAATGCTTAATCCAAGGGCGTCGGGGACGGGGACGGCGTCGGGGACGGCGTCGGCGAAGACTTAGGTGACGGGCTTGGCGTGGCTGGGGAAGTCGTCGTGAGCGAGCCTGTCGGCGTGGGTGTGGGCGCGGACGATGTGCCGGAAGCCGAATTGCGAGGGCTGATGGCGGTCTGTTCGCGATGCGAACGCCAGACGGTCTCGCCGAGGCGCTCCTTGAATTCACGACGCTTGCCGAATTTGAATGCGTCGCCAGCTCCTGCGAACGGATTCTTGCCCTGGAAGATGTTGCCGATCTCGAAGGGCAGGTTCACGCGCACGCCGGCGATCCAGTTGCCGCCGTTGAGCTGGTTGGCCTTGTTGTGGTTGCCAGCCCAATATTCGAGATCCGTGGTGATGGCGGGCGTCCAGCGGATTTCCGCGCGGGCCTTCCAGCCCTCGAAGTTTGTGCCGACGCGGCTGTGATAGTTATAGTAGCCGGCGAAGAGGCGGGCTTCGACATACTTTTCCAATCCGGGGACGAGGAAGCCAGCTTCCGTATTGAAGCCTTCGAGTCCGCTCTCGAGGAGCAGGAATCCGGGGCCGACGACTGCGGGATGCACGCCGCTGTCGGGCAGATAGTAGTTGAAGCGCGCGTCGAACCACTTCGTGAGCACTTCCACGCCGAGGCCGAGCTGGTCGAAGTGGTTGTGATACTGGCTGTCGATGTAGTCGTAATAGACGTTGCCGCCGATGATAATGTCGTGCCCGGGGACGAGGTAGCGGGCGCCGAGGCCGATGCTCATCTGGAGCTGGCTGTTGTCATCCCACGTTCCGCGCAGGTCGCCGAAGAGGGTGACATTGCCGATTTTTGCAAAGGGGATCAGCGCGTCGAGCCACGCGCTTTCGAGGTGGTTGCTGAATTTTCCGCCTGCGGTGATCGTGCCGGCGGGGAGCGAGTCTTCAACCGGCTTCGGCTCCTTGAAGGTTACCTGATGTCCTGCAAATGCGGACAGAGTCGCCAGGGCGGTGATGGTGAGCGGGATGAATGACGTGCGCTTCATAAGCTTTTCCGGTTACAGGGAGCGAAACTTGGCTGCAAGGCAATTGCTCAGGCGTCGGCGCTTTTTCCCTTTCACCACGGGCCGGTTCGGGCCACGCTGCCAGCCCTATGAAGCTACTCCTTCGCATCGCGTCCCTCTTCCTCGCCGCCGCGTTTTCCCGCGCCGACATCGTCATCGAGCAGAAAATGGAATCGGCCATGATCAATGGCAACGTCACCATGAAGGTGAAGGGCGACAATGCCCGCATGGACATGCCGAGCCCTCTCGGCGGCAATGTCACGACGCTGATGAATTTCAAGAGCGGCGACATGGTCACGCTCCTGCACCAGCAGAAGATGGCGATGAAGATGAACCTTTCCGACGTGAAGAAGCAGCAGGAGGCCGGGCAGAAGGCCCTCGGCGTGGATCCCTCGAAAATCGAAAAGCCGAAGGCGACCGGCACCAAGGAAAAGGTCGGCGACTATGACGCCGAGATCTATGAAATGAACCAGGGCACCCTTCAGGCCAAGCTGTGGATCGCGAAGGACTTCCCGAACGCCCAGTCCATCAAGGACCAGATGATGAAGCTCACGAGCAGCATGGGCGGCGCGGGCTTTGACCCGAGCAAGCTGGACGTGCCCGGCATGGTCGTGAAGAGCGAGGTGAACACGCCCGTCGGCAAGATGACCATCACGCTCATCAAGGCGAAGGAAGAGGCCGTGGACGAGAAGGAATTCGTGAAGCCCGAGGGCTATCAGGAAATGCAGATGCCCAAGCTCCCCGGAGCCGAGGCACCGGCTGCGCCCGCCCCACCGGAAGCGCCGAAAAAATAATGGCGGCGAGGAAACCAGCCGCATCCGATTTCAGCGAGGCCGGGCCGCAAGGCCAATGAGAGTCGTTCGTGATGTTGCGTAAAAACTACGCTTCCCCTCGCGAGCAAGCGTATTAGCGGATCTCGGGGTGATCAGCGTTGTTTGCAGAATCACGCAGCATCGCGCAGAGGTGCTGTCCGAATTTGTCCGAAGCCCCCGGTCGCGCGCGCACGCGCGCGTGGAAGACCGATCGACTACCCGCGCCATGAGTTTCCGCTGAGGAACAGGGGCTGTTCTACACTCCCATGCCCATCTTGTTCTCGGATCAGGAATCACCGCAATGGCGAGGCTCTGCGAAGCGAAAACCTGAACCTCATAAACAGTCCCAACAGCATCGACGAGAATCGCAACTTGGAACCAGCGCCGCGGAGTCCAAGACACCGACGTGTGCGACACGCACGGGATGGATGTCGAGCGTGCGAAGGAAGCGAATTGAGCGAAGCAGGAATCCCTAGTTACTCGACTGTGACTGCCTCTATGACTCAGATTTTGGAATCTGATCCAGAAAGCGGCCAAACAGCATCGCGACAAAATCCAACTCCGCTGAGATCCGGCGGTCATCCTCGATGAGATGCAACTCCATGCGGGTCGTGGCGCTGAACTTCTGCACAAACCGAATGCTGTGCTCCACCGGGATCACGTCGTCACTCCAACCGTGGACGACGCTCACCGTTTTCGCATTCGGGACGGGGTTTTGCTCAGGATACCCCGGCATGTAGAAAGCCGGTGCCAGTAGGAAAAGCCCATCGGGTTTCAGAATCGACGAAGCCACGGTCGCCACGTAGCCGCCCATGCTGGAGCCCACGAGAATCAGGCCTTTCGCCTTCCCTGCCTCGGACTGAAGCAGGCGTTCGACCCTCGGGCCTGCTTCCGGCAGGTCTTGGTAGTCAACGCTCTCCACAGCGAAGCCCCATTTGCACGCGACGTCAGCCAGCTTCGTAAATTTCTTGCCCCAAGGTCCGCTCTCCTTGCCGTGGTTGAAATAAACAGTGCCGCCGGAATCTGCATTTTGCTTATTCATATACCAAGTCCCATACGGTCGCGCCTCCGGATCGTCAGCGGATTTTTACGTCGAACCGAATGAGGAGTCACCGACTTAGGACAGCCGCCCGTTAGATCGCACGCGCAGTTCTACCGGGTGCTTGGCGCACAGCAGTGAGGACCGTTAGCGCCACAAGACGCTGGGGAACTTCTTTGCCATGGCCTGGCGATGCTTTGGCCATTCGCGGACACGGAAGGCGGGCCAGTCGGTGGTGCTGGCCAGGCGTTTGCCATCAGGGGTGCAGAGACTGAGGAGCACAGGGAGGCGGCCTTCGCAGAGGGTGGGATGCTCTTCGAGCGCGAAGCACTCTTGCAGCTTCACCTGCGCTTCCGGTGAATCGTTCAGGTAGGAGACTTTCATGGTGCGGCTGTCGGGCAAAGGGATCGAGAGTGGCACCAGCTCATCAAGCCAACTGACTTGCCCTGATGCCAAATGCTGATGGAACGCGGCGATGAGGGGCGCGGCCTGGGCCTCCTTCACCAGCGAGAGGCCGGTGAAGGCGCGGGCGAGGCAAGCGGTGATGGCGGTCGCATCGAAGCGGGCAAACTCCAGTTCGGGCATCGTGGCGTGGACGAGGTCCACACGGGCGATGAATTGCTTCACGCGATGATCCATCAGCGGTAGCTCAAAGGCTCCGGCGCGATGGGCTTCGGCGAGGCAGCGTCCGCTGGCGATGGGATCGAGGTCGCGTTGCTGCGCCTTTTGCTCGATGACGAGATCGCGGTAGCGCACGACTTTCATCGCTGCAACGCGCTTGTTCTGGGCATCAAAAAGGTGCTCCACAGTGGTGCTCAGATGCTGGGGAAACATCTCGGCGATCCACGCGGGTTGCACGGCGGTGGCGAGGCTGAGGAGCGTCAGCGGGGTGGCGCCGCGCGAAGGCGCTTCCCGCAGATTGGCGGCGACGAAAAAGGGGGCGTCCTGCACCACGCTTTCGCGCACGAGCTGGCCTTCGCGTTGCTCGGTGAGGTCGCACGCGGGCTTGCCGGGTTCGCGCCGTTTCGCGAGCTGATCGACGAAGCCGGCCATGAGGCAACGCAGCAGGGCCTCGTCGCCTTTTTCCGTGCTGGTGGGTTTCACGCTCCGATCATAGAGACGCTGCTGGTGGGCGACTTGCAGGATCTGCTGGCAGGTCTGCTCCACTTGGCGGGCGACCTGGGCGTTGATGCCGTAGCTGCGGCAGCGATCAAAGCTGAAGCCGTTCGCTTTGGCGAAGTCGTAGGCGCGCATCAGGGTGAGGAAGTCGGAGTCTCCGCTGTCCTCGAACAACTCGCGCGCGGCCTTGGTTTCGGCATCATCGCGATCCAGGCGTGCGAGCAAGTCGCGACCACTGACCAGGGCGGCGCACAAGGCGGCATCGGGCACGCAGCCGCGCTGGCTGGCCTCGATCAACATGCGTGAGTAGCGCGGGTGCATGGGCAGGCGCAGCATCTGGCGACCGATGGGAGTAAGGTCTGCATTCAGCAAGGCACCGAGCATGGTGAGCAGGCGCTCGGCGCGTTCGACGGCCTGCGGATCGGGTTTGTCCAGCCAGTCGAAGGTGGCGGCTTCCCGGATGCCGAGCGAGTGCAGCAGCAGCACGACCTCGGCGAGGTCGCTGCGCTGGATCTCCGGCGTGTTGCGTTCCTCGCGGTCCTTGTGGCCGCTCGCGGTCCACAAGCGATGACAGGTGCCGGGCGCGGTGCGACCGGCGCGGCCCTTGCGCTGATCCGCACTGGCCCGGCTGATGGGCTCCAGCAAGAGGGTGCCGATGCCGCGTTCGGCATCGTAGCGGGCCACGCGGGCGACGCCGCTGTCCACGACGTGGCGGATGCCATCAATGGTGATGCTGGTCTCGGCGACGTTGGTGGCGACGATGACTTTGCGCAGCGCATTCGGGGCGAAGGCGCGGTCCTGCTCCTGCGGTTCCAGTTCGCCATGCAAGGGGATGCAGGCCACGCGCTCCCGCGTTCTCAGACCCCGCAGCGCGTCCAGGGTGCCATTGATCTCGCCGCGCCCTGGCATGAAGACGAGGATGTCGCCAGGTGCCTCATCATTGATGATCCGCTCGACCGCCTCCGCCGCTTGCGCGGTAATCGGGCGCTGGTCTGGAAGCGAGAGATAGCCAACTTCCACACGATAGCTTTGCCCTTCGGAAATGAGGATCGGGCACTGGTTCAAATACGCGGCGACCGGCTCGGCATCGAGCGTGGCGGACATCACCAGCATGACCAGATCGGGGCGCTGGGTCTGCTGCAAATGCTTCACCAACGCGAGGGCGACATCGCTGAGCAGGTTCCGCTCGTGGAATTCATCGAAGATCACGGCACCGATGTTCGCCAGCGTGCGATCATCCTGGAGCCAGCGCAGCAGGATGCCTTCAGTGACAAAGCAGATGCGGGTGCCGACGCTGGTGTGATCGTCGAATCGGATTTGATAACCGACCTCAGCGCCGAGCTTGCCCCCGCGCTCCCAGGCTACGCGGGTAGCCACGGTGCGGGCGGCGACGCGCCGGGGTTGCAGCACCACGATCATCCCGTCGCCCGCGATCCCCGCATCGAGCAGCATCTGCGGCACCTGCGTGGTCTTGCCCGACCCCGTGGGCGCGACGAGCACCATGCGATTGCCGGCTTGCAGAGTGCGCAAGATGTCT
>JAYWEO010000131.1:0-16975 GCA_043779225.1 Prosthecobacter sp.
CGTGCGCAGCCACGCGAGCCATTCGCCTTTTCCGCAGCCGAGATCGCCGGCCACCGCGGAGGCGGATGGCACGAGGCCGCGATACGAGATTTCGTACTGCCGGAACTGGATCGCGGGATCGGAGGGCTTCGCCGCGCCGAAATTTGCCGAGTAGGCCTTGTAGAGCCGGTCACGGCAGTCGGTTTGCGGGGCGGGTGTTCCAGGACTCACGCGCGGACATTCGCCGGGTGCGTATCGCCTTGCGAGTTTGAAATGACCCGCGCCTCGAAGTGCGGAACGCCCGCTTGCGGATTCAGGGCAGGCTGCCTAGACACGCGTGCCGGCTGCCCTTGAGAAAAGCCCGGTCCTTTCCGCAAGCGAACATCCAGACGTTGTCGAAGCCCGCACTGCTCCTGATTAGCGCCGCATCCGTCGTCGGTGAAAACCGCAAACGGCTGGACACGCTCGCGCGCTTTTTCGAGCTGACCTGCGTGACGTGCCGTACGGCGCGGAGCATCGGATTTGATGTCACGCTCGGGCAGGAAATGCAGCCTGCGGGCTATCGCCTCATCGGGCTCGACACGCTGGGCCGGCCAGAGACGACGACGCGCTACATCCTGCGCGGGCTGGGTGCGGCGCTTGCCGGGTCGAGCTTCGATGCCATCCTCGTGGAATCCGAGCCGTGGGCGTGCGTGCGATGGCAGGCGTGGCTCTACAAAAAGCTGCGGCAGCCGCGCGCGATCTTCGGGGAATTCTCTTGGGAGAATGTCGAGCGCACCGGCGTGAAAGGTGCGATCCTTTCGTGCTGCTATCGGCTGGCGTGCGGCACGGATGATTTCGCCATTGCCGGCAATCGCGCCGCGGGAAGGATTTTTTTGCGTCATGGCCTGACTGCCGCGCAGATCCTCGTGGCACCGCAGATCGGTGTGGATGAGGTGCAGTTTTCCCCGGCCGATGCGATGGAGCGGCGCGCCGGGCGTACACGCGAGGGGCTGGATGGGGACGCGTTTGTGATCGGGTTTTGCGGACGTCTCATCGAGGAAAAGGGAGTGATGGATCTCGTGCAGGCGGTGCAGACTTCGCGCGCCGCGCATCCCGCGCGCCATCTCCAGCTCGCGCTCCTCGGCTCCGGGCCGCTGCTCGCAGACTTGGAGCGCATGGCCGGTGAAAGGCCGTGGCTGCGGCTGCTCGCACCGCGGCCTCACGAGGAAGTCGCGGGCTTCATGCGGCTGCCGGATCTTTTTGTCCTCCCGAGCAAGCCGTCGCGCGACGCGGGCAAGGTGTGGCAGGAGCAGTTCGGCCACGTGCTGATCGAGGCGATGTCGTGCGGCGTCCCGTGCCTCGGCTCGGATTCCGGCGCGATCCCGGAGGTGATCGGCGATGATGCGATGATTTTTCCCGCCGGTGATGCCGCCGCGCTTACCACGCTGATCGGCCGTGCGGTGGAGATGCCTGCCCGGCCGGAAGCAGTGCGCCAGCGCGTGCTGGATCGGTTCACGAACGAAGCCGTGGCCCGCACCTGGGCGGAATTCATCCTCGGAAGACTGTGCAGCGGAGGAAATCGCGAGCCATGAGCGACGAATCCCGCACCGTGCTCTGGATAGACGCGCATCTGGAATTTCGCAGCCCGACGATGCGGCACCTGCTCCACTCGCTGCCTCGGCTGCGCGCGGAAGGCTGGACGGTGAAGGCATGGTGCCTGCGCTCCGACGCACCGCCGGATCAGGTCGAGCACACGTTCTTCCGCGCGCCGCGCTGGCTCGGGCCGCTGCAGATGGTATATTTCGCGCTGCTCGTGAATCTTTACGGGATGTGGCGCTGGCTGCTCCGGGAACCGCGGCCTGCCGCAGTCATCCATGCGACCTGCGGGACGTACCTCGGCGCGGATGTCACCTTGGTGCAATTCCTCAATTGCGTCTGGGCCCGGGAGCAGTTGCGGGTTGGCTTCACGCGCTGGCAGGATGTCGTCGCCTATCCGCTCGTGCTCCTCGGGGCGCTCGCCGAGTGGCTGCAATGGCGCAGCCCCTGGCTGAAACTGGCCCTCGCGGTGTCGGATTCCGTCGGCGCGGAAGTCCGGAAGCGGACGAGAACGAGGGTGCGGGTGGAGACGCTGCCAAACAGCTACGACGAGACGCGCTTCAATCTCACTGTCCGCGAGAAGTATCGGGACGCGCTGCGCAAGCAGCTCGATTACGCGCCCGATGCCACAGTCTGCTGCTTTGTGAGCACGGGTCATTATGGGCGAAAGGGATTCTGGCTGGCGGTCGAGGCGCTCTCAAATGTCCGCACCGCGATGCCTGGGGAGGATGTGCGCCTGCTCGTCGTCGGCGGCACGGTGCCAGCCGTCGAGCAGCTCCGCGCCCAGGCCGCGGAGCGGTTCCCCGGCTTCGGGCAATGGATTCATTTTGCAGGCATGCAGCCCGAGGTGGAAAAATTTTACGCGGCGTCGG
The DNA here is from genome assembly GCA_043779225.1 of Prosthecobacter sp. Taxonomy (GTDB): domain Bacteria; phylum Verrucomicrobiota; class Verrucomicrobiia; order Chthoniobacterales; family Chthoniobacteraceae; genus SXWH01. Next base: position 2,430 of record JAYWEO010000131.1, read on the forward strand.
ATGCGTTCCTCTTCCCCTCTTATTTCGAGGCATTCTGCCTCGCGGAAATCGAAGCCGCCGCGTGCGGACTGCCCCTGCTGCTCACGCCACATCACGGCTCGGAAATGATCCTTCGCGACGGAAAAAATGGCAGGCTGCTGTCCTTCGATCCTGGCGTGATGGGCGGACAGATTGCGGAGTTCATCCGGCTGGGGCTTCCAAATTCCGAACCCGGAGCCGGTCGCGGACTCACCCGCGCGCAGTACGCCACAGCGCTGCTCGCTGCATACGAAAGCCTCCGCGACCGACTGGTGGTTTAGAGCTTGTTGAAAAAGCCAGCGGCGCGATGGGAACACGGCCATCCTGGCAGTGCGGCCCGCAGGCATCCTGCCTGCGGTGGCCGGAGCGTGCAGGCTGGAAGCCCGCAGGCCGCACAGGCAGGATGCCCGTGTTCCACCGCAGAACGGGCTTTTTCAAGAGGCTCTTAGCCTCCGCGATTGCTCTCTTTCTCAAACTCCGCGCGCAGTCGTGCAGGGACGAGAAACACCATTTTTGTCGCGTGTGCGGAGAGGACCGTCACGGAGTCCAAGTGCGTGAGCCGGAAGCGACCGGGGCAAAAAAAGCCGGGCCGGCTCGGTGTGAATGCGTAGATCGCACAACCGAGTCCCGCGGCAAATTCTGCAAGCGCCCAAAATTCCTTTTCACCGCCCTGGCCCGGCCAGCGCATCAGTTCCGCGAGGATGAGCGGCTGATCCCGGAGGATCGTCTCGCGGCCTCCCCGCAGGATTTCCAGCTCATGCCCCTCGGTGTCGATTTTCAGCCCGGAGACGCGCAGGTCGGGATGCTCACGGGCGAACCCGTCGAGCGTCTGCACGGCCACGGTTTGTTTCTGGCCGGCGGCATCGGGCTCCCGCGTCAGCCTGCTCACTTCGGAATTCTTGGAAGCATCCAGGGTCGCCTCACCGGCCTCGGAGGAAAGCGCCACCTTGTGGATGTGGACGTTCCCTGCGAGCGCGGCATTGGCGGCCAGGGGGGCGTGGTTGCGGGCATCCGGCTCGAAGCTGAACACGCGCCGGACCAAGGGGGCCGCGTAGGCGCTGTAATATCCGATGTTTGCTCCCACATCCACGAAGTCGCCGGATGCATCCAGGTATTTGCAGAAGAGCGCCTCGCTGCCCCAGTCCACATCGGCATTCGTGACATAGACGTCCCTGCCAAAAAAACTGTCGCGGGGCAGGATGAGATCCCTGCCTGTGGGGAGGCGCAGGCGGGTGGCACCATCGCCGAGACAATGGCGGATGGCGAGGGCCGCGCGGCGCAGGAAATATTTTGGGAGCCCGACTTCGCGGGCAAAAATGAGGTTCATGGCCGAGGCAGGACGGGCACGGATTTTTGCATGCCGTGCTAGGCGCTGCCCGGTGAGCGGGAGGAGCCGCCTGTCACGATTCCGGGCGCGCGTCGCCGCCCCGAGGGCCGCCGGATCGGGATCTCGGCCGCGCTGCCGGTCTCTTTGCCCAAGCCCTCGGGCATGGCGCAGACGGTGAGTGCGAGCCCGAGGAAAAGCCACATGAAGAGATTGATGGGAAACACATTGTAGCTCACCCCGCCGACGTGGCTCAGGACGATCAGCGTGAACATGGAGACGAGCGTGGAGCCAAGCGCCTTGCGGCTGCGGTCCGTCGTCCGCCAGACGACGGAGTGAACGCGATACATGATGAATGCCACCAACGACAAGGTGATGAGCACCCCGACGACGCCGAAGCGGTATAGAATCGTGCTGAGGGCGTCGTGATTAAATCCCTCCTCACCGGCCTTGATTTCGAGCGAGGCATAGGCACCGCTGCCATGTCCGAACAACGTGTACATGTTGGAATTCAGGAGAACGCCTTGATAGCCGAAAAAGCGGTCTGAAAGTGTCCCAAGGCGAAAGAGCACCAGCTGCCATTCCGTTTCCCCAGGGAGGTACTTCTGGAGATGTTCGAGATTGTCCGCGATCTGCTGGGAGAATGCCACCAGAAGCGCAAATGCCCCCACGGCTACGGTGTAGAAAATCAGCGTGCCTCTGCGGGTGCGGAACCACCGCGCCATGAAAAGATTGGCAGCCGTGAGAACCATGGCGCCGCGAACGAAGGAGAACACGACGCTCGTGAGATAAAGGAAGGGCAGCCAGCGCGGGGTCTGCTTGTGCGCCGTCTTGCGCAAGCCGAGGTGGACGGTGCATACGGCCATGAACCACATGAGCACGGAGAAGGAGTGCGGGGAATTGAGCGTGGAGAAAGGCCGCGGGTGGAGGTCGTAGAGATTGATGGATGTGACGGTGAGCCCCGAGCGAAGGTACTCGATTTCGAACTGATTGTAGCCAAACCAGAACTGATAGACGCCGTACAAGGCGACCGGAATGTACACGTAGGCTATGAACCTGAGAAATCTGCGGATTTCCTCCGGGCCTTCACGGCGGTAGAGGATGAAGACGATCGGCACGAGCAGCACGTAGGCACCCTGGTTTGCGACGGCGCCGAAGAAGTCGCCGATCCACGTTGCGTCCTTGAAGGCGATGGCGGCGGCGGCGGCGATCACGAGCAGCGCCGCCCATAAAAGGCGGCGTTCGCCGGCCACGAGCATCTTCTTCGTAAAGATGGGGTGCAGCACGCAGGAGCCGAGGAAGATGCCCAGCAGGATCATCGGCGCGACGGCGAGCACGCCCGTCACATCGGACATGGAACTCATTCCGAAACAGACCAGCAGGCGCTTGATGAGATCCAGATACGCGCTCGTGATCACCAGCAGGGCCAGCCCGATCCGGGGTCGCAGCGAGGCGATGACCATCGATGCGCCTCCCAGCAGCAGCATGAGCGATTTGACCGGATTGCCCCCGTAGCCCACGGCAAAGAGGCCCGCATACACGGCGAGCGCGAGGCCCACGAGGGTCGCGACAAAAATGTGCAGGCGATCGCCGCTCAGGTGCTGGCGGACGTCATCATTGTTCATCGGGTGATCGGTGAAGGAGTTGAGGCTCGAAGCTCACACACACACCGGATGCTGTCGAAGAAATCCTCGGGGCGCGAGAATGCGGATGCCGCGAGAATCTTCGGACGGCTGCATTCGTCAGGTGGCGTCTTCATCGCGGCGCATCAAGCCGGGCACCGCGCTTGATGCGCCGCGTTTCATCTGCCCGTCCCGGAAAACGCATCGTGCGCGGCGGTGAGTTCCTCGAGATACTCTCCGCAGATGCGCTCCGGCCGGTAGCGCGCGAGGTGCGAGTCTGCGTTGCTTGTGAACGTGTCGAGCCGGTCATCGAGACGCAGCACCTCGATGATTTTCTCGGCGAGCTTCCGGTGGTCGCCATTCGGATAGGTCAGGCCGCACGGGCCGATGGTCGTGGCGAGACCGCCGCCTTCGCTTCCGATGACGACACACCCGCATGCGATCGCCTCGAGCGCCACGATGCCGATCGGTTCGTTCCACTTGGAAGGCACCACCAGCAATCGGTGGGAATTCATCAGCTCCGAGACCTCCTTGTTTTGCTTCGGGCCGACAAAGCGCACTTTTTCCGCGAGGCCGAGATCGCGTGCCTGTGCCGTCAGCGCGCCAAGTTCGCCACCGTTGCCGGCGATCACCGCGCCGATGTCGAAGCCCGCCTTTCGCACGGTGGCCAGTGCGCGGAGGAGATCGTCCACGCCTTTATCCGTCACGAGCCGTCCGATGAAAAGCAGATCACGCGAGCGGCTTGGGCGTCTCTCATTCCGGAATCCGTCCGCATCGAAGGGATTCGGGATAATGCGGGCGGGGACGCGGTTCGCGGCGGCGATGGCGGGGCAGGCCGCGATGTTGCGGGTGGCGTGCCGCAGCACCCGTCCGAAGAACAGATTCGTGATCGCCGAACGGAATGTCCACTTCCCGGTGGTGCGCCCGGCCCGGAGATCCATCCAGCTCGTCATCGAGACCACATAAGGGCGGCGCACGAAAAGGAGAGGCAGCGAGTAGCGGATGGTGATGTGATTTTGAAAGACCACGTCGCACCAGCGGTAGTGCTCCAGTGTCGGGCGCAATTTCTCTCGGCGGAAAATCGGGAACTCATGCTCCCCTGCAAACGTCCCGGCCGTGCCCGTGAGCAGCCGCACCTCGTGTCCGCGCCGGATGAATTCGCGGGCCGAGAGCTGCGCGATCGGATTCAGCCCGCCGATTTCCGGGTAGTAGAACTGCGAGGTGATCAGGATCTTCATCTGCCGCGGAAATCCTCGTTGAAAATGGCGAGCACGTCGCCTCTTTGCCATTGGCTGAAACGCATCCCGCGGATCGCCGAGTAGAATGCAGCCGCGCAGCCTGGGCGCATGCGGTCGTGCAGCTCGATCAGGATCACGCGCACTTTCGGCAGCCACTCGGCGGCGTTCGCGGCGAACACTTCGAGTTCGCCACCCTCGATGTCGATTTTCAGCACATCGATGGTCGCCGCGCCGGCCATCTGCATGAGGTCTGTGACGCCGTAGCCTTCGATGTTTTTTTCGCCGGGCGACTCGGCGGGCTTCAGTGAGATCATGCACTTCGGCGCATCGGGATTTGCGATGGCGAGAGCCTGCCGTCCGCTCCACAGACCGGCGCACACGGTTCGCACCTGCGAGATTCCGGCGGTGTTCTGCACGAGAGTTTCGTAGGTCGCGGGGTCGGGCTCCACGGCGAGGATCTGCGCAGCCGGATACCGACGGTGAAAATAGAGCGTCGCGTATCCCGCATTCGCCCCGGCATCGATGATCACCGCCGGCTCGAAACCGAGATCGAAGTCATAGTCGCCCCCGGCAAACACCTGCTCGAACATCACGAGATCCGAGTCATTCGCGCGCACGCGGATCTTTCGCCCGATGCCCGGCACGGCGAGCAGCCGGTCGCCGCTGGAAAATGTGATCGCCATGAGATTGCGCAGCGTCGCCCGCCAGCCGAGCGCCTGCGACCACCTCAGGATCCTCAATGCACGGGCCGTGATCATCTTCGCAAAGCCGATGGCCCTCAGGATTTCTGGGCGATGCAGAGCGTGTCGAACGCCGCCTCCGTGGGCAGTTTCAGCTTCCAGTGCAGGAGGTTCAGGATGCCGGAAAGTTTCTGCCAGAGCTGCTTCGAGCCGCCCAGCTTGCGCAGGCGCGGGACGCCGAGTGTCTCCCATTCGCAGGTGACCACTTTCAGCCCCGCGTCCTCGCACAGCGCCTTCATTCCCTCGGGATAAATCCGCCAGCAGTCCACGGGGTCTTCGTGATATTCCCAGCTCACCGGCGCGATGGTGACGACGTGTCCGCCGGGTTTCGTCACGCGCGCGACCTCGGGGAACCAGCGCCACATTTTCCGCACATGCTCGAGCACGCTCGACGAGAGCACGATGTCATAGGTGCCTTCCGGGATTGGGAAGGAGTATTCGTCCGCGGTCTTGTAGGTCAGCGGGATGTCGTTGCGAAAGGACAGGTCCAGCGTGTCCCATGTGATCGAGCTGTCCTTGAGGATTTCCTGAAATGTGGATGGCGATTTGTTCGGCCCGATCTCGAGCACGCGGATGCCGGGCTTGAAATAGGGCAGGGCGTACTTTTTGAAAAGGAGTGTCGGATTCTGGTGCATGGGGTGACGGGGCTCGTGAAGGTGGCGGGGCTAGCTCGCAGAGTCATTCCGCGCAAAGGCGATCCGCAGCGGATTCTGCCTCTTGCGGACGAGTGTGAAGAGCAGCGCGAGAAGCAGCGCGGCCTCTGAGGAAATGACGGAAAATGCCATGCCGTTCAGTGAGTAGAGAGGCACGAGAACGCATGTCGAGACAAAGGTGGCCGCCGCCGCGAAGAGCACGCAGAGGTTCAGCGAGCGGTCCATGTGGCGCACGATGAACCAGTTCAGATTCAGCGAATAGCTCAGCCAGTTGAAGACCGGCAGGATGGCGATCATCCGCAGCACCTTGGCAGACTCGTGGAATTCCGGCCCGAGCAGATGCGCCACCAGGAAGTCGCTCGAAAACCAGATCAGCAGCGAAAGCGCGACCGCGAGGCAGAAAAGCAGCGCGGTCCCGAGCACGAAGAACCGTGCGGCGGACGCGGGATCCTTGCCCGCGCGATAGTTGATTTTCGTATGGAGCGCCGTGCTGAACGGCCCGACGAGGGCGCAGGCCGCGCGGATGATCTTCTCCGCCCCCGCATAGATGCCGACGACTGGCAGCGGCGCGAACAGCCCGAAGAAAAATGCGTTAGTCTGGTTCACGATCGTCCCGGAAAGTGTGAAGAGGAACATGCCTGCGCTGTCTCCGAAGACAGCCGAGGGCTTCCGCGCAAAGCCCGCGCGGATCGGGATCCACCGGCGCAGCATCGCATAGCCGATGCCGAGCGAAAGCAGCACGCTGGCCGCCTGCAGCAGCACCACGCGGTGTGCGTGCGCGGGTGATTTCACAATGAGAAAAATCGGCAGCGTCGCGAGCAGCTTCACCGTCAGATCCAGGATGCTGGCCCAGCGCATCCGGTCGAGACCCTGCAAAATCCAGCCCACGCTGAACGCATTCAGCACCGTGGCGGTGACGCCGAAAATCGCGAGCGGGATGTCCGCCTGAAGTTTCGGAATCATCGCGATGACGCCGATCGCGAGCAGGATCACCGGCGCGAGCAGCAGCAGTCGCGCGGAGAGGATCTCTGCGCAGATCGTGCCGACCTTTTCCCTGTCGTCGCGGAATTTTGCCACAAGCCGTGTGCCGTGATACCCGAAGCCCCACGCCAGCGGCACCCCGGCCAGCGCGCAGAATCCCTGCACGAAGACGAGCTGGCTCCACGCCGGCTTGCCGAGCACACGCGTGAGATACGGGATCGTGAGCACCGGCACGACGAATCCCGCGAAAAACGCGGCGTAAAGGAAGACAAGGTCGCCGGTGATCTTGCGCTTGAGCAGGGAGCGGATCATGGCGTGGCGCGGGACGCTAAGGGCGGAAGCCGCGGGTGGTCCGGAGGTGCGTGTGGTGGCTGGCTGGCAGAGGGCTCAATGCCAAACCTCTAGGTTGCGCCCGTATCCCCGTCGAGCCCGATGCGCCCGCGCGCGTCAGCGGCCCGCGACGATCACCCCGGTGCCGTGTGAGAGCGGCTGGCCCGCGGGATAGTTCGTCTTGGGATTGAAATGCTCGATGGAGAGATTCTTCCCGGCGATCTTCACGCGCTCGAGTGAGCCGTTGCCCCAGTCGATCAGGAAGTCATTTCCTTTCAGCGTGAGCTTGGCCTTCGCGGGCGAGGGCTGCGGTTTTCCGCCTGCTTCCACAAACGCCACGGTGCCATCCGTGGAGATCGCATAACGGCGCTTGTCGCCATTCGTGTATTCGATGGCCCACAGCCCGGCGAACCGCACGACTCCCGCCGGCTCCGGGTTCAAGGCGCTCACGCGATCGATTTCATCCTGCACGGCGGCCGCAGCCCGCGCGTCGCCGCGACTGCCGAGCGTGCGCTTCATGGTCTCCAGCCGCGAGAGGTAGCGGCTGCGAATCGGCTGTGTGGAGAACGCCATCTCCTTTTCAAAGGTATCGCGTGATCGTGCAAGTTCCTCGATGCCATCCTCCGCCGGAACCGTGGACGCTCCGAGTCCGAGGATCAGAAGGGGCAGGGCGCGGCAGAGAAATGTCCGGGAGTTCATCGCGGGTGCGGTGATAGTGGCTGGAAAACAGAGCGTCAATGAACCGCTGTTTTTGGCAGTGTCCTGCTTTGAATTTGGAAAGCAGGAAGGCTGGAAGAAATACGGCTCAACGCGGACGCTTCCGCTCCCACGATTCCTCCGCGTTTTCTTTTCCTGCCTTCCTGCCTTCCAAATTGGGACGCCGCCCTATTTTTTCTGCGCCTTCAGCCACGTGAGCGCGGAAAGCTCGCCGCCACTACGGTTCCGGCGGAGGTATTCTGAGAGGAGCGGTTCGTTCCGGCTTTGGATGATCCAGTCAAAGTCGGCGGTCAGATCCTTCACGCTCTGCTTCTGCACCTCCATCTCCGCGAGACGTTGCGCGGGCGTGACGGTGAGCCAGTCCGGCTGCGCATCCGCGGGCAGTGCCTTCAGCGCGCGGGATTCCATCGAGACGCCGACGAGCTGCCCGAGCAGCGTGCGCGAAACCTCCGGCGTGGCGAACGTGCGGCCGAGGCAGTAGGTGAGCCGCAGCGCGTCGTCGGCCGCCGCAGTGTCGCCGGAATCAGCCGCGGACTTCTGCCATTCCATGAGACTGCGCGAAGCCTGCTGCGCCGCCTCCATCTGCGGCATCGTGAGCCCGGCCATCGCAAACAGGCTGGCCTCGAGGGGATGCAGCCCCATGTCCTCGTTGAGCCGCTGCGCGCTATCCATGCGCTCGTTCGAGTAGGTGTAAAATGCGGGGCGATCGAGCGCGGCGCGGATTTCGGCGGTGCCCTCGGCGGTCTGCTTCGCCTTGAAAAATTCCTGCGCGGAAAAAATCCACGGCAGCGGGTTGTTCGGATCCGCCGCCTTGAACCGCTCGATGATCGCCGTGCGCGCGGGATCGATCTGGTATGGCTCGCCATTCCTCGTCCCGGCGAGCACCGGGGATGTCTGCACCGCGAGCATCAGCACGGCTGGATTGCTCGGAAAAAGTTCGAGCGCACGGTCGAGCCAGCGGCGATCGGCTGTCTTTTCAAATGCGGCGACGAGGTTGATGGCGGTCTCGCCGTGCTTCGCAAGAAAGCGCACGATGTCGCCCTCGGTCACTTCGGGGCTCAACGGGCCGCTGCTCGCGTCCATGTTGATCAGTGCGGTGAAATGCTTCCAATCCAGCGCCGTTTTTTTCGCGGCCATGCCGGAGGAATTTTTCTGCGCAGGATTTTTTCCGGATGCGCTGGCGGGCAGCGGAAGAACGGTCACAGTCTTTTCCCCGCCGCCAAAAAGGTACACGCACATTGCGATGGCCGCCGCGAGTGCCGCGATGGTGAGGTTGCGCGAAGTCATGGGCGGAAAAATGTCAGCCCGCCTTCTGTTGCGGGGCGGCGGTTTCCCCTCTTAATCTTACTCCCAATCATAATCTTACTCCGCCTCGCACTGCGCGATTCGGGGCGGGGATTAAGAGTAGGATTAGGGTTAGGATTAAGAAAAAAGCGTGGCGCTCAACTTGCCACTGCGGCAGCGGGAGCCGGAGCGGGCGCTTCTTTCCAGAGCACGCGCTCGACCCAGTCGCCGAAGCACTCGGTGCCGGCGAGGCGTTCGGCTTTCCAGCGCGTGAAGAGCGGCTGCAGTTCGGTGATGATGTCGGGGTCCTTCACGAGATCGCGCCAGACTTTGTTGAGCCGCGTGCTGTTCTGGTTTCCGCCGAGCCAGAGCTGGTATCGTCCAGGACCTTTGCCGACGAAGCCGATCTCGGCCATGTAGGGGCGCGCGCAGCCGTTCGGGCAGCCGGTCATGCGGATGATGATCTCCTCGTCAGCGAGGCCGAGTTCGCCGAGCGATTCCTCGATGCGCGTGAGCAGGCTCGGCAGGTAGCGTTCACTCTCGGCGAGGCCGAGGCCGCAGGTGGGCATGCTCGGGCAGGCCATGCTCGCGCGGCGGATGGCGTTCGCCTGGTTCGCGACCGGGATGCCGTGCACGGCGAGGAGCGCGGTGATCGCGTCTTTGTCGGCGGGCTGGATGTTCGCGAGGATCAGATTCTGTGAAGGCGTGAGGCGCACTTCGGTCTGATACTTTTCCACGATGGCGCGCAGCGCGGATTTCAGGCGGTAGCCGTCGGCATCCTTGATGCGGCCGGTCTCGACGTAAAGGCCGAGGAACAGCGATCCATCGAGCGCCTGCCCCCAGTCGAACGCGTCGCCCTGCCGCTCAAATTTGAACGGCTTCGCATCGGCGAGCTTGGTGCCGAGGCGCGCTTCGAGTTCGTCGCGGAACCACTTCGCGCCTTTCTCTTCGAGCACGTATTTCAGCCGCGCGTGTTTGCGGTCCGTGCGGTCGCCGAAATCGCGGTGCACGGTGAGCACGCCGCGCGAAACTTCGGTGAGCTGCTCGGGCGTGACGAATGCAATCACGTCCGCGATGCGCGGAAAGGTCTGCGTGAGGCCGTGCGTGCGCCCCTGCCCGCCGCCGACGCTGAGATTGTAGCCGATGATTTTTCCGCCCTCCTCGATGGCGATGTAGCCGAGGCAGTTCGTGAGGATGTCCACGTCATTCACCGGCTGGAGTGCGAACGCCACCTTGAATTTCCGCGGCAGATAGGTGCGCCCGTAGAGCGGGTCCACGAAGTCCTTGTTCGCCGGGTCTTCGAGATTGAGCTGCACGCCCTCGACCCAGATGGCATGATACGCTTTGGTCTTCGGCAGCAGCGCCTCGGACACGCGGTGTGCGTCCGCGAGGAGCTGCGCGTGCTGCGCGCTCGCGACTGGAGCGGGCGGGCTCATCACGTTGCGGTTCACGTCGCCGCACGCGGCCAGCGTGTCCATCATCGAGTCGTTGATTTTCTTCATCAGCGGCCCGAGGCCCGTCTTCACGACGCCGTGAAACTGAAAGCTCTGCCGCGAAGTGATGCGCAGCGTGTTGTTGCCATACTTCGTCGCGAGGTCGTCATACACCGCGTAGCCCTTCGGCGAAAGGACGCCGCCCGGGATGCGCCCGCGGATCATGAAGATGAACTTCTTCCCCGTCTTCCGCAGGTCACGATCATCCTGCTGGTAGATGCCGTGGAATTTCATGAACTGCTGGTCGTCGTCGGAAAACCGATCCAGCGCCGGGTCCGCGAGCGTCGCGGCGAGTGTGCCGGCGAGCGTCGGGATCGCGGTTTTGATCTCCTCGTTATGTGTGGGCTTCTTTTCCTTCGGTGCCGTCGGTGCGGTAGGCGCTGCAGTCTCGCTCATGGTCTGTCTGTCGTGTGTCGTTGTGTTGAAAATCCGGATCGCTCTGCGATCCAGGACGGTCACTGTGGAGCACCTGCGCTCAGAGCGCTAGGGCGAATTGCAGCGCGGGCGCGCGGTGCATCGGGGAGCACGGGCGGCCCGCCTGTCGTTTGCGGCGACTCGCCGCAAACATGCGGATACCCAAGGACATCCGCCCACAAGCAGACGCCCGGTGTGCCGCGCAGGCCGCCTGTGCTCCCCCAGATGCACAGCGCGCCGTTCAACTGCACACTCGCGCACCTGCTGCCTCGCTGCTCCACTCGCGCCATGAAAACGCTCATCACTCCTCTTGCTGGCCTCTGCATTTTCACCGGCGCGATTCTGGCGGAGCAGCCTGGCGCGCAGACGCTCACTCCGCTCGTGCAGCACGTCGCCTCGCATGCGGATGGAAAGGCGGCGTGGTCGGTGGACTTCGAGGCGCTCAAGGGCGACCGCTCGCAACTGCCGATCGGCGTTTTCGATTCCGGCATCGGCGGGCTCACGGTGATGGAGGCGATTCTCTCGCTCGACACTTTCCACAACAAGACGCTCCAGCCCGGTGCGGACGGCGTGCCGGATTTCGCGGGCGAACGTTTCGTATATTTCGGCGATCAGGCGAACATGCCCTACGGCAATTATCCGCAGAAGGGTCGCGAGATTTTCCTGCGCGAACTCATCGTGAAAGACGCGGTCTTTCTCCTCGGGCGGCGCTATCTCGGCGGCGGAGTGGTGAAATTCGACAAGCCGCCGGTGAAGGCCATCGTCATCGCGTGCAATACCGCGACGGCCTACGGCATCGAGGACATCCGCGCCTCGCTGCGTGCGTGGAATCTCGATGTGCCCGTCATCGGCGTCGTCGAGGCCGGTGCGCGCGCCGTGAATGAAACGCTCCCTGCGACCGGACGCTCCGGCACCATCGCCGTGCTCGCGACCGTGGGCACGTGCAGCAGCGATGCCTATCCGCGCGCCATCGGGCGCGCGGGCGGACTCGCAGGAAAATCCATCCCGACCATCGTGCAGCAAGGCAGCGTGGGACTCGCGGGCGCGCTCGAAGGAAATCCGGCATTCGTCTCCGCGGCGCTGAAAGGGAGTCAACGCAACGGCGGCTACCTCGGTCCCGCAGTCGGAAACGACGCGGCCCCGATCGATCCGGCGCTGCTGCCGCTCTATGGATTCGACAAAGGCGGCATGCTCGGCGACGCGGCGGACCCCGCGACGTGGCAGCTCAATTCCGCGGAAAACTACGCCCGTTACGACGTGGCGACGCTCGTGGAAAAATATCGGCGCAGCGGCGGTGGCGCGCCGATTTCGACACTCGTCCTTGGCTGCACGCATTACCCGATTGCGCACTCGGAACTCGCCGCGGCATTCGCGCGTTTGCGCGATTTCAAATCTCCCGACGGCGCGCAGCCTTACCGCGAACTGATCGGCGAAAAGATTGAGTTCGTGAACCCCGCCGAGTTCACCGCGCGCGAACTTTTCCGCGAACTTGCGCGCGGCAAGCTCCGTGCAAATCGTGAAAGCACCGCCGCGCCTTCGCTCGAACGCATCTTCGTCTCCGTGCCGAATCCCGCATGGCCCGGCGTGAAACTGAACTCCGATAGCGCACTCGACGCCGATTGCAAATACGGCCGCTCGCCCGGCCATCCCGCCGCCGAGGACACGCTCTGCGTCCCGCTGAGCGAGGCGCGCGCGGTGCTGAATTCCCTTTCCGGCCTCGCCCCCGCGCTGCCACACGTCTGGGCAAACCTGAACCGGAAGTGACCGCCGCAAAATCTCCCGCAAGCCCATCGCAGCGCAGCACGTGGCTGCTTTTCCTCCTGCTCGCCGTGCTCGCCTTCGCGTGGCGCATGCCGTACGCGGCGACCGCCCCGATCGTGCAGGTGGACGAGGTGAAATATTCCCTGCCCACCGTGCAGCGCATGCTCGCGGGTGACACGCTGCTCTACATCTCCGGCACGAATTACGGCGCACCGCTGGAGCAGGCGATCGCCGCCCTGCTGTTCCGCGTCTTTGGCGAAAGCGCGGCTGCATTCCGCACATCCACCGTCCTGCTCGGCAGCCTCGCCGCCGGCGTATTTTTCCTCGCGCTGCGACGCACGGTGGGCAATGGCGCGGCCTTCGGCATCACGCTCCCGCTCGCGCTCGCAAATTCCTCCATCGCGCGCTACACGACCTTTTCGCACGGCTGCTACTCCACGCTGCTGCTGGTGGTCGGCCTCATCCAGATCGCGACGATGCGCGTGGAGGAAAGGCGCACCGCCGCGCGATGGCTCGTGCTCGGCGCGCTCATGGGCGCCGGGCTCTACGTGCTGAAGCTCGCGATTTTTCAGGCGTTCGCATCGCTCGTGTGGCTCTGGCTGCGGTCCGAATATTTTCAGCGGCTCTGCGAACGGTCCAGCGATCCGCGCCTCCGGCAGCGGATGATCGCGGGGATTTTCACCGCTGCCGCCGGGCTCCTCGTGCTCGCGCCCGTGCTCTATCACTGCCTCACGCGGCGCGCGACATTCGCGATTTCGCCGCTGGAAAAAGGGCTCGTCGCTGCCGCCGCGTTCCTGTGTGCGGTCGGCGCTGCGATTCTCCTGCCCTCGCTTTGCGCGCCGCATTTCCGCGAATGCGCGCCCGTCGTCTCTGCGCTCGCATTGCTCGTCCTCATCCCGATGCCTGCCGCGCGGTGGTTTCGCAAAATCGAGCTTCCGCGCCTCGCCGCGCAAGGCATCGAGCCTTACGCCGAGGCGAGCTACAGCTTCAAGCACCTGCACGAGTGGCCGAATCAGGCGCGGCTGATCGCCGGGGGTGTGATCCCGGCAGTGATCGTCGGGCGCTGGAATGAAGTGCGCGGCTTCGAGGAAAGTGAGACCGAGCCGCTCGGCTGGAGATCCGCAGTCACCGCCGCGCTGCTCGCCGTGCTCGCCCTCGCGGATTTCCGCCGCTGGCGCACAGGAAGGCGACGGCCCGATCTGCGCAGCGCGGATTTCATCTTCATCGTGCCCTTCATCCTCACGCTCGCCGTGCTCTTTCCCTCGTGGTCGCTGCACAGCGAATCCTCCTTCCGCTACCTGCTCCCCTTTCTGCCGGGCCTGTTTCTTATCGCGTATCGAGTGCTGGAGGAACACATCACCGCGCACCCGCGCATCACCGCCGCGCTGCTCGCGCTCTACGCAGGCTACTGCGCGTCCGACTGCTTCCGCCACATCGCGTGAGCCGCCACGAGGCACGCGCAGCCCCGCCTTTACCTTTGCGCCACGCCATGTAGCTTGCGCGCCCTTTTCCACCAACGCCCCGCGCCATGCTCACCAGCACACAGATCCGCCAGCAGTTCCTCGATTTCTTCCGCGAGAAAAAGCACACCATCGTGCCGAGCGGTTCGCTCATGCCCGACTCGCCGAACCTCCTTTTCACGAACGCCGGCATGAACCAGTTCGTCCCCATCTTCCTCGGCGAGCGCGCGGCGGATGTGAGCAAGTGGGCGGGCGCAGTGCCGGGCAGCGACACGCGCGCAGCCGACACGCAGAAGTGCATCCGCGCGGGCGGCAAACACAACGACCTCGATGACGTCGGCCTCGACACGTATCACCACACGTTCTTCGAGATGCTCGGGAACTGGTCCTTCGGCGACTACTTCAAAAGGGAAGCCATCGCGTGGGCGTGGGAGCTGATCGTCGAGCGGTTCCATTTCCCGCCGAACCGCGTCTATGCGACCATCTACCAGCCCGGCCCCGGCGACCCGAG
>JAYWEO010000132.1:0-9818 GCA_043779225.1 Prosthecobacter sp.
CCGTTTTTGCCGGTGCAGGCTTCGCACCACCAGCCGTCGAGCACGCTCAGATTCAGTCCGCCACTCGGCGGAAGTTTCATCCCGCTCGTGCCGCTCGCCACGAGCGGACGGCGCGGGTTGTTCAGCCACAGGTCCACACCCTGATACAGCCGGCGGCCCACATAGTGATCATAGTCCTCGATGAAAATGATGCGCCCTTCGAACTCCGGCAGGCGGCTGAACTTGTACACGTCCTGGATGAATTTCTTCCCCGGCTCGTCCTTCGGGTGCGCCTTTCCGGCGAAGACAAACTGCACGGGATGCTCCGTGTTGTTCATCAGCTTCGCGAGCCGCTCGCGATCGTCGAAGAGCAGCGTCGCGCGCTTGTACGTCGCGAAGCGCCGCGCAAACCCGATCGTGAGGATCTCCGGGTTCAGCATGTGCGAGATCGTGCGGATCTTGTCGGGCGTGTCGCCGGTGCGCTTCCACTGCTGGCGCGTGCGCTCGCGGATGAATTCCAGCGTCCGCCGTTTCTGCCGCTGATGCGTCTCCCACAGATCCTCGTCCGGGATGTCCTGCACCTTGCGCCAGAAATCCTTGTCCGTGAGCTGCTCCTCCCAGCCCGGCAGATACTTGTCGTACAGCCGGATGAAATCCGGGGCCATCCACGTCTTCGTGTGAATGCCGTTCGTCACACTCGTGATGGGCACCTCCTCCTGCGGCACCCCGCTCCACACATCCTTCCACAGCCCCTGCGACACGCGGCCATGCAGCGCGGAGACGCCATTCGCGTGGCGGCTCGTGCGCAGAGCGAGAATGGTCATGCTGAAGGGCTCCTTGGGATCCATGCGCGTCTGGCCGAAGCTCGCGAAGGTCTCGAAATCAATCTTCACCGACGCGGGATACTCGCCGAAATACTTCCGCATCAGATCGAGTGGGAACGCATCGTTGCCCGCGGGCACCGGAGTGTGCGTGGTGAAGACATTGCCCGACGCCGTCGCCTGCAGCGCCGCGTAAAAATCCAGCCCGTCCTCCGTCACGCGCCGGCGGATTCTTTCCAGCGAGATGAACGCCGCATGACCCTCATTCATGTGATAGACGGACGGCTTGATGCCGATCGCATTCAGCGCGTGGATGCCGCCCATGCCGAGGATGATCTCCTGCTTGATGCGCATCTCGTGGTCGCCGCCGTAGAGCTGCGAGGTGATGTCGCGATCCTCCGCTGCATTCTCCGGCACGTTCGTGTCCATGAGATAGAGCGTGATGCGACCGACGGCGAGCTGCCACACGCGCACGCGCACCCAGCGGTCGAGGATCTTCACGCCGATGGTGAGGTGATGTTTCTCCGCATCCAGCACCGGCTGCACCGCGAGGTGGGAGAAATTCTGATTCAGCGCGAGACTGTCCTGCCAGCCTTCCTTGTTGATCTGCTGCTTGAAATAGCCGTGCCGGTAAAGCAGCGACACCGCGACGAAAGGCAGATCGAGATCGCTCGCCGATTTGCAATGGTCGCCCGAGAGGATGCCGAGACCGCCCGAATAGTTCGGGAACGATTCATGGAATCCGAACTCGGCCGAGAAATACGCCACCGGGCCTGGGAGCGCGGCCACCTTGTGCGTCTTTCCCCACGTGTCCTTGCGGTTCAGGTAGGCGTCGAACTTCACCAGGACGCCCTTCATCTCGCGCAGGAAATCGTCATTCTCCGCCATCTCCACCAGCCGCGCCTGCCGGCAAAGCTGCAGCAGCCGCACGGGATTGTGATTCGTCTGATGCCAGATTTCCGGGTCCACCTGCCGGAAAAGCCCCCGTGCCGTCGGCTCCCATGTCCACCAGAGATTCACCGCCAGCCTGCGGAGAGGTTCGAGCTGGGCCGGCAGTTTCGGAACGACGTTATACGTGTGGATCGGTTGCATGTTTCCCTTTCTGGTTAGCTGGTTTTGTACTCACGTGCTCGGGGAAAGGGAACAAGCGCGGGAGGCTAGCGTCCGGCCCGGCGACGGCAAGAAACTTTCAAAGCCTTTCCACCTTTCGGAAAAATGACGGGCGCCACGTCCTGAACCGTCCGCAGGTGAATCTTATCCGCCTGCACAGAGCCGATGCCGCGGAGCGCGGCACGCAGCAACTTTCCCAGCTCACGCACCGGCAGGACGAAATTCCCGGCGATGAGGATGCGGTTCGTGAAATCGTCGAAGCTCACCAGCCGCGCCTCGCCGAACATGCGGGCCATGCGTTCCAGGTCGCGGAGCCATACACCGCCAGATGGGGGCATGAGATTGAATACGGCGGTTCCTCCTCGCGCGAGACGATCTCGGATGAGCGGGGGGAGCACGTCCCACGTGATGTCGGGTTTGAAAACATCCCCGTCACCCGGCACGGAAAGATCCTCGATGATCAGATCGAAATCCGCGGGCTGCGAACGCAGCCACTTCACGGCGTCGGCCTTTTTCCATTTCACGCGCTGGGCCCACCCGGGGCAGTGCCAGCGGAAAAGGTCGTAGCCCAGGCGGTCGAGGTCCACGGCATGGACGACGGTCTCGACGCCGAGTGCGGCAAGCGGAGCTTGCGTGCCGCCGCCGGCAAATCCGAGGAGGCCCACGCGGCCGCGCGGCTGCAGGATCGCGATGAGGCTGGCAAGGATGTCGGCCACGCTGTCGGTCGGCCCGGGCGAGGTGCGCAGTTCGCTGATGACGGTCCCGTGCTGGCTCATGCGCAGGCCGTGCTTGGTTTTGATGATGTCCATCGGCGCGCCTTATCCTGAATCCCACGGGCGAAAGGAAGGATTTCGAGAATGGCTTCATTTGAACCACGAATGGACATGAAGGCACACGAATGGAATCCCGCAGGGCAGACGAGGTGGGATGACCGCGCCTGTGTTCCATTCGTGTCACTTCGTGTCGATTCGTGGTTCCCTCCAGACTGAGCCGCGATGGAGACGAGGATGACGAACACGATACGGGGGAGGAATGGTGTTGATCCGCGGCGAAGCCTCGGACATGGAGAACACCCCGTTTTTTCCCCAAGAAGGGAGGCGCGGACGAATACTCTCCGACTCACCAACGCCATCTCCATGAAACCAACGACTCCCGCCATCCTGTCCCTGATGATCGCCATTCCCACGCTCGCCACCGCCGCGGTGGATTTCGTGAAGGATGTGCAGCCGATCCTCGAATTCAACTGCGTGCGCTGCCACAACCCGAAGGCGACGGCGGTGGAGAAAGGCGACACGAGCGTGGAACTCGACACGAAGGCGAAGGCGATCCGCGGCAAGACGATCGTCCCCGGCGACGCGATGAAGAGCAAAGCCTACACGACGACGACGCTGCCAGACGATGACGAGAAGCTGATGCCGCCGATGGAGGAGATCAAAAAGGGATCGAGCGAGCGGCTGACGAAGGCGGAGCGGACGACATTGAGCACGTGGATCAACGAGGGCGCGAACTGGCCCGATGGCGTGACTTTGGTGGCGCGCAAAAAGGAAAAGGCCGTCAGTGGCGCGGCGGAGGCGCTCGTGGTCGCGGGGATCGCGAAGCGCATCTCGGAGACCACGAAGGAAAAGGCGGAGTCCCAGATGAAGCCCTACAGCACGACGATCGCGGGCACCGACGTGAGCTACGACATGGTGCCGATTCCCGGCGGGAAATTCAAGATGGGCAGCCCCGAGAATGAGAAGGGCCGCGCGGCGGACGAGGGGCCGCAGCACGAGGTGGAGATCGCGCCTTTCTGGATGGAGAAGTGCGAGGTGACTTGGAATGAGTTCCAGCTCTTCATGTATCCCGAGGAGGAGAAAAAGGCGCGCGTGACGAAGAACCTGAGCGCGGACCTGAACAAGATCACCGACGCGGTGTCGCACCCGACGCAGCCCTACGTGGAGATGAGCTTCGGCATGGGCACGGATGGCTTCCCGGCCATTTCGATGACGCAGCACGCGGCACTGAAATACTGCCAGTGGCTGAGCGCGAAGACGGGCCACTTTTACCGCCTGCCCACCGAGGCGGAATGGGAATACGCGGCGCGCGCGGGGACGACGACGGCGTATTTCTGGGGCGATGATGCGTCGCAGATGAGCACGTATTGCTGGTGGGGGAAGAACAGCGACTTCAAGTATCAGAAGGTCGGCAAGAAGAAGCCGAATCCCTGGGGCCTTTACGACATCCTCGGCAACGTGGCCGAGTGGACGATGGATCAATACAACCCGGAATTTTACAAGGCCTCGCCCGCGGCGAATCCCTGGAACAAGGCGACGCTCCCCTACCCGCACGTCGCCCGCGGCGGCTCATGGGATGATGATGACGCAACGAAGCTCCGCGCCGCCGTGCGCAAGGCGTCCTCCGCCGAATGGAAGCGCCAGGACCCGCAGCTCCCGAAGAGCATCTGGTATCACACGGATGCGCAGTTCCTCGGCTTCCGAGTCGTGCGCCCGCTGAAAGTCCCCACACCCGCCGAGATGCAGGCCTACTGGAATACCGGCGTGGAGAAGGATGATGCGCGGCTGAACAAGGCGGAGTAAGTCGCGATCAAAACATCGGCAGGGACGGCGGCGGTTGCCATCGCGGGATGCACGCGTTACGTTCCGCTTCCAATGACCGCAACGATCGATCCACAGACCAGCATGGGCGAGCTCCTGTCGCTTTTCCCTGGGGCGCAGCGCGCACTTTTCCGCAGCTACCACATCGGCGGATGCTCGAGCTGCGGCTTCAATCCCGCCGAGACGCTGGCGAAGGTGTGCGAGCGAAACAACAATCTCAACGTGGACGAAGTCGCACAGACGATCCTTTCCGCGCACGATGCGGATCAGAAGATGCAGGTCGCGCCCGCAGATGCCGCGGAACTCGTAAAGGACGGCAAGGCGCGGCTGATTGACTTGCGCTCGCGCGAGGAATGGGACGCGACGCACATCGAGGGCAGCACGTTTTTCACGCAGGAGCTGATGCATTCGCTCGGCGGACTGCCGAAGGATGAGCTGCTCATCTTCGTCTGCCATCACGGCGTGAAGAGCATGGATGCCGCGGCGTATTTCATCGGGCACGGGCTGGAAAATGTGCGCGTGCTGCGCGGCGGCATCGACGCGTGGAGCTGCGACGTGGATCCGAACCTCCCGCGCTACGACCTCGAATGAGCGACGACCTTCAGCAGAAAATCGAAAACGCCATCGGCGAGCCCAAGAACCTCGGCGAGATGCAGAATGCGGATGCCGTCGGCACCGCGGGCAGCGCGGATTGCGGCGACATGCTGCGGATGTGGATCAAGTTCCGCGACGAAGGCGGGAAGAAGGTGATTGATCGCGCGACTTTCCAGACGTTCGGCTGCGACACGGCGATTGCTGTCGCGAGCCTCGCCACGCAGCTCATCCAAGGGAAGACGCCCGAGGAGGCCATGGCGATGGACGGCGAGGCGCTGAGCGCATCGCTCGGTCCCCTGCCCCCGATGCGAATCCATTGCGCGCAGCTCGTCGAGGGCGCGCTGCGGCAGGCGCTCGGCGGCGCACCGGTGTCGAAACCCGCGGAGGCTGTTAAAAATTTAACACCGCCCGCGCCCGCGAATGCGCCGACGCTGATGGACAGCTTTTCCCCCACGCAGAACTCCGCGCCGAAAACCGTGCGCGTGATTTTGAAACCAAAAGCCGAATAGCCATTTCATGGAAGACCACACCGGATCGAAAATTCTGACACGCGACTGCGAGGCCATCCGCATCCCGAGCGGCGAGACCTTCACGCTCGCAAAAGGCTCGATGGTCAACGTGATGCAGGCGCTCGGCGGCAGCTTCACGATCTCGAACGAACAGGGGCTCGCGCGCATCACCGATGCGAATGCCGACGCACTCGGCATCACCGTCGAGGCGAAGGCCCCGGAGGCCGCGGCGAGCACTGAGAAAGTGGACGAGCAGGCCGTGTGGCAGCAGCTCCGCACGTGCTACGACCCGGAGATCCCCGTGAACATCGTGGATCTCGGGCTCGTGTACGACTGCACCGTCGAGCAGCCGGAGAACACGCCCGCGAAAGTGAACGTGAAGATGACGCTCACCGCACCCGGCTGCGGCATGGGCCCGACCATCGCCGCGGAAGCGAAGGCAAAGATCGAGAGCGTCCCCGGCGTTGGCGAGGCCACGGTGGAACTCGTGTGGGACCCGGCGTGGAATCAGGCGATGATTTCCGAGGCCGGGAAAATGAAGCTGGGCCTGATCTGACCCGTGCGACTTTTTGCAATCGTCTGCTTCGCTTTCGCGATGTTTTACGGCTGGACTGCCGTGGATGCGATGCGCTCCGGCACCGTGCATGCGCTCGGCGGAAAGTCGGAAGTCGAGCAGCGACGCGACGATCCGCAGTCGAAATTCCAGCGCTTCATGCTCGCGCGCTGGCTGTATGCTGGCGGCTTCGCAGCACTCGGCGGCGTGATGCTTGTCTTCGCCGGACGGTTTGAAAAGCTGGGCTCCGATGCAGGCAAATAGCCACCGCGAGACGTGGTTCATCCGCCACGCAGAGAGCATCGCAAATGCCGGTGCGCGCACGCAGGAGGCGTCATCGTATCCTCTCAGCGAACTCGGTTTTCGCCAGGCAGAGCAACTCGCCGCAACACTGCCGGCGGAGCCGGATCTGATCATCGTCTCACCCTACATCCGCGCGCAGCAGACGGCGGACTTTGCCATCCGCCGCTTCCCGAATGTGCGAGTCGAAGTGTGGCCGGTGCAGGAGGTGCAATACCTCGACCCTGCCCTCTGCGTGGATACCACGCAGGATCAACGCAACGCACTCGCGGACGCATATTGGGATCGCTGCGAACCGGACTATGCCGCGCCGAATGCCGAGTCCTTCGCAGGCTTCATCGCACGCGCCGCCGATGCGCTGCAACGCCTCAGCAAGCTCCAGGAGAAGCGAATCTTCGTCTTCTGCCACGGTCGCATGATGGACGCGCTCGCGTGGCTGAACCTCTCAAGGCGCGCCGTCATTGATGAGTCTGCCATGCGGCAGTTCTTCCATTTTTTCCGCGGCTTCACCGTGCCGAACTGCTCCGTGCTCCCGCTCCACTTTCACCCCGACGGCAGACGCTCGATGGGCGCAATCTGGGTGCCCGAGGGTGTGGACCCCGAAGTCGCAGGCCGCAACCGACCAGGGCAGGAAGGCGTGTAGAGCATGTTGGTAAAGCCCGTTCCGCAATGGAACACAGGCATCCCTGCCAGTGCGGCCAGCGGGCTTCCAGCCTGCACGCTCCAGCCACCGCAGGCAGGATGCCTGCGGGCCGCACTGGCAGGATGGCTGTGTTCCTCCTGAGCCGCCGACTTTTTACACAGTCGCTTAGGTCAGTTCTGCACGCGGTCACACGACCCACTCCGCCAGCGCGCTATCGACACCGGGCACGGCAAGCTCGATAGGCGAATTTTCCGGGTAGCATTCGCGTTCGATTCCCTTCTCGAAAATCTTCACCTGGAATCGCAGCGCGGCACCTGCCTCCACGCCGAGCACGGAAAATGGAACACTCATCTCGATGATTTCATCCGATGCGAATTCGCCCGCCTGGATGTCGGCGCCATTGCGCCCGGTCACTTTGATTTTTCCGCTCGTGCCGCGCGTCGCCGGAGGCGTCTGCAAGATCACCCCTTCCGGCTGATGCAAGACGATGCTGACCGTGAAATCACCAGCGCGGCGCAAGTCGAGACGGAGGTGCAGCCGCTTCGTGTCGCATCCAAAACGCAGCGCTCGCGCGAAGCGGTCATCGCGGAACATCGCGCCCTGCTCGCTGCCCGCGAGGTAGAGCCCGGAGCCGACCCATTCGTAAAACGGGGTGAGCAAGCCATTGATGACCGGCGTGAACTGATGCCGCGGCGGGTTGTAAAGCGGGGCGGTCTCCGCGCTCAGGACCGTGCGATCCAACTCCGGCGGGAAATTCTCGCAGCAGATGGAATAGACGTTCTTCAGGTGCTGGCGGAACAGCTCGTCGAAGAACACATCGCACTCCGTCGTGAAGTCCGGCCCGTACCACCAGAACCAGTCGCTGCCCTCGGCGGCATACACTTCGAGGAGCGCCGCCTCGCGCTGCGCGGGTGCGAGCGACGGGAGTTTTCCTTCCAGAAAACGGCGCGTGACGCCGAGCAGATCCCAGGCGCGATTTTCCTCATCCTCGCCGATCCAGATGTCGAAGTTGCTGTAAATCCAGGAGCCCGACCAAAGCTTGTTCAGCGTGTTCCGCGGCGGGCAGTGCTTGAGATGATTCTCGATGGTCGTGCTGCGGAGCAGGTCGCCGCCATTGGAAAGTCCGCGATACAGCTCGCGCAGGAAAGTCTCGCCACCGTCCTTGAACGTCTCCCAAGCGTTCTCGCCGTCGAGGATGATCGGGATGAGCCCCGTGTCGCTGCGGATGTGCTCGGCGATGTGCCGGATGTGCGAGAGCAGATGCTCGGCGGAATCGCGCGGGTCATTGCGCGCCGCCATGAAGCCGACGAAATCGCTCAGCGGCTTTTCACGGAACACGGCGTTCACGGATGAACCTTCGTGCTCGACGCGCCAGCCTTGGAAAAGCTCCAGATGATCCGCGTGAATACCTTCGCGCCGGAGCGAATTGAAAAGGTTCTCCTCGTCCGAGCAGAAGTACTGGATGCCCGCCTTTTGCATGAGCGGCACGAGTTCCGGCGCGATGCTGCCCTCGCTCGGCCACAGCCCGCGCGGCGCGCGGCCAAACATCCGCGTGTGCTGCGCGACGGCGAGATCGAGTTGCGCCTGCGCATCCTGCGGCCAGTGAAAACGCCGCGGCAGCGCACGACCCGGCATGGAGCGTGAGGCAAAGTCACTGTCGTACACAAGCGGCAGGATCGGGTGGAAAAAGGGCGTCGTCGTGAGTTCCACCTGCCCGCGCTGCTCGGCATCCGCGTAGAGCTGCGGGATGCTCGCGAGGATCTCCATGTGTATGGCGAGTACGCGGAGTTTTTCGTCCTCGGAAAAATTGCGGCCCTTGCGCTTCATCTCCGCCAGCTCGGGATACAGGCGCGTCGCCGTGAAGCCGCACCACGCGAGATTATACCAGACCTGCAGGTCGCGGAACTCGTCCGCATTCCAGTGCCGCAGCTCGGCGCGAATGCGGTCGCGCTGAAAATTTGCGCCGCGTTTTGCGTAAAGCTCCGCGTAGCGCGGGAATGGCCTGAGCAGATTGTCGTGCTGGATTTTGAAGAAGTTCTCCAGGATCGCGAGCCGCTCATTTTCATCGAGGTCTGCCGCAGGCTTGCGCGACCAGTCGAGCCACAGGTCGCGGATTTTTCCCTGCACGAGTTCCTCGATCTGCAGCATGAGCACGGGCGTGAGGTTGAAGTTCACGCGCACGTCCGGGAAATCCGCGAGCACGCTGATCATGTCGAGATAGCCCTTCACCGCGTGCAATCTCACCCAAGGCATCATCGCCACCTTCGACGTGGGATTCACGTAGTACGGCTGGTGCATGTGCCAGAGAAAAACGACGTTTGCCATGCAGTGCAGCTAGCGCGAGTGAGGCATGTCGCGCAACGAAAAGCGTCAGGGACGCGGCGTGTCGTCGCGTGAAGGCTCGTCGAACTCCGGCAGCCCGAGCCGCCATCGGATGCCCGCAAGTCTCAGTGCAAGCGTGACCAGCGTGCCCGCGACAAGCGCCATCGTGCGGTCCGGCAGCCAGTGCCGCATCGTCACAAAAAATCCCGCGCCGATCGCGGATGCCGTCGCGTAAAGATGGATCTCACGTCGAAACACGAGCGGGATTTCGCTCATGAGCACATCGCGGCACATGCCGCCTGCGACGCCGGTGATCACGCCCATCGCCACGGCAATCTGTGGCGCGACATTGATGGCGAGCGCCTTTTCCGCGCCGAGCACCGTGAAGAATGC
>JAYWEO010000133.1:0-4047 GCA_043779225.1 Prosthecobacter sp.
CACCGCGGGCTTTCCCCTGCTCACGACGAAAAAAGTCCACACGCGCAGCATCATTCACGAGCTGCTGTGGTTTTTGAAAGGCGAGACGAACACGCGCTACCTGCGCGAAAATGGCGTGACGATCTGGGACGAGTGGGCCGACGCCGAGGGCAATCTCGGCCGAGTGTACGGCGCGCAGTGGCGCGACTGGCGTGGCGCGGATGGGAAGCACGTCGATCAGATCGCAAACCTCATCGCACAGATCCAAAAGAACCCCGACAGCCGGCGGCTCATCGTGAGCGCATGGAATCCCGCGGAGATCGAAGGCATGGCGCTGCCGCCGTGCCATTCGCTTTTTCAGTTTTACGTGAGCGAGGGCGAACTGAGCTGTCAGCTTTACCAGCGCAGCGCGGACATCTTCCTCGGCGTGCCTTTCAATATCGCGAGCTACGCGCTGCTCACGCACATGGTCGCGCAGGTGTGCGGTCTGCGCGCGAAGGAATTTGTCCACACCTTCGGAGACCTGCACCTCTACGCGAACCACGTCGAGCAGGCGAAACTCCAGCTCTCACGCGAACCGCGCGCACTGCCGGTGCTGAAGCTGAATCCCGACGTGAAGGACATCTTCGCGTTCAAGTTCGAGGACATCGCCATCGAAGGCTACGACCCGCATCCGGCGATCAAGGCGCCGATCGCGGTGTGACACTTTTATGAACGCGGTAGAAGTTGCCATACGCAAAGAAGACTGGAAATCGGCGCGTAAGTTGATCGGCGTCGCTCTGCGAAGAAATCCTCAATCCCACTGGCTGCATTCGCGATTGGCTCTCACTTACTGTGAGCAAAAAGAGTATGAGAAGGCGCTCAAGTGGGACGAAGCAGCGTTCAGCCTTGCACCGAATTGCCCTCTGGTTCTTTGGGGATTGGCCGGCGCACGGGCGATGGTTGGACGCTTTGGAGAAGCCGAGGAAATCTACCGTAAACTCATCCGCCGCGGCGCGAGACGGATTGCATTTGGAGTGTGTGGCGAGGGGCTTCCTCGCGCGAAATCACTCGTGACCGACTGCTGGTATCGTGTCGGACTACTCCGGCGATCACAGAATGACCTGACTGGTGCTGCACGATGCATCCGTCGCTACATCGCGCGTCGCAGACAGGGCAGTGGCTCAATTTATTCCATTCGGTCAGCTAATGCGGTGCTGCGGCAACTTGCTGTCGCACGTTGCGCCACAGGCGGCAGCGTTCACCCCAACTCTTGACGATGAAAGCCATCGCCGCCATGTCGCTGAACCGCGTGATCGGGAATGGCGGTCAGATCCCGTGGCATCTGCCGGAGGACTTCAAGTGGTTCAAGCAGCTCACGACCGGCGGTATCGTGCTCATGGGGCGGAAGACTTTTCTCAGTCTGCCGAAACCGCTGCCGAATCGGACGAACGTGGTCTTCACGCGCGGGCCGCGGATGCTCGCAAACGATCCTGATTTCAAAACGCGCTGCGGCGTGAAGCCCCTCGTCGGGCACTGGACTGCGCGACTGCGGCGCGGGCCGGCGCAGCTTGGATTTGAACGCATCGCGAATCGCGAGGTGTGGCTCGTGCGCAGTGTGGAGCGCTTTCTTGCGGCGCTGAAAAAACACAGGCCGCAGCGCGAGGTGTTCGTCATCGGTGGCGCGCAGATTTACGAGCGGCTGCTGCCGCTTTGCACGGATCTGTATCTCACCGTCGTGCCGCGGATCGTCGAGGGCGATGCGTTCCTCCCGGAGTTCGAGCATCAGTTCGATTTTGCGGACATCGCGCTGAAGACCGCGGACTTCGAGGTGCGGCACTATCGCCGGAACGATCACGCCTGAGCGATGAAGCTGGTCGCATTCATCGCAAAGTCCCTCGCGCGGCTCGACCCGCCCGCCGTCGCGCCCGACCCGGCGCTGCCGCCGGTCGTGCTCGTGCATGGAATTTTTTCGAGCGGCAATGACATGGAACGGCTCGCACGGCATCTGCGATCGCAGGCGCGCGAAGTCTTCCAACCTTCGCTCATGCCGAACGGCGGCCACGCGCCGATCGAGGATCTCGCGCGGCAGCTTGCGCAATTCGTCGGGGAAAAAATTGGCGCGCGGCGTTTTGATCTCATCGGCTTCAGCATGGGCGGGCTTATTTCGTGCTTCTATCTGCAGCGGCTCGGCGGCCTTGCGAAAGTGAACCGCTTCATCACGATGGCGACGCCTCATCATGGCACGCACATGGCGCGGCTCGGAGGTTTGCCCGGCTGGGTGCAGATGCGGCCAGGCAGCGAATTCCTCCGTGATCTCGCGAGCGATGCGGACGCGCTGCGCGCGGTGAAATTCACGAGTCTCTACACGCCGCTCGATGCGATCATTGTGCCTGCGCGCAGTTCGGAAATGCCGCAGGCGCGCAATGTCCGCGTGTGGGCCGTGATACACCCGTCGTTCATTTTGGAAAGGCGCTGCATCCGCGCAGTGGCGGAGGTTTTGAGCAACTGAACGAGCGTTGCTTTGCAGAAAGGATGGATTTGGAAGGCAGGGAGGCAGGAGACGAGCATTCCCTTTTTTCCTGCCTTCCTGCCTTCCAAGTTTTTACTCCTTCGGGCTCAACACGACCAAAGAACGTCAGTCTTTCATCAGCGCCGCCACATGCGCCGTCGCTGCGCTCGCGAGACCGGTGAGGCTATATCCGCCTTCGAGGACACTCACGACGCGGCCCTCCGCAGTCCTGTCGGCGATGCCGCGCACGATGAGGGTGAGGTCGGCGAAGTCCGCATCCGTGAGCAGGAACTGCCCGAGCGGATCGCCTTCGCGCGAATCGAATCCTGCGCTGATGAGCACCAGTTCCGGGCGGAATTTTTCCATCGCGGGCACGAGTTTGCGCTCGAAGCACTCGAAGATTTCTGCACGGCCACTGCCGGCAGGCAGCGGGCAGTTCAGCGTCGTCCCCTTCCCTGCTCCCTCGCCTGTCTCGCTCGCACGGCCAGTTCCGGGATACCACGGCGACTGGTGCGTGCTGAAAAAGAACACGCTGCCATCCGCGTAGAAAATATCCTGCGTGCCATTCCCGTGATGCACGTCCCAATCCACGATCAGCACGCGCCCGATGCCGAGGCGCTTCTGCGCATGGCGCGCGGCGAGCGCGACGTTGTTCATGATGCAAAATCCCATCCCACGTCCCGCGCTCGCGTGGTGCCCCGGCGGCCGCACGAGGCAGAATGCCGTCTTCGCATCGCCCTTCACCACAGCCTCGGTCGCGGCGAGCGCACAGCCCGCCGCGGCCATCGCGGCCTCCCACGAATGCGGGCCCACGCCGGTGTCGCCGGTGCTCAGATGATCCGCGCCCTCGCGGATTTCGCGCTCGGCGAGATCGAGATACGTCGCGGTGTGGGCGGGCAGCAGGTCTTCGCGTTTCACCGCGCGCGGCGGCACCTCGCGCATCTTCGCGCGCAGGCCCGCCTTTTCCAGCGCGGCGAGCACGGCATCGTATCGCGCAGGCTGCTCGGGGTGGCCGGTGCCGGCATCGTGCTTCCTGCAGGTGGCGTCGGTGGAGAAAATCATGGCCAAAGCGAATTGCAGCACTGAGCGGCAGCAATCAATGCGGCTTTGAAGATAATTTTATGCCGCTCCTTGACGTCGTCATCAAACCGTCACAACTTTCACGCAATGAGTGAAGCCGATTCCAAACTCCTGAAGGGTTCCCGCCTCTATCAGGAGTTCGTCGCCGAGAGGGAGGAGATCATGCGACACAAGTATTTCGAAAGCCAGAAGGCCGGCTACGATGTGGGATTTGAAAAAGCGCTGCTCGACTGGCTGGTGAAGCACCGCGCCGACTGGCGCCGGAACCGCAAGGAGCAGCAAAGCACGGCGACCGCATAGCGAAAGTCGCCGGCACCTTTAAGACGACCCCGCGAGGTCACAAGGAGGCCAGCAATGAGCAGACAAAACCCACCAAGCCCAACCGCCCGCCTGCTGCTCGACGCAGCGGCCATCGAACGCGCACTGAAGCGCATCGCGCACGAAATCATCGAGCGCAATCCCGAGCCCGGACGGCTCGCCATCATCGGAGTCCCCTC
>JAYWEO010000134.1:0-8048 GCA_043779225.1 Prosthecobacter sp.
TGTGCATCATTCAATGCCCGCATCTGCGCGGCAGCCTCGGCATCGTCTGGGTTCAGATCGGGGTGATGCCTTTTCGTGAGCGCACGATATGCCGCGCGGATCTGCGCGGTGGTGCAGCGTCGGTCGAGGCCGAGTGTGGCGTAATGATGGCGTTCGGCGTTTTCCAATTCCGCGCGATCCTACCGCGCGAACGGCTCGCCGCCAGCATCAACGGATCGTGCGCGTGCGAATCGCGGGCCACGCATGATTTTTTCGCTGGAATTGCCGCGCGGGGGCGCAATGTTCGCCGCCCTTTGAAAATGCAAGACAGCCACATCTCCACACGCGAACTCTACGACCGGCATGTGATCGCGACGTATGGCCGCTTTGATCTGCGGCTCGCGCGCGGACGTGGCTGCGAGGTGTGGGATGAGGACGGAAAGCGATATCTGGATTTCGGCGCGGGCATCGCGGTGACGAGCATCGGCCATGCGCATCCGCGCGTCGTGCGCGTGCTGCAGGAGCAGGTGGCCACGCTCGTGCATACGTCGAACCTCTATTATACACGTCCGCAGGCGTTGCTCGCCGAGCGGCTCGTGCGGCTCGTGAATGCGGGCGGCAAGGTGTTCTTTTGCAACTCCGGCGCGGAGGCAAACGAGGCGCTCTTCAAACTTGCGCGGAAATTTGGCAACGAGGGCGCACCACTGCCGCCGACACACACTTCCGGCGAATGTGTGGCGCAGGAAGCGCAGCGCATCGGCATCATCACGATGCTCGGGAGTTTCCACGGGCGCACGCTCGCGGGAATTTCCGCGACCGGGCAGGAAAAAGTGAAGAAGGGATTTGAGCCGATGGTCGAGGGATTCCGGCACGTGCCATTCAACGACATCCCGGCGCTGCAGGCTGCGGTGGATGTTCCGGGCACGGTGGCGATCCTCACGGAGCCTGTGCAGGGTGAGAGCGGGATTCATCCGGCGAGCGCGGAATTCCTGCGTGCCGCGCGGCGGCTGTGCGATGAGCGGGATCTGCTGCTGATGTTTGACGAAGTGCAGTGCGGCCTCGGCCGGACGGGCGACTGGTGCGGATGGAAATCCATCGCGCCCGACGTGATGCCCGACGCCGTGAGCTGGGCGAAAGGCATCGCGGGTGGATTTCCGCTCGGCGCGATCTGGGTGAATGAGCGCGCTGTGACGCTGAAGGACGGCACGGTGAAGAAGCTCTGCGATCTGCTCGGGCCCGGTTCGCATGGCACGACATTTGGCGGCACGCCGCTCGTGTGTGCAGGTGCGAACGAAGTGCTCGCGGTGATCGAGGAGGAGGGGATGTTGGAAAATGCGAAGACACTAGGTGCGCACGCGCTCACGGTGCTGCGCGCGATTCCATCGCCGCTGATTCACGAAGTGCGCGGCCTCGGCCTGCTGCTCGGCATCGAACTGGCCGCGGACTTTGCGCAGCGCGTGAAGCTTCCCGATGGAAAAGCGCCGAGCATTTTCCTCGTGGAAAAACTGCACGAGGCCGGCCTGCTCACGATCCCAAGCGCCACCCATGCGCTGCGCTGGCTGCCCGCGCTGAATGTGACGCGCGCGGAGATTAACGAAGCTGTGGCGATCCTCGCAAGCGTGCTCGCCGCGCTGTGAGGGCGAGCATCGGGGAGCACAGGCGACCCGCCTGTGGTGTCGAGCGGCTCGCGCGACACATCGCACGTCAGCTTGCGAACGAAGCGCCTTGGGTGTCGGGGTGTTTGCGGCGGGTCGCCGCCAACGACAGGCGGGCCGCCTGCGCTCCCCAAACTGCAGCGTCCGCCGTCCGCGAAGGTTGCGGCCTGCGGCATTCCCGCCTATTCCTCTTGCCGATGAAATTATCCCTGCTGCTGCCCGTGATTTTTCTGAGCGCGATGCGTGTCGCATTCGCCGCCGACCTTGTGCCGCCCGAGGGCATGGTGCTCATCAAGGGCGGGACTTTTTCCATGGGCAGCAATGACGGCGCGAGCGATGAGAAGCCGGTGCATGAGGTCACGCTGAAGGCGTTTTTCATGGAAAGGACTGCGGTGACGAATGCGCAGTTCGAGGAGTTCATCAAGGCGACGAAATATGTGACGACCGCCGAGCACGTGCTGACGTCGAAGGACATCCCTGGGCTGCTGCCTGAATTCGAGGGCAAGATGATGGGCCTTTGTTTTCGTGCGCCAAAAGGCGAAGTGGATCTGCGGAACACGGGCGCATGGTGGCTGCCGGTCTTCGGCGCGAACTGGCGGCATCCCGACGGACCGGAGACGGATTTGAAAGGCCGCGGAAAACATCCGGTCGTGCATGTCTCGTGGGACGACGCGATGGCCTATTGCAAATGGGCGGGCAAGCGGCTGCCGACCGAGGCCGAGCGCGAATATGCGTCACGCGGCGGACTCGATGGTGCGCGCTACGTGTGGGGCAATGAATTCAACCCCGGCGGGAAATGGATGGCGAACACGTGGCAGGGGAAATTTCCCGAGGCGAATTCCGGCGAGGATGGCTACAAGAACACCGCGCCCGTGGGCAGCTATCAGGCGAATGGATACGGGCTTTCCGACATGGCGGGCAATGTGTGGGAATGGTGTGCGGACTGGTATCTCCCGGAATATTACGCGCGTTCGACGAAGGAAAATCCGAAGGGGCCGGACACGAGTTTCGATCCCGATGAGCCGGGCATCATGAAGCGTGTGACGCGTGGCGGATCGTGGATGTGTGCGGATAATTACTGCCGCGGCTACCGTCCTGCCACGCGGATGAAAGTTGCACCGGACACGGAGTTTCAGAACACGGGCTTCCGATGCGTGAAGGACACGCCGTGAGCGAGGCCGGGGACACAGCGCGTGCCGCGCGGAAGACGGGATTCATTTTTGCCGGAGTGATCGTGGCGGCAGCGACGCTGGCGCTCGCCTGGCTTCTGCCCGAGATGAAGCGCATCGCGCGCAATCGTGAGACGCAGTCGCGCGAGGCGCGCTCGGGCAGCGACATGGTGCGAGTGGCCGGGGGCTCTTTTGAGATGGGGGCGAACGATGGCGCGCAGGACGAGCAGCCGAAGCACAATGTGACGGCGAGTGAGTTCTGGATGGATCGGAGCGAGGTGACGAATGCGGAGTTTGCGCGCTTCGTGAAGGCGACCGGCCACATCACCACCGCGGAACTTCCGAGGCAGGGGCAGGCGGAGGCAGGCTCGTGGTGTTTCCATCCGGGTGCGGATGCGAAGGCGGCGGACCGGCGGACGTGGATTGCATTTGTCCCCGGTGCGAACTGGCGGCGTCCGCGTGGTGCTGGCAGCAGCATCGAGGGAAAGGAAAAATATCCGGTCGTGCATGTGAGCCACGACGATGCGCTGGCGTATGGCAAATGGGCGCGCAAGCGGCTGCCGACCGAGGCCGAATGGGAATGCGCGGCGCGCGGCGGGGTGCTCCTCACGCGCTATCCATGGGGAAATGAAATCGCGCCCGGCGGCGTGTGGCGGGCGAATACGTGGCAGGGCGATTTTCCAATGAAGGATGACGTGCTCGATGGATTCGCGGGACTTGCGCCGGTCGGCAGTTTCTCTCCGAACGGCTCGGGCCTTCGTGACCTTGCGGGCAATGTCGCCGAGTGGTGCGCGGACTGGTATCGGCACGACTATTACGCGGAGCTTCGTCCCGATCCGAACTTCGCCGCGCACCGCAATCCGCGTGGTCCCGATACGAGCACCGATCCGACCGAGCCCGGTGTGTGGAAGCGCGTCGTGCGCGGCGGCTCGTGGCTGAGCAGTGCGATGGAATGCCGCGTCTCGGGACGTGGACGCGAGGAGCCCGGATTTTCGGCGGAGTGGCTTGGGTTCCGATGTGTGAAGGACGCGCAATGAACGTGAGCGCTTACGCGAAAGTGCGCTGGAGAAAATGGGCGGACCGGCTCGGGCTGCTGCTGTTGCTCGTGCTCACGTTTGCCGTGCGTTGTCACAATCGCGGGCAGATTTTTCACGACAAGGGCGTGTTCTTTGTGGATGGCGACTGCTACTCGCGGATGACGCGCGTGAAGATGGTGAGCGAGGGCCACTGGATCATCCGCC
This sequence comes from Prosthecobacter sp., assembly GCA_043779225.1. Taxonomy (GTDB): domain Bacteria; phylum Verrucomicrobiota; class Verrucomicrobiia; order Chthoniobacterales; family Chthoniobacteraceae; genus SXWH01. The sequence continues at coordinate 4,045 of JAYWEO010000134.1, forward strand.
ACCATGATTTTGAAAACTGGCCGATGGGCGTCACGCCGCACACGACTGCGCCGCTCGACTGGATGATCGTCGCGCTGAAGCCGGTCGTGGATCTGGCCTGCAAATCCGGCGTGGTGAGCAATGCCGACACGTGGAGAGCGCAGTCGCTCGATGTCGCGGGCGCGCTCATTTCACCGCTGCTCGGAGTGCTCACCGCTGCATGGCTGTGGTGGTGGGCGGGGAAGATGGGGCTGCAGTTCCGAGTCGCGATGGTGCTGCTCTTTGCGCTGAGTCCGATCGCGGTACACGGCACCGTGCTCGGGCGGCCGGATCACCAGTCGCTGCTCATGTTCCTGCTCGCCGTCGCGCTCGGATGCGAGCTGTGGCTCATTCGTCCTGAGGATGATGGCAAGAAGTCGCACCGCGCGTGGGGCATTGCCGCGGGCTCTGCGTGGGGGCTCGCGCTGTGGGTCTCACTTTACGAACCGCTGCTGCTGCTGGTGCCGGTGATCGTCGCGCGACTTCTGCGGGAGCGGAAGACGCTGCTCGCTTGGGGAAGTCGGGAGGAGTGGTTTACCATGCTGGGCTTCGTAGTGCTCGGACTGCTCGTGGATGGCTGGCGCATCGGGCTGCCGAGTGCGGAGCTTCGCGAAAGTTTCGGGCGCTGGTCGGGGACGATCGGCGAGCTGCGGCACTTGAACCCCACCGAGCCGCTGCTCTGGCAATGGCTCGGCCTGCTCGTGCTGGCGACGCCGGTGCTGCTGTGCCTCGCAGGCCGCGAGGATCGATGCGCGTTCGTGCTGCTCGGGGGATTCATGATGCTGTTTGCGCTCACGATGTGGCAGCGGCGCTGGGGATATTTTCTGCTGCTCATCTTTGCGATGTCGCTGCCGTGGCAGCTTCGCGCGTTTCGCAGCACCTGGATCGGATGGGTCGCGTTTGCGATCTCGCTGTGGCCCCTCGGAAAATCATGGGGGCCGGAATTGAAAGATTTGCTGCATCGTGAGAAGGACACGGCGGTGCTGGATCGCGGAAAGGAGGATCAGGCGTGGCGGCAACTCGCGCAGACGCGGCTGCGGATGATCGCGATGAAGATGAAGGATGGGCCGCGTGCGGGATTCGTCGCGCCGTGGTGGTTCTCGCCGCAAATTGCATACTGGTCCGATCAGCCGGGAGTTGCGGGCACGAGCCATCAGAGCCTGCCAGGGACGATCGAGACGGCGCGTTTTTTTCTGTCCACCGATCCGGCGGCAGCAGCGGAGATTCTGCGCCGCCGGAATGTCGGATGGGTCGTCGTGGATAATTCGGCGGATGTGGAGCAGCGCGACCGGCAGCTCGCAGTGACAAACTCGGAGACGCTGCTCGGCGTACGTGCGGCAGAGGAGCCGATGGCCTTCACGCTCGCAGAGCACCCACGGCAGGCACCGCTATTTTTGCGCGAAGTGAAGCCGATGGAACTTGGGCTCGTGAAGCAACTGACGCCGAAGGACGAGAATGATCCGAAGAGCCACGGCATCCAGATCGTTGCCACGCAGATGCAGCGGCTGTATCGCGTGGAACTCGAAAAACCATGAGCTGTGATTTTGTGATTATCGGCGGCGGAAGTGCCGGATATGCGGCGGCGCGCACAGCGGTGTCGCTCGGGCTGAAGACGTGTGTCGTGGACGGCGCTGAGGAACTGGGCGGGCTGTGCATCCTGCGCGGCTGCATGCCTAGCAAGACGCTGCTGGAATCCTCGTCGCGCTTTTCCACGCTGCGGCGCGCAAAGGAATTTGGGCTGCGCGCAAGCGGTCTCGAAGTGCATGGGGCGGAAATCCTCGCGCGCAAACGGAAGCTCATCGGTGAATTTGCGGCGTATCGTCAGGAGCAGCTTGGCAGCGGAAAATTCGAGATGATCCGCGGGCATGCGCGCTTTCTCGATGCGAGCACCATCGAGGTGACACTGCGCGAAGGCGGCACGCAGCGCATCACCGCGAAGGGTTTCCTGCTCGCGACTGGCTCGGTGGTGAGCGAGGCACCGATGGCCGCACTCAGGGAGATCGGCTGCTGGACGACGGACGATGCGCTCGACAGTTCCGAAGTCCCGGAGTCGATCGTCATCCTCGGTGGCGGCGCGACGGCGGTGGAATTCGCGACGTATTACTCCGGTCTTGGGCGCGAGGTGACACTCATCCAGCGCGGCGGACAGTTGCTGAAGGGCACAGACCCCGATCTCGCCGCAGCGCTCGCGCACGGGCTGCGGAATCGCGGTGTGCGCGTTTTCGCAGGGACACGGATCACCGGTGCTGAAATTGCCGCCGGGAAAAGGAGGATCACTTTTGAGCACGATGGAAAAGCGATGAGCGTGGAGGCGGTGCAGATTTTGCAGGCGCTGGGCCGTTCGCCGAATGTGCGCGGGCTGGGCTTCGACGAAGCGGGCATCACACTCGAAGGCGGACGTCCCGCGATGCGCGCGACGCAGCAGACCAATGTGCCGCATATTTTCGCGGCGGGTGATGCTGCCGGGCCATTCGAGGTGGTGCATATCGCGATCCAGCAGGGCGAGATCGCGGCGCGAAATGCGGCACGGCTGATTTCGGGGAATGCGGAGGCGATGGAAGAGAGTGACTATCGGCTGAAGCTGTTCGCCGTGTTTTCCGATCCCGAGGTCGCGGTCGTCGGGCGCAGTGAGGCGGAGCTGCGCGCTGCGGGTGTCGCGTATCGCGCGGCGAGCTATCCGTTCAATGATCATGGCAAGTCGCTTTGCATGGGGGAGACGGATGGCTTTGTGAAATTGATCGCAGCGGCCGACGGCGGTGAGATTCTCGGCGGTGCGTGCGTTGGGCCGCATGCGGCGGAACTCATCCATGAGGTCGTCGTGGCGATGCGGTTTCGCGCGACTGCGGCGCAGCTCGCCGGGATACCTCATTATCATCCGACACTGAGCGAAATCTGGACGTATCCCGCGGAGGAACTCGCGGGTTAATCGGGTCGCGAATCGTTTTACGCGGGGTGATTGACACGTCTTTCACGCGACCCATACTCAGCACTCGGTTTCGGACGAAAACATAGATTTCCGCCTGAGAACCGGCCCGCTCCGGGGTGCCGGACGGTGAAAAAATTCAATCAACAAACTCCAAACAAGACCATGGCAGACAACACGACCAACCAGAAAAATCTCCTGAGCAGCGATGTCGAAATCAAAGGCTCAATCAAGTTTCAGACCGAACTCACCGTGGACGGCAAAATCGAGGGTGAGATCAGCTCGCCCGGAGTGCTCACGGTGGGTGAGAACTCGGAAATCAAGGGTGAATCAAGACGAAGTCCGTCACCGTTTTTGGCAAGGTGCATGGCAACATCACGGTGGATGAACGCTGTGAACTCAAGGGTCGCGCGGTGCTGTACGGCGACCTGAAGGCGACCCGGCTGGTCATCGAGGAAGGCGCGACTTTTGTCGGCAAATCCGAGGTGACGCCGAACAAGGTGCAGATGAAGCAGCCCGAGATCGTGCGCGCGCCCGAGGGACGCGAAGAACGTCGCGGCGGGCGCTAGCAGACGGGGCTTTCGAGTCCTGCCAGGGTTTCTCCGCGCGCCGCGCGGCGGCTTCACGGCCGTCGCTGCGGCGCGTGTGTCTCTGGCGAGGCCGAGGCTGGGAATCCCGCCGTGGCGAAGAACACCCGCAAGAACAGCGACAAGATGTCTGCTGTGTGCCCGCATTGCGGGTTCACACAGGAGGAGTCTGTCGTGGCGAAAAGCACTTTCTGCCGGAAGTGCCAGGAGCACTATTCGCTTGAGCGGGCGCTGGCCGGTGAGAAGAGCATTGTCAAGGCACCGTCGCTTTTTTCCAAGCTGAAGCGGCTGGTGGTCGGCGAGTCGGAGCGCGAGGTGTGCTGCTTCGGCTGCGGGCACCGGCAGGTGCTGAGCACTTCGGCGCAGAGCACGATGTGCCCTGGGTGCGCTGCCTATATGGACCTGCGGGATTTCAAAATCACGAGCCCGTTTGGCCGCAGTGTGCAGACGGCGGGCGAGGTGCATGTGGCGGCAAA
>JAYWEO010000135.1:0-4847 GCA_043779225.1 Prosthecobacter sp.
CTCCAGAGAGAGGAGGTCGTTGCCGATGTTGTATTGCCGCTGGAGTTCGAGTTCCGGCCCGGCGACGGGCTCGGTCATGATGCGCGTGAGCTCGCCGAGGATTTCGTTGATCGCGGGTGCGGTCACATCATTGCGCGTCTCGGCGGTGGCCTGGAAATATCCCGCCTCCCTGTTGTATCCGAATGCGCTGCTGCTGCCGTAGGTGTAGCCGTGCTTCTCGCGGAGATTTTGGAAAAGGCGTCCGCTGAATCCGCCGCCGAGGATTGAGTTCATCACGTTCACTTCAGGAAGGTCGGTGGCTTCGCTGCGCGACGGGCCGTTGCGGCAGACGATGACATTGCTCTGCACGCTGCCGGGGAGATCGAGCAGGTGGATCGTGAGTCCTGTCACTGGCTTCACGCCGGCCTTCTTGATCATCGGCACATCCTTCTTCGGCCATGCGCCGAGCGCCTTCTCGATCTTTGGCAGAATGTCCGCCGCCTTCACATCACCCACGATCGCCAGCGACGCATTGTTCGGCGCGAACCACGTCGCGTGAAACTTCACCAGGTCATCGCGCGTGATCGCCTTCACGCTTTCGGGCGTCGTGAACTTCCCATACGGATGCTCGCCGAAAAGCGTGGCACTCATCAGCTTCCCGACGAGCGCGTGCGGCTCCTTTTTCTGCGCGGTGAGCGACGAGAACGTGCGCTTCTGCGCCTTCGCGAATTCCTCCTGCGCGAACACCGGATGGATGATCGCGTCGGCAAACAGATCGAGCAGCGGGTCGCATATCTTCGTCAGCCCGCTCGTGCTCACGCTGATGGCATCCGACCCCGCGCTCGCTTCGAGCGTTGCTCCGAGTGAGTCCACGATTTTGGCGAAGGCAAGCGCATCGTGCGTGGTGGTGCCGCGATTCAGGAGGCCTGCGACGAATCCCGCGATGCCCGGCTTGTCACCATCGAGTGCATCGCCGGCCTTGATGACGAGCCGCATCGTCACTGTCGGCTTCCGGTCATCCTCGATGACGAAGACCTTGAGCCCGTTCGAGAGCTCTTTCGTCACATAGTCGGGAAATGCCGCCTCGGGCGCGGGACCAGGTGCGGGTTTCTTGGTGCGGTCAATTTCGGCATGTGCCGAGAAGAGGAGGGGAGTGAGCAGAAGTGGGAGAATGCGTCGCATGATGATGAAATGGGTTGTGAGTTACTTCGACTCTCCGCCCTTGGGCTCCGCGGCGGGGTAGTGCAGGACATACACCTTGTCGGCGGCGAAATACTTCTTCGCCACGCGCTGCAAGTCCTCGCGCTTCACGGCAAGATAATGATCGAGCTGCTTGTTCACCTCGCCCGTGCCGCCCTCGAAAACGTGCGCGTTCGCGAGGTTCTTCGCGCGGGCGAGCATCGCGCCGTTGCTGTTCGCGATCTCCGCCTCCTTCTGGTTCATCGCCTTTGCAAACTCATCCTCGGTCACGCCCTCGGCCTTCACCTTTTCGACCTCCTCGGTCATCAGCGCGTCGAGCTTTTCCAGCGGCACGCCAGCGTTGCCCGTGGCGAAAACACCGACCACACCTGTGAGCTCGAACAGCTCGGGAAATGCCTCCGCATTCAGCGCCACCTGCTCCTTGTCCACGAGCCGACGGTAAAGGCGGGAGCTGCGTCCGCTCGCAAGGATGTTTGCAAGCATGTCGAGCGCGTAGGAATCCGGGTCGCGCTCCGAGCACGCGTGCCACACGTGGAGCGAGGCATTCAGCGGCGTCTTGTCTTCCTTCACCACGAGCTTCTGCGGACCGATGGGTGCGATTTGCTCCAGCGCAATCGTCGGTCGCGGCGGCTCTGCGCCCTTCGGGATCGCGCTGAAGTAATCCGCCACGAGCTTCTTGGTCTCCTCGATATGGATGTCTCCGGCGATGGCCAGCGTCGCGTTGTTTGGCACGTAGTAGGTCTTCCAGAATTCGCGGAACTCCTCGATTTTTGCCTGATCAATATATTGCACCGAGCCGATGGGCGTCCACGCATAGGGCGTATCCTTCAGCGCAAAGCCGACGAGCTTCTCGAAGAGCGAGCCGTACGGCTGGTTGTCGTAGCGCATCGAGCGTTCCTCCTTCACCACCTTGCGCTGCGTCTCCACGCCGGTCTCATCGATGCGGTTGTGCATCATCCGCTCGCTCTCGATCCAGAGCGCGAGCTTCAGTTGGTTGCTCGGCAGATTCAGGAAGTAGTCCGTTTTGTCAAAGCCCGTGCTCGCGTTGAGATTTCCGCCTGCTCCGGAGACGAGCTTGTCAATCGTCCCGCGCGGGATGTTCTCGCTGCCCTCAAACATCAGGTGCTCGAAGAAGTGCGCGAAGCCGGTGCGGTCCGGCCGCTCATTTTTCGAGCCCACGTGATAGAGCACGTAGCTGGAGACCACCGGCGCCGCGTGATTTTCGTGCAGGATCACGTGCAGGCCGTTCGGCAGATCGTATTCGGTGAAAGTGATCGGCTTCACCGCAGTGCGTGGCGCTTCGGCGAATGCGGATGAAGTGAGCGCGATCGCACAGGAAAGGAACAGGGGTTTGAACATGGAGGCGAATGAGACACAGCGCGCGCCGGAATGTTCAAGCACGGAAGCGGGAACGCGGCCTTCCGCCGTCGCGCTTGCGTCGTCGCGCGCGTCTGCTTTGCTCCGCCTCCAATGTCCAAGAAGCCTGTTGTCCTTATGATCCGCGACGGTTGGGGAGTGAATCCGGGAGGCCGCGCGAAGGCGGTTGAAAACGGTGACGCCACGCTGCTCGCGCGCACGCCGTTCCACGATCAGCTTTACGCAAAGTATCCGCAGTCGCGCCTCTCGGCGAGCGGCATGGATGTCGGCCTGCCCGACGGGCAGATGGGCAACAGCGAAGTCGGCCATCTCAATCTCGGAGCCGGGCGCATCGTCTATCAGGACCTCACGCGCATCAACAAGGCCATCGCCGACGGCGAACTCGCGGCGAATCCGGTGCTCGTCGAGGCATTTGCAAAGGCGAAAGCTCCTCGTGTGGACGGAACCGCAGGGCGGCTGCACCTGCTCGGCCTCGTGAGCGATGGCGGCGTGCATTCGCATCAGGAGCATCTCATCTCGCTCTGCCACGCGGCGGCGAAGGCGGGCGTGAAGGAGGTTTTCATCCATGCGATTTCCGACGGACGCGACACTTCGCCGACTGGTGGCGCGGGCTATCTCGCAGCGGTGGAAAAGGGGATCGCCGGCAGCGGCGCGCAGGTCGTCACGGTCATCGGGCGCTACTTTGCGATGGATCGCGACAAGCGCTGGGAGCGCAACAAGCTGGCTTGGGACGCCATCGTGCTGGGTCGCGGCCCAGTCGTGAGCAGCACGCCGAGCACGGCGATTCAGGCCGCATATGCGAGCGATTCGCGTGGCGACGAATTCCTGCAGCCGATGATTTTCTCCCATGCGAACGAGCAGCGCATGCGCGATGGCGATGTCGTGCTGTGGTTCAATTTCCGCGCCGACCGCGCGCGGCAGCTCACCGAGGCGTTCATGGACCCGGCGTTCGCGAATTTTGCGACCGAGGGAAAGCCGAAGCTCGCGGGCTACTACACGCTCACCGAATACAAGGAGAGCTACGGCGCGCTCGGTGTGAAGGCGGTCCTCACGCCTGCGAGCATGAGCAATCTCCTCGGCGAAGTCGTCGCAAATGCGGGGCTGAAGCAGCTTCGCGCCGCGGAGACAGAGAAGTTCCCGCACGTCACGTTTTTTTTCAACGGCGGCAGCGATACACCGAACCCCGGCGAGGACCGCTACCTCGTGCTGAGTCCGAAGGAATTCAGCAAGGACGGCAAGGCCGCGCCGCTGCCGACGTATGATTTCATGCCGCAGATGAGCGCGCCGGACCTCGCCTTTGAGGTCACGCGTCGCTTGGAAAACTACGATCTCGTGATCGTGAATTTTGCGAACCCTGACATGGTCGGCCACACGGGTGTGGTCGAGGCAGGCATCCGTGCGGTGGAGACGATTGACCTCGCTTGCAAGCTCCTCGTCGAGCGCACGCTCGAACTCGGCGGCAAGCTGCTGCTCACCGCGGACCACGGAAACTGCGAACTGATGCGCAACGCGGATGGCTCTCCGAACACCGCGCACACGACGAACCTCGTCCAACTCATCTACGTCGCCGCCGATGCGGCAGGAGCGAAACTCGACAACGGCATCCTCGCGGACGTCGCGCCGACTTTGCTCGATATGCTCGGAGTCGCGCAGCCGGAGGAAATGACTGGGCGCTCGCTGATCCGCAAGGAGTAGAGGCGCCCTCGCCGCGAACGAAACAACCGAAGACAAAAGCGAGGCGAGGGCGCCCCGGCTCCTTCCATCATCGCGCTTGCCGGTTGCGGAGCGATTCCGCATAAGCGGCGCTCCTTTCTGCGAATCCCACGATGAGTTCCAACCAATGCACGCTTGGCAAAAGCGTTTCCGTATCCGGCGCTTCACTCCATACTGGAGGGAGCGTCGTCCTCACGCTTCATCCTGCGCCGCCGGGGCATGGGAGGAAATTCAAGCGCGCGGACTTGCAGGACGAGCCGGTCATTGATGCGCGCATCGAGCACGTAAAGACCGTCGAGCGCGCGACGACAATCGCGGAGGGAAATGCAAAGGTCCACACCGTCGAGCACATCCTCAGCGCGCTCACGGGCCTCGGCGTGGACAACTGTCTGATCGAGATGAACGCGAGCGAGCCGCCGATCGGCGATGGCTCGGCGAAGCAATATGTCGAACTGATCCAGCAGGCGGGCATCGTCGAGCAGCAGGTGCCGCGGGCATATTTTGAAATCACCGAGCCGATCCACATCGAGACGAAGGGCGGCTCGCTGATGACCATCGTGCCGGACTCGAAGTTCCGC
>JAYWEO010000136.1:0-6932 GCA_043779225.1 Prosthecobacter sp.
TCGGTGCCGCCGAAGCGCTTCGTGAACTTCTCGATGCGGCCTGCGGTGTCCACGAACTTTTGTTCGCCGGTGAAGAACGGATGGCACGACGCACAGACCATGGACTTCAAGCCGCTGATGGATCGCAAGCGCGATCGTTTTGAAGAGGTCGAAGCTTCCGTCGCTGCGCCGAATCTCTACGACAATCCGAAACGTGCGCAGGAAATCCTCCGCGAGCACAGCCGCCTGAAGGAGGCGCTCAGGCTCTGGGATGAATTTGAAAAAGTGGACAAGGAGCTGACCGAGAGCCGCGAACTTGCCAAGGGCGGCGATGAACTCGCCGAGATGGCGCGCGCGGATCTGCCCGACCTCGAGACCCGCGCGGCGAAGCTCCAGCGCGAGGTGCAGTTCGCACTGCTGCCTCCTGATCCGAACGACGACCGCGACGCGATCATGGAAATCCGCGCCGGCACCGGCGGCGACGAGGCGGCGCTTTTTGCAGCAGACCTGCACCGGATGTATTCGCGCTACGCGGAAGTCATCGGACTGAAAATCGAACCGCTCGAGTCCTCGCCGAGCGATCTCGGCGGCTACAAGGAAATCATTTTCAAGGTCAGTGGCGAAAACGTCTTTCGGAAGCTCCGCTTCGAGAGCGGCGTGCATCGCGTGCAGCGGGTTCCCGCGACCGAGGCGCAGGGGCGCATCCATACGAGTGTCGCTACGGTTGCTGTACTGCCGGAGGCCGAGGAGGTGGACTTTGAACTGAAGCCCGACGATCTCCGCATCGAAGTCTGCCGCTCCGGCGGTCCCGGTGGCCAGGGCGTGAATACGACCGATTCCGCCGTGCAGGTGATGCACATCCCGACCGGCACGATCGTCCGCTGCCAGGACGGCCGCTCGCAGCAGAAGAACAAGGAAAAGGCGCTCACGATCCTGCGCTCCCGTCTGCTCGAAAGAAAGCAGCGCGAGGAGGCGGAGAAATATGCCGCGCACCGCAAGAGCCAGATCGGCAGCGGCGACCGTTCGGAAAAAATCCGCACTTACAATTATCCGCAGAACCGCGTGACCGATCACCGCATCGAACTCACGCTCTACAATCTCGATCGTTTCATGGAAGGGGATCTCGGCCCAATGCTCACGGGACTCCAAGAGGCGGATATCGCCGAACGGCTGGCCGAGGCGACCGCCGTGAACTGAGCCAGCTCACGCCTGCCCGCCGCAGCCGCCGTCGCCGGGGGAAAAATTCTCCGCGGCCGCAGTGTCCCGCCCGTCGAGCTGACGGAGCAGCAGATCGAGCGCGGTCTGCGAGACGAGGTTCTTGAACGTCTCGCGATCGGTCGGGAAGCGATGGTGCTGGACGAGCGTCTTTCCACCGCGCACCGCGAGCGCGACGAAGACCGTGCCGACGGGCTTTTCCGGTGTGCCGCCTTCCGGTCCCGCGATGCCCGTGGTCGCGAGGGCAAAATCTGCGCCGCTGTTTTTCAGCGCCCCTTCGGCCATCTGCTGCGCGACCGGCTCGCTTACTGCGCCGTGCCTTTCGATGAGCGCCGCATCCACGCCGAGCGCCGCGGTCTTTGCGGCGTTCGCGTACGTCACGAAGCCTGCGAGAAAGACTTTCGATGAGCCGGAGACGTTTGTGATCTGATGCGCGATGAAGCCACCCGTGCAGCTCTCGGCGGTGGCGATCGTTTTTCCGAGTGCAGTCAGTTTTTCGACGACGACATTCGGCAGCTCGCGTTCGTCGCTCGTGAAAATCCATTTGCCGAGACGCTCGCGCACGAGCGCCTCCGCGCGATCGAGCACGGCGGTGGTGCCGATGAGCCGCACGTCCACCTCGCCGGGCCGCGCGCAGTAGCCGACTTCGAGGCCCATCGCGAGCAGCTCCTCGCCGACCTTTTCCTCGACGAGCGATTCGCCGAGGCCGAGCACGCGGAAATTGCGCCATTCATGCACCGCGCCGGCTGGCAGCAGCTTTGCGAGGATCGGCACGAGCTTCTCGCGCACCATCGGCTTGAGTTCGCGCGGCGGGCCGGGCAGCAGGAAAATGTGCGGCGTTCCCTTTTCCGCGAGCGCGGGAAAGTGCAGGCCCGGCGCGGTGCCGTGGGGATTCCACAGCACGGTCGCCTCGCGCGGGCGGAGTGCCTGGAGCTTCACACGCTCGCTCAGCTTCAGCGCACGCCGGGCGAAGCGCTCCTGGATCGCGATCCAGATTTCCTCGTCGTGTTCGAGCGTCATGCCGAGCAGTTCCGCGACGATGTCGCGCGTGATGTCGTCCGTCGTCGGCCCGAGCCCGCCGGTCACGAGCACGACGTCCGCTTTTCCGAAAGTATCGCGCACGGCGTCGCGGATCGCCTCGCCATCCGGCACGGTGATCTGCCGCTGCACGCGCAACCCGAGCGGGAACAGCTCGCGCGCGATGAATGCGAGATGCGTGTTCACGGTCCCGCCGAGCATCAGCTCGGTGCCGGTGTTGATGATCTCGACTCGCATGGGTCCTGGCGCCGCCCGCTACACCGTGGCGCGCTGGAGCATCTGGAGCCAGCCGTGCAGTTTTTCCCCGAGCCGCGGGTCGCCTGTCTCGGCGGCGTGGAGGAGATTGTTCAGGATGCGCGCGAGCATCACGCGCGCTTTGCATGGCTGCAAATGATGCGGCTGGAGCTCAAGGCTCTGGCTCTCAAGGAGCTTCTGGCAATCGCTGAGCTGCAGCCGCCGCCCGCCGTGGAACGGATCAAAAAATACACCGCCGACGCGCACGACAAAATGCCCCGGCAGCCCGACTCCCTGCACATGCAGCCCGGCGCGGCGTCCCACGGCGATGTACACGATGCAGAGTGAAATCGGATTTCCTTGCCGGTTCTCGATCACGCGCGGAAGCAGGGAATTTTCCTCCGCGTAATAGTCGTCCTCGTTTCCGCGGAAGCCGAGCTCGCTGCCCATGAATGCGGCCATCGTATTGCACTGCTGGATCACCGTCTCCTTGCCGATGAGCCGCCGCTGAAGGGCCGCACCCCATTCATCGAGCTGCCGCTTCAGATCGTCGAAATCCTCGCCCGGTGCCACGACCGAGGCGAGTGTCCAAGCTGCGTCCTCGATGCCGCCGTCGTCAGGAAATTCCGCGCAGAGACGGCCGAACTTCTGCTCGGCCACATCGCCTGCGATCTGCGCGATGGTCTCCTTCAGCCGGCGCTCGGCACGACCGCTGGCAGCAGGCAGGAGTTCGCGCAAATCGGCGAGCATCTCCGGGCCGCGCGCGACAAGCTGGCTTTGCACGAGGGCCGCAGTGTCCGAATCCTCATCGGCGAGGAGCGACAATATCGAATCGCGCTGCGGAAGCATGGCGCACGCTAGTGGTCGGATGTCGCCAGTCAAGCAGAGGCAGAGTCGAGTGTTGAAAGTTGAGAGTTGAGAGCGCCTCCCAAATTTCAGTGCTTGCGGGAATTCGCTGTTCGCCTCTCAACTCTCAACTCTCAACCCTCAACTCTCCCCGCACATGCGCCCGCCCCTCCTCCGCACCATCGTCCCAGCCGCGCTGATCGCGCTCACTTTCACCGCAGGCGCGCAGGAGTGGACGCGCTTCCGCGGGCCGAATGGCTCCGGCATCGCAAAGGCAAACCTGCCCGAGCAGCTCGCGGAAAAGGACATCAACTGGCGCTGCAAGCTGCCCGGCACCGGGCACTCGTCGCCGGTCGTGTGGGGTGATCGCATTTTCGTCACCGCGACGCCCGAGGGCAGCGCGGACTCGGAGGCGAAGCGCGTCGTCGCCTGCATCGGTGCGAAGGATGGAAAAATCCAATGGCAGCGCGAATACGCGACCGGCATCTACCGCAAGCATGCGGACAACAGCTTCGCGAGCCCGTCCTGCGCGGTGGACGCCGAGCGCGTCTTCGTGTGGGTCGCGGGGCCGGACAAGAGCCAGCTCGTCGCGCTCGCTCAGGCCGATGGCAAGCAGCTCTGGGCCGCGGACCTCGGGCCGTTCAAATCGCAGCACGGCGCGGGTGCCTCGCCCATCGTGGAAAAAGGCGAGGTCATCCTGCAGAGCAGCCAGGATGAGCCCGGATCATTCATCGCCGCGTGGGATGCGGCCACGGGCAAGCAGCTCTGGAAAAATGAACTCAAGGGCGGACAGCACGCCATCTCCACGCCGTGCTTCCTTGCTGGAAAAGACGGCCTGCAGCTCGTGAGCCTGAGCACGGACAACGGCCTGCTCGGCCTCGACCCTGCGACTGGCAAGAGTCTCTGGAGCATCCCGGACATTTTCAAACTCCGCTGCGTCGCGTCGCCCGTGATCACGAATGAAGGCATGATCGTCGCGCAATGCGGGCAGGGCCAGGCCGCGAGCGAAATCCAAGTCATCAAAGGCGCGGCCACCAAGCAGCCTGCGAAGGCCTTCGAGATTGTCCGCATCGGCGGCTACGTGCCGACGCCGATCGTCGTTGGCGATCTGCTTTTCCTCTGGAAAGAAAACGGCACCGTGACCTGCACGCGCGCATCGAATGGCGAGCAGGTCTGGAGCGAGCGCGTCGAGGGGCCGTACTATTCCAGCCCGATCTGCGTCGGCGGAAAAGGCGGGCGCATTTACAACGTCACACGCAGCGGCGACGTCGTCGTCATCGGCGCGGCGGACAAGTTCAAGCTCATCCAGCGCTTCCCGCTGAATGACAAGTTCAGCTATGCCACGCCCGCGGTGAGCGGCGGGCATCTCTACGTCCGCACCTACACGCAGCTCATCTCGATCGGGAAATAGCGGGCGGCGTCCTGCTATTTGCCCCGAGGGAGCAGGAGCGGGTTCGGGATGTTGCCAGCCGGACGGACTGCGCCGCCGCCGGGCAGGATCATCGCCTGCGGAGGCAGTGCGAGCACCTTGAGATTCCGAAATGAAATCTCGTAGCCCTGATCCACGATGGCGAGCCGGGTGCGGCTCTTCATGCCATAGGTCGCGGGCAACACCTCGCGCATGATGTCACGCGGCTGGAACTGCGCACGGTTCGCCAAGGCGGTCTGCTTGACCTTCGGGCCGAGTTCATATTCCAGCACCTTCTCGCCATTCAGCCAGTGCTCGACGTGCGTGCCCTGCACGAGGATGCGGCCTTCATTCCACGGGTCGCCGGTCTTGTTCAGAGGGTCGCCGATGCGCAGCTTCGCGTTGTCACCCGCGGGGAAGATGTTGTCGAGCGAACCGGTGCGCCGCAGCTTGCCGCCCTTGAGGCTGATGCTGTTGTGCGTGTCGTCAATGATCTGATATTCGAGCCCGACGGGCACCTGCCCGAAAATCTCGACCAGCATGTAGCGCACGCCGCTGTTGGCGGATGCGGACATCTTCCACTCGAAGCGGAAATCGAAGTCCGTGAAGAAATCCATCGTCGCGAGGTCGCCGCCCGTCATGCGCTCCATGTCCTTCACATCCTTCGGCAGATAGAGTTCGCCATCTTGGATTTTCCAGCCCGCGGCGAGCGGGTCCGCCTTTTGCAGGCCGCGCATGCCGATGAGACGCTTGCCGTCGAAGAGCAGCTTCCAGCCCTGTTTGATTTCCTCTGCGCTCAGCGAATTCGGCTCACCGATCCCCGGCACCGCGGCGGGAGACTCTGCCACAGGTGCGATGGGGAACGTGGGGACGACCGGTGCAGGCACGGACGGCCTTCCGGGCTGGAGAATGGATGGCGGCAATTGCGCGAGGCACACCGGTGCGGCGAGCGCGAAGGCAAAGGGAATGAGACGCGATAGATTCATCGGAGATTTAAGTTTAGGCACAACCCTGAGGCTTTCAACCGTCGGTCTGGCGTTATCGTAAGACGCGCGACAGGCCTGCATATTAGCCCAGCGCGGACATTTTTTGCCCGGCATCAGCGCGAGTTTCAGCGCGCGAGGTAGAAAATCACGGCCAGCGCGAGCGCACCAAAGGCGCGCAGCGACACCCTGCGATCGGGCTCGAAAAGAAACAGCAGCATGAAAATGAATTAGAAGATTTGAAAAATATAGCGAGGACAAACTCCATGCAGGCGCTTCCGCTGGGAGCCAGGAGTCTTGCGGGAAACTTTTTCCTGTGTTCCTGCCGGTCGGCTGATTGCATTCCTTGAACTCAGTCATTCCCCCCGGCCATGCACTTCCGAAGCCTACTGCTACTCCTGCCCATCGTGTCAGTCGTGCTCGCCGCAGAGAAAAAGGATCCCTTTGCGGAACTCGTGCGCCCCACCGAGCCGCTCACTCCCGAGCAGGAGCGCGCGGCGTTTCATCTGCCGCCGGGGTTTGAAATCCAGCTCGTCGCGAGCGAACCCGATCTGCGCAAGCCGATGAACATGCAGTGGGACGCGCTCGGGCGGCTGTGGATCACCGAGTCGCGCGAGTATCCCTTTCCCGTGAAGGACGGCTCGCCGGGCCGCGACTCGATCCGCATTTTCTCCGACTTCGCGCCGGATGGGCGTGCGCGCAAAATGGAAATTTTCGCCGAAGGCCTGAACATCCCGACCGGGCTGTACCCCTTCCGTAGCCGCGCTGGTGACAGCGCGGGCACTTCGGAAAAAGCCGGTGCTGGTGAAAAGTCACCCCGCAATCTCACGAGCGCGGCTACGTGGAAGTGCATCGTCTGGAGCATCCCAAATATCTGGCTGCTCGAGGACACGGACGGCGACGGCAGGGCCGACAAACGCGAGGTGCTCTTCGGCCCGCTCGGCTGGGAGCGCGACACGCACGGCAATCTTTCGTCCTTCCGCCGCGGCGCGGATGGCTGGCTCTACGGCACACACGGCTTCAACAACGAGAGCACGCTGCGCGGGCGCGACGGCAGCGAACTGCACATCCAGAGCGGCAACACCTGGCGCGTGCGGCTCGATGGTTCGCGCGTCGAGGGCTGGACGTTTGGCCAGGTGAATCCGTTCGGCCTGTGCTGGGATAATCGCGGAAATCTCTTCAGCGCCGACTGCCACAGCTCGCCGATCTACCAGCTCCTGCGCGGCGCA
>JAYWEO010000137.1:0-7115 GCA_043779225.1 Prosthecobacter sp.
GCGGCAGCTTGACCGCGCCGCGGTTGATGTTACCGACGATGATCCCATGTCCGATCTGATCCGCGAATCCGAATTCCTGCCCGTCGAAGTCACGCACGACACCGTCCTCGCGGATGCGTCCGCAAATCCTTTCAAGCTCGTCGTGGATCCGGTGATGCGGATCAAGCTGCGCCGGGCGCTCTTTGATCTCATCGAAAATCACGATCAGGAACTCGCGGCCTACGTGAGCGACGGCCTGCTCGCGCTGGAGAGCTACAAGGAATACATCGAGATTTTCGCAAAGAGCCTGCGCGAAAGCATGGCGACGACCGAGGGCATCGCCTATCTGCTCCAAGCCTGCGGATTCCACGCAAACTCCAAGGACATCAATCTGAATCCCGAGACACGCTGGAAAATCCAGCGCTGAGTCCCGTCCGCGCGCGTCAATTCGGTGCATCCGCAAAAGCAGCGCCGGTCGTTCCCCCATTTGCTAATCTTCCCGCTCGCCAGCGGTCATCCCGTCGGCAAAAACCGCACGCCTTTCCACCAATGATCCTTCCCCGCACCTCCCTCCGCACCCGCACCTTCATTGCGACCGCATCCGTGCTCGCCATCGGCACGCTCGGCTGGGCGTTGCACGACAAGAACGCCGGGCCTGAGCAGTTTGAGATCAAGTTCAAGCTGCCCGCGCCGAAGCCGCTCACTCCCGACGAGGAGCTGAAGACCTTCAAGCTGCCGAAGGGCTTCCACGCGGAACTCGTCGCCGCGGAGCCGATGATCGAGGAGCCGGTCGCGATGAGCTGGGATGAAAAGGGACGTCTCTTCGTCTGCGAAATGCGCGGCTACATGCAGGATGTCGAGGGCAAGGGCGAGGACCAGGCCATCGGCCGCATCGTCATGCTGGAGGACACGGACGGCGACGGGAAAATGGACAAGCGCACCGTCTTTGCCGACAAGCTCCTCCAGCCGCGCTCGGTGACGTGCGTGAATGGCGGCGTGCTCGTCGGCGAGCCGCCCGCGCTGTGGTTTTTGAAGGACACGAACGGCGACGGCGTGGCCGATGTGAAGGAGCAGGTGGACGGTTCCTTCGGCGTGCGAGGCGGACAGCCCGAGCACTTGGCGAACTCGCCCACGCGCTTCCTCGACAACTGGATCTACTCCGCGAACCACGGCATGCGCTACAAGCTCAAGGACGGAAAGTGGATCGCCGAGAGCACGCCGAGCCGCGGCCAGTGGGGCATGTCGCAGGACGACTACGGGCGTCCGTTTTACAATTTCAACTCCGACTTCCTCCGCGCGAATTTCGTCCCCGAGACGCTCTACAAGCGCAACCCGAACTTCGCCGGCAGCGCGGGCGCAGGCGTGCAGATTTTGAAGGACCAGAGCTGCTGGCCTTCGCACCCGACTCCCGGCGTGAACCGCGGCTACGAGCCGAAGCAGCTTCGCGACGACGGCACGCTCGCGACATGCACGGCGACGTGCGGAGCGGGTGTCTATCGCGGCGGACTTTTCCCGAAGGAATTCGTGGGTAACGTCTTCATCCCGGAGCCCTCGGGCAACCTCGTGAAGCGCGTCATCATCGAGGAAAAGGATGCCGTCCTCACCGCGAAAAACGCGTATGGCGAGAAGACGGAGTTCATGACCTCGACCGACGAGCGGTTCCGCCCCGTGAACGCGAACACCGGCCCCGACGGCGCGCTCTACATCACCGACATGTATCGCGGCGTGATCCAGCACAGGGGCTTCCTCACGCACTACCTCATCGCAAACATCAAGGATCGCAAACTTGAGGAGCCCTACCTCAAGGGCCGCATCTGGCGCATCGTCCCCGACGGTGCAAAGCCGCAGACCGTGAAGCTCCCCGAGGAGCCCGCGAAGATCGTGGATTTTCTCGCGCACCAAAATGGCATCGTGCGTGACACCGCACAGCGCGTGCTCGTCGAGAAAAAAGACGCCGGCGTCGCGCCCGCGATCGCGAAGGTCGCGACGACCAGCGGCGACCCGCTCGCAAAAATCCACGCGCTCTGGACGCTCGAAGGCATGGCCGCGCTCACGCCCGACGTGGTCACCGCATGCCTGAAGGACAAGGACGCGAAAGTCCGCGCCACCGCCGTGCGCGTGTCCGATCGCACGATGTCCGCCGAACTCGCGAAGCTCACCGGCGATCCCTCCGTGGACGTGCAGGTCGCGCTTGCCTTCACGCTCAGCGGATTCCCCGAGGCGCAGGATGCCACCATCGCGCTCGGCCGCCGCTCCGGTGCCAATCCGCTCGTGCGCGAAGCCATCGTCTCCGGCCTGCGTGGCCGCGAACTCGAAGTGCTCGAAAGCATGGTCGCGGCTTCCAGCAAGTCCGCGCCGGAATTCCTCAACGCACTCTCGCAGGCCGTGATGAACGAACGCCGTTCCGCCCGCGTGAAAAAGCTCCTCGCGCTCATCGCCGCGCAGCCCGCGAACAGCCCGCTCCAGCTCGCCATGCTCGAAGGTGCCGCCGGAAAAAATGCGCCGAAGGGCTCGCCGAAAGTGAAGCTCCTTTACCTCGATTCCGAGTCCACCGAGATCGCCGCGCTCGCAAAATCCGCTGACGCAAAAGCGAAGCCGCTCGTCACTGCCGTGGATGCCCGCGTCGCCTGGCCGGCCAAGCCCGGCGTCCCGCCGCCGCCGGTCATCGTCCCGCTCACCGCCGATCAGCAGAAGCTCTACGACGGCGGCAAGATCGTTTACAACATGCTCTGCACGGCCTGCCACCAGCCCACCGGCACCGGCATGGATGGCCTCGCCCCCGCGCTCGTGGACAGCGACTGGGTGCTCGGCAGCGCGGACATCTTGCCGCGCATCGTCATCCACGGCCTCAGCGGCCCGATCAAAGTGAACGGCCAGGCATGGAGCCTCGAAATGCCCCCGCTCGGAGCGGCACTCAACGACGAGCAGGTCGCTGGCGTCCTCACCTACATCCGCCGCGAATGGGAGCATAACGGCAGCCCCATCAGCATCGCCGAGGTCGCCAAAATCCGCGCGCAGCACAAGGAACGCACGAAAGCCTGGACCGAGGCCGAGCTGAAGCCCGCTGCGAAAAAGCCCGCCGGCGACAAGGCGAAGCCGAACACGAAGGCTGCGAAGAACTGACACGCAGTCCCGTCACCGCGGGGCACTTTCCTCATCGGCCCGTCGCGACGGTGTCGCCGACAGGACCACGCGGAAACCAACGCTGGATGTCCGGATGTCGGGTGCCAGGGAGTCGCGATAGCAGGAGAGGAGGCCGAGGCGATTGGCAGAGCCAAAGGACGCCCCCCGGATCACCCCGAGCGACTCCCCATTCTTCCAAAGATCTTCGCAGAGCTCCCAGGCATTGCCGCCGAGATCGAAGAGGCCGAAGCGATTCGCCGCAAAGCTGCCGACCGGGGACGTGTGAATGAACGCATCGCGATAGCCGGCCAGGCAGGTCTGGTCTTTTTTCATCTCGTGCCCGAGCACCTCTTCGCCGCTGTAATTTCCAGCGTTCGGTGGCGGTGGCCAGATCGAGCCCCACGGATACAGATCCGCGACGGCCTGAGCCTTGAGGAAAGGTGCTTTCGCGGGATCTTCGCGCTCGCCGATCCCCGCGGCGCAGCTCCATTCGTGGTCGGTCGGCAGCCGGTAAGATTCCTTTGCGCCAATGCCGCCGGATGCCCTCTCGCGCTTCGTCAGCCAGGTGCAGAATGCCTGCGCATCCTCCCCGTTCACGCCGACAGCCGGATGAGCGGCGTCTTGCGGAAAGGGAGGCTTTGCCCACGTGCGCTTCGTCTCGTTCGTGAAGGCCTCGTAGTCCCGCACCCGCGTCTCCCACACGCTGAAAAGCACGCGCTGCCCGCCTGTCGGCCCGCCGGTGATGGGCACCGGGACGAATTTCATGCCGAGGCTGTTCGCGAATGGCGCATCCTTCGTGGCCTTGGCCGCAGCGGGAGAGGCGTCGGCGCGCGTGCGGGGAAGATCCTTCCCCTCGGGCACGATGCCGACCTGCTTGAGCGCCTCAGCCTCCGGCACGTCGTCGAGATCCAGATATTCCACCTTTTCCGCCGAGATTTTTGCGTCGGGAAAAACGTCCAGGACGAACCTTCCTGTCGTTGAACTCGGGTCAGGTTCGTTCAGGAGCGATTTGCCGTCCACCACCACCCGGAGGCGTCCGCCGATCCGGGCCAGGAGAAGCTCATGCGGCATTTCATCCAGCGGAGAGGATGCAAGCCTTGCGCCGAGATCGGTTTCCCGCGTGGAACTCCCTCGCTGACTGAGCATCCATTCCGAATTCTGATCGCGGAACCGGACACGCTCAAGCTGGAGATTGTCGTGGATGACGTAGAGGCTCACGAATTTCTCCCCCGTGCATGAGGCCCGGACGCGGAGCGCCCCTGAGCGAAGAGGCTTCGGGGAAATCGTCCAGTGACTGCCCTTGGGCAGACGGTAGCCCTGCGCTGTGTGCTCGGCTGAGGCGATGACTTCCCTGAGCGGGGACTCGGCGAAGGCGTCGTGCCAGCGCGCGGTCCTTTCGGGAGGTGATTCGCCGCCTGGCGACGGAGCCTTGCCGGATTTTTGTGAATCGGGCTGGCCCGCCGCAAGCGCAGAGGATCCGCTCGCATCGAGGCCGAGTTGTTGAAAGGCGGACGCATCGGGCAGCCCGTCAAGATCCAGATATTCGAGGCTGCGAAAGTGCCCGTCCACAGCTTGGGCCCCGATTTTTCCCTCCTGGACCAGCGTATCGTCATCCAAGACACCCACGAGGCGGTCGCGGACCCAGACCATCAGCCGCTGCCCGACGCAGGCGAGCTGCAGGGACACGGCCTCATCCGGACCCGGAGGCGGGTCCACGGCATAGCGTTGCAGCGGGATCACATCCGGTGCGCGGTAGCAGCCCAGTTCGACGACCGGGCCGGAGAGCCAGGCGTAGTAATGGCTGGTGTCCGTCCACCGGGCGGTCACCTTGATCAAATCATTCCGCCCCGGCAGGCTGGGTTGCCATGCGATGATCGAACGGACGGCGACATTCTTTTTTTGCAAATCCGGCCCTCTCCACGTGTCGAAGCGCTGCAGGTGGATGGAATCGCGATACATCAGGGCATTGAGTTTGGAGGGGGCGGGTTTCCAGTCCCGGCGGATGATGGCCGGGGGAGCCTTTGCCTCATTCCCGTCGGCGGGCGTCCTGGCGCGATTCTTCCGCCACGGGCCGAAGGCGAGCACTGCGCTCCAGATGATGGCGACGATCAGAAGCGCCACGAGCCATGGCCTCCCTGGGTGGCGAAGCCCCGGCCTGAGGGCATCCCGGGTGCCGCCGGCTGCGGGCGCGGGCAGCGCGGCCGCGATGCGCTCCAGCTCGGCCTGCATTTCCTTGGCGCTGGGGTATCGCTGCGCGGCGTCGGCGCGCATGGCCTTGTCCACGATGGCGTCGAAGCGTTTGTCCAGTCCGGGGACTGCGAAGGACGGCGGCACGAAGCGGCCGTGCGGCGCCCTTCCCGTGAGCATCTGGTAAAGCAGGCCTCCGACCGCGTAGATGTCCCCGCGGTGATCCACATTTTCCGAGCCGCAGAGCGCCTCGGGCGGCATGAAGTCGATCGAGCCGATTTGCAGGCTGTTCGCGGTGTTCACGCTGCGCTCCGCGCTGGAGAGCTTGGCGAGGCCGAAGTCGGAGACCTTCACCCTGCCGTCGGATTCGATCAGCACGTTCGAGGGCTTGATGTCACGGTGGATGACGCCGCGCTCATGCGCATAGGCCATGGCCTCGCAGACGCGGATGGTGATGCTGAGCGCCTCCGCGGGCGGCAGCCTGCCCCGCTCGGTCACGATCTGCGCCACATCCTTTCCCTCGACGCATTCCATGACAAAATAAAGCAGCCCCTCGCGGGTCTCCCCTGCGTCGTAAACGGCCACGATTCCCGGGTGCTTGAACTGCGCCATGGCCCGCGCTTCCTGCTTGAAACGCTCGGCATATTCCATCCCGTCATCCTCGATGTCCGAGGGCAGGATCTTGATCGCCACAAGACGCCGGAGGCTCGTCTGCCAGCCTTTGTAAACCGCGCCCATGCCGCCACGCCCCAGGACGCCGCGGATTTCATATTGCGGAAACTGGCCCTGCAATTCCTCCGGCGAGGGCGGCTGCCAGGTCCCTATCTTCGGCTGGACATGCCCCACGCCGAGAAGAGCCCCGACGAGTGAATCGGTCAGCGGTGCGGGATGCGGTGGAGATTCCTCACCGTCCTTGATAGGGGAGGCCTCCGGGTTTTTGCTCTGGTCTTTGGGATCCACTTCACGCCTCCTGTGAAGGGAGGCAGTTGAAATGTCTAGGGGATCCGCCTCTGGAACGCAAGCGCCCCGGTTCTTCACTGCACGCGAGTGGTTCCTCACCTCCTTGATGGCTGCATTCCTCGCGGGCCGCAGCCCGAAAACGCACTCGACTTTGCGAGGCACGAGACACAGCGTGCGCGCGTGAAAAAGGACGAGAACAAATTCGCCACCGCCGGTTGCGCGATCCTGTTCGCCGTCGTCGCCGTGGGGTTCCTCGTGCTGGTGCTGCGGCCGTTCAGCGGTGCGGTGCCGCAGGCTCTGGATACGTGGCCGCGCGCGTGGTGGATGGCCACGCACTTTCACGATGAGGAGGCTTTTCCAGCAAAGGCGAACCTGTGCGCCGCGCCGTTCTGCCGGAGCACTGCGACGAGCCGCGTGTATGTGGGCGGCAATCCGGGGCACATGAGCGAGAGCAGGCTGCGCTTCTGCAACGCGCACACGCCGCAACTGCCGAAGACGAAATCGCGCTACGACGACGCGCTGCGCTTCTTCTACTGGGCGATCGCGATGGGGCTTTCGCTCGTGATGGCGCTGGCCGTGCCGCTCATCGTCTTCGGACTGCTGATGCTCGCGGAGCGCCGGATGGAGGAGAATGCCGCCACCTCATCGGATGCGCGGCGGAAGGTTGTGAAGGTGCTGATGACGGTGACCGGGCTGATCGTCGTCGCGGTGATGGCGGCATGGGTGGCCGCGTGGGTGATGTTCGCGTATTGGTGACAAATCCGCGCAGCGCATGAAACCGGTCGCCACTTTCTGCCGCTGGAAGCCGATGCTCAGCGCGTGCTGGGAGATTCCGTTCGGCCTCGTGGCGCTGGCGATCGCCGTCG
>JAYWEO010000138.1:0-14607 GCA_043779225.1 Prosthecobacter sp.
AAGAGCGCGCGCATCGTGCATGCCGCGGTCGCGAATTATCATCACAAGCAGTTCCCCGAATTCGAGGACTGGGGCCAGGTGAACCTCATCGCCGACAACGGCGCGACGAACTACGTCCGCGTGGACTGGCTGAACCCGCAGGGCCTCCGCACGTGGGGCGACGGACGCACCTTCATCCTCGGCACCGAGGGCTACATCGAGGTACGGAAATATCTCAACATCGCAGCCGATGCACCCAGCGGCAACGCGGGCGTCGAAGGCGACCATCTTTTCCTTGTGGACAACCAGGGCGAGCACCACTTCCGCTGCACGGGAAATGTGGGCTTCCCATATTTCGGCCGGCTCATTCTCGACTGCCTGAACCGCACCGAGATCGCGATGTCTCAGGAGCACACCTTCCTCGCCGCCGAACTGTCGCTCCAGGCACAGGCCGCCGCCATCCGCATCGAATAGCCATGCCCGACCTCTTCGCCGAACTCGCCGAAGCCCTGCGCGAACGCATCGCCGCCATCGCCGATCGCGAACTCTATGCCCGCGATCCCGAGGCGCATCTGGAAAAACTGAAGGCCGTATCCGAAAAGATCACACAGCTCGGCAATGCGCTGCCACGTCCGCTGCCGGGCGATTTCGCACACTACCTCCAGCGAGCGAGCTACGAGAAGGCGCTCGCCTGGCTCGCGGCAAACAAGACGTAATTCTTGGCGGAGAATTTTCCGCGACTTTTTTCTTCGCACGCGCGCCACGGATGCGCATGTTCCGCGCGCTCATGCGCGCAGTACTTGCACTCGAAGACGGACGTCACTTCATCGGTGAATCATTTGGTGCTCCAGGCACGGCGGTCGGCGAGGCGTGTTTCAACACCTCGATGACCGGCTACCAGGAGGTGCTCACCGATCCCTCATACCGCGGCCAGATCGTCGCGATGACTGCGCCGCAGATCGGCAACTACGGGGTGAACCTGCTCGATGATGAGAGCAGTGCAGTGCATGTGCGTGGGTTCGTGATCGAGGAACTCTCCGCCGTCGCGAGCAACTGGCGCTCGACGGGCGACCTGAACGCTTACCTCACGAAGTGGAAAATCCCTGGCATTCAGGGCGTAGACACGCGGGCGCTCACGAAGCACCTGCGCTCACGCGGCGCAATGCAGGCGTGCATCACGAGTGAACTCGATGTGGACGCGGCCATCGCCCGCGCAAAGAGCGCACCGCCGATGGCCGGATCGGATTTTGTGAAAGAGGTCACGCCACGCGAGTCCTTCGACTGGGATCCGCAGGACAAGCTCTCGCCCGAGTGGACGATCGTGAAGGGCGACGGCTCGAACGTGGAAATCCGCGAGGGCAACGAGGTCTTCAAAAAGCTGCCGCCGGTGAAGCACCGCATCGTCGCGTATGATTTTGGAATGAAGACGAACATCCTGCGGCGTCTGCGGCAGGAAGGGTTCAGCGTGCGCGTCGTGCCGGCGAATTTTTCCGCCGAGGACGTGCTCGCGCTGAAGCCCGACGGCGTGTTTCTTTCCAACGGCCCCGGCGACCCCGCGGCGCTCACGTATGTCCACGACAACATCCGCAAGCTCATGGGCCGCACGCCGATCTTTGGCATTTGCCTCGGGCACCAGATGCTCGGCTATGCGGTCGGCGGGAAGACGTTCAAGCTGAAGTTCGGCCATCGCGGCGGGAACCAGCCGGTGAAGGATCTGCGCACGGGCAAGGTGACGATCACCTCGCAGAATCATGGCTTCGCGGTGGATGCGGAGTCGCTGCCGGCCGACGTGGAAGTGACGCACATCAACCTGAACGACCAGACCGTCGAGGGCCTTGCGTGCAAGGACAAGCCGGTCTTCAGCGTGCAGTATCATCCCGAGGCTGCGCCGGGGCCGAATGACGCGACGTATTTCTTCCGCCAGTTCGCCGAACTCATCGAGCGCACGAAATAACACCGCGGATTTCTCCTTTCCTCCACCACCACTCAGCACTATCTCCCTCCCATGCCGAAGCTCCAGATCGTTCGCCCCGACGGTTCGCAAACCGACCACGAAATCACCGAGGAAACCCTCACCATCGGCCGCGCGCCGGACAACATTTTCCCAATCGACGACGTGAGTGTGTCCAGCCACCACGCGCAAATCGCACCTTCCGGCGGGATTTTCCTGCTCACAGATCTCGGCTCGACGAATGGCACGATGGTGAATGGCACCGAGCTTCAGCCGGACACTGAATACACGCTGAAGCCTGGCGACAAAATCCGCTTCGGGCATGTGGACTCGATTTTCGATCCGGAAAATGCACAGGCAGGCGCGCAGGAACTGCCGGCCAATGTGGAACGCTCCATCGCCCCGGCGGCGAAGAGCATCAAGCCTTCCAACTTCATGAACGCGTCGCCGTTCCAGAAAAAGGTTTCCAAGAAGGACCCCGTCGCCATGGCCATGATGGCGCTCGGCATCCTCGCCATTGTCGGCGCACTCGCAGTGCTCTTCCTCGCGACGCAGATGAAGGTGTCGTAACCGGCGGCAACAGCCCGCGGTTCCGCCGCCACCGCATCGCTCCATGACCGAGGCAACCCCGGCGCCCGAACCTCAGCAGCCGCACCGCCGCCGTCCGCGCTACTCGGGAAAAAACCCGCGGCGTTTCGAGGAGAAATACAAGGAGCGCGATCCGCAGCGCTATGCGGAGACTGTGGCGAAAGTGATCGCTTCCGGAAAGACGCCGGCCGGCACTCACCGCCCGATCATGGTGGCGGAAATCCTCGAAGTGCTCGCACCGAAGCCAGGCGACACGGCGGTGGATTGCACGCTCGGCCACGGCGGGCATGCGCAGGAAATCCTCGCACGCATCCAGCCCGGTGGCGTGCTGCTCGGACTCGATGCAGACCCGATCGAACTTCCAAAAACTGAATCGCGCCTGCGAGCGCTCGGTTTCGGCACGGATACATTCATCGCAAGACGCAGCAACTTCGCAGGCATCGCGCAGGCACTGGCAAAACTCCAGATGCTGGGGGCAGACATCGTGCTCGCGGATCTCGGCGTTTCCTCGATGCAGATCGATGATCCCGCGCGCGGCTTTTCCGTGAAACTCGGCGGCCCGCTCGACATGCGCATGAACCCGCAGCGAGGCCAGTCCGCATCCGCGCTGCTGGAAAGAATCGGTATTCCGGCGCTGACCGCATTACTCGATGAAAACTCGGATGAGCCGCACGCCGCCACACTTGCCGCGGCACTCGCCGGGAAAAGACTCAGCCGCACGTCAGACCTTGCGAATGAGATCCACACAACACTCCGCGCACTGAAGCCCGAGGACGCCACACTTTCCATCCGCCGCACCTTCCAGGCGCTGCGCATCGCCGTGAACGACGAATTTTCCGCGCTCGATACGCTGCTGCGCAATCTTCCCGGCTGCTTGAAACCGGGCGCACGTGCTGCGATCCTCACCTTTCACTCCGGCGAAGACCGCCGGGTGAAAAAATCATTCGACGCCGGACTGCGTGCAGGAATCTACACAGCCGTGAGCGATGGAGTCATCCGCCCGGCACCTGCCGAGCAGCATTCCAATCCACGTTCCGCCCCGGCGAAACTCCGCTGGGCACGCCGCGCTGACTATTGACGACTGCTGATGCCGGCCGCGACTACGCGTCGGGCTTCGTCTTGCGGAGGGCGAGCACCTTGTCGCCTTCCTTCCACTGGCCGCGCTTTTTCAGCACTTCCACGCGCTCGAAACGCTTGAGGACATTACGCTTTGCCGCGATGGTAGCGGCACCTTTGAGACTGCGATGTTGGGACATGTGAAAAAGTTGGTTGGGTGTTTGGAAAAAGGGCCGCGAAGCTACCGCGCAGCTCCGTCCAAGCAAGAGGATTTTTTCCCCAGCATGACAATCCGTTGGCCGTCGGGATTTTGGTTGTCACAAAGGGCAGCACCGATAAATTGCAGCAGCGCTCCACCACGATGAACCTACGCACCTCCCTCCGAAAGCCGCACACCGCCGCATTCACCCTGATCGAACTTCTGACGGTGATCGCGATCATCGCAATCCTCATGGGACTGCTCTTCCCCGTACTTTCCTCTGCAAAAAATCAGGCACGCCGCCAGGCCGCCGCCGTCGCCATCCGCAACATCGTCAGCGCATCCAAGAGCTACCAGACCGACTACGGAAAATTCCCGCCGGTGCCCGCCGCACTGGTCGGAACGGCAGACACGAGCGGCTACTATGCCTATGGGGATACGGCCAATGGCGGATGCAAAGTGAGCAACGACCAACTTTTCGACATCCTGCGCTCCATCAGTCGTGGCCCCAATGCGAATTTTGCATTGAACAAGCGGCAGCAGAAATACTTTGAAATGGGCAAAGCCAAGGATGCAACGGCTCCGCGCGACGGCTTTGTGGATGGCAACGAATTCACTACTGGCACACAAGGAACGCTCATGGATCCGTGGGGCGCTCAATACTGCGTCGTCCTTGATGCCGCCGATGCTGGCACGATCGATATGCACACGTTTTTCAGCGATTTGAACGGTGCTGCAAACCTGCTGCGCCAATCCGCGGCGGCATTCTCGATGGGAATTGACGGCAAGCGCGGCGGAAAAGGCTATAAGGATCAGCTTCGGAAGCCAGGCTCCACCGAAGCGCCGGACGACATTGTCTCCTGGCAATAAAGCATTAAGCTCAAGCTAATGCGGGTGTAGTTCAATGGTAGAACGGCTGCTTCCCAAGCAGCATACGAGGGTTCGATTCCCTTCACCCGCTCCCCCCCCTCTGCAAGAGGGACTTACAGTGAAAATGAGGGTTTCTAGTGGCGTTTTCAGAACAATAGTCAGAACGCGTCCCCCGATTTCCGCCCATGTTCGCCCGTGTCCTGCGCTGTTACTTTGTGAACCGCCATCCGCCTTCTTTCTCGCGCTTGGTTCGCGCGTCCAACTCCGCGAGCCACGCGAGCCATTCCACGCCGGAGGCGCATGGCGGGCGACGTGGGCAGGGCAACGCGGTAGGAGTGGCACGATGGCGGCAGACTCGCGACGCCGCCGCGCGCAGGGAGGAAAAATGGAGCGGGAGGGCTTGCGCGGCGGCGAGAGCGAGGCGAAGGCGTTAGCCGTAGCCGGACGCGGCGCGGGGGAGCGTAGCGAGGCGGGACGCGGCGACTGCGCGCGGAGCGCCACATTCAGCGAGCGGGCGAGCCGACACAGCGCATCGCAGCACGACGCGCGGGCGGGATGGCGGACGTTTCGCGCGCTGGCCCGAAGGGCAGCCACGCGCGAAGCGAGCCGTGGGAGCTGCCTGGCAGCGGTGGCGGGCAGTGGCGGGCGAGCGTTAGCGAGCAACCCGGCTGGCAACGAGCGGAGCCACAAAGGCGAGCGGAGGCGGGCAAGCCCTGAGTGGCGACGTGGCAGGGCGCGGGCAAGCGAGGGACGAGCGCGGTTCCACACAGTTCGCGCATCGCGCCTGACTTTGGGGGAGAAGCAGAGGCCGTGACGAGAGCGGCGAACGCGCGAGACTTTGAGCGCGATGGCCGCGAACGGCGCGGCCTGTGCGGGGTGGGTGCATTGTCTCCCCATGCCCACGGTTGACCGCAGGTTGCACGGTGCGGTAAAAGCGGGAGCCGGCGAAATTCAAACCGGAGTTCCCCATGAAAAAACGAATCTGGCTCCTCACCCTTCTTCTCGCGGCAATGGCATTCGCGGAAGAAACTCCACCGTTTAATCTCACGACGCTCAACGGCAAGAAATACACTGGCGTTACAGTGACTCGCGTTGAAGGGGATGCCATCGCGATAAACCACGACGACGGAACGGCGCGTGTTTTCTTCGCGGACCTTCCGCCAGAGCTTCGGACAAAATACGGATACGATCCGAACAAAGCTGCCGCTGCCGCCGCGCAACGCGCCGAGGCAATGGCGCGGCAACGTGAAATTGACGCGAAGAACATGGAGGCGGAAAAGCAGTTGAAGGCTGCTCCATTTGCCGGTGCCGCAAAAGAAGTCGAAGCGAAAAAGACATCCGGTGACAACTCTGCGGTCGCAACTCCGAGTAACGCCGTGAAGGTTCTCGCGGCAGAGCCCCTGCGCCTCAACACTGCCGAGGTGAAAAATAGCAAATTCTCATTGGTCAACAAGCCGATCTGCTTGGGCGGATGGGTTGCCAGAGCGCAGGAAGTATCACCCACTCAAACCAAGATTGAATTTGGAAACTCGCTTGTGACGACGGTTCCAACCACTGATGTTCCACGAATCAAGAACACAGGAGCGTTAAGGGCGCTCTACATTTACGTTGCTTCGGTTGACGGCCCGGACATCAACATCGTTCTGCTCGGCAATCACGTCGGATATGACATCAATCGGAAGCCGACCTACTCATGGCAGCGAACTGCGGACAAGTGGTGAACGAGCAAATGTTGCAGTTCGTGAACGGGAAAAAATTCAACGTCTCTAGTCGGCGTCGCGATTATCTTCGGTAGCCGGCCCGAGCTCGCGGAGGCGTTCGCCGATGCCGCGCAACTCGGCAAAAAGGTCTTGCAGCGTTGCGTCGTCAAATAACTTTCCGAGACGGGATTTCAAAATTCCGGCGACGTTGGAAAGTACGCGGTCGTAAATCTCGATGCAATCTTCCAGCGGAATGCGTTCCTTGCGGATCGTCTCGGCCTGGAGCCGCGCCAGTTCCCGCCGGGCGTCGTTTAACAGTCGGCGAGAATCTGCCTCGCTGTTCGCTGAGAGCGTGAAGATCGCTTCCAGCGCCGCGCGGGAATCGTACGTCTTCGCCCGGTTTGCCGTGGTGACGTGCGGCACGCCCGCGAGCCGCTTCGCTATCGTCTCGCGTGTGCGCCCGGTCAGTCGTGACAACTGGCGGATGTTCAACCTTGCGCCGAATGTATCGGGAGCGGGTTCAGGCTTCGATTTCATCGTGTGGATGTCGGC
This sequence comes from Prosthecobacter sp., assembly GCA_043779225.1. Classification (GTDB taxonomy): domain Bacteria; phylum Verrucomicrobiota; class Verrucomicrobiia; order Chthoniobacterales; family Chthoniobacteraceae; genus SXWH01. The sequence continues at coordinate 6,896 of JAYWEO010000138.1, forward strand.
GTAGGGCTACTCCGTCGCTGGGATTTTTGAGGGATTCGGAACATGCTGCGTGCTGAATCGTGGGGGAGAACCTAGACGGGGAGTGGGGTGCCTGTGTGCGGCAGGGGAGTGATTCCCGGTGCTGCATTTCACCACGTAGGGCTGTGACACTCGTGACTGTCGTGACACTCGTTTTCATTTCAGCCCTTTCGTGAAGACTCGTGTGACGTGCCCGCCGGCTTCGGGCTGTTCATCGTGCCCGGCAAGCAAGCCTTCCGCTTCCATCGTCGCGAGCAACGTCCGTGCTTCGTCCGCGTCGCGTGCAATGCGTGCCCGGTAAACGTCCCGTGCCGTGATTCCGTTCGGACTGTCCGCGAGTCGCTCAAGCACGTCGTCCCGCGTCTCCCGCCGCTTCGCATCCCTGCCCTTGGCGAGAATCGCGAGTTGCTGCCCGGCAAACCACTCCGCCAATTCGATTGCCTTCGCCGCCGTGTCGCGTTCAAGCGGAAAATCGTGGGCCATTTGTCCCCAGATGCCCGCGTGAATGCACACGGCAAGCCGCCATGCCTGTTCGTTCCATCGTGCTGCGTAAGTCGTCACGTCCCGCAATTCCGCTCGCCGCCGGGCGACAATGGCGTTGAAGTGCTTGTTCAGCAAAGCGAGAGCTTCCGGGGTGGGTTGGAACGTTTGGGGTTCATCCGCGAGCCGGTAAGCCGTAAGCAATTCGTGAATCGTCTCCCGGTAAGCGGATGAAACTTTCGCCGGAATTCCTGTTGCCCCATCCAAGATTTCGCGGGGTTCCGCGTTCGTGTGACAAATCAGAAGCCGGGGAATCAGCCCGCCATCGGTCAGACTTTGCTCAGAAAGCAGCGTTTCCACCTTGTCGGGTTGCACGAGCCAAAGCGCCGAAAGACACGGGGAGTTCAAGACAACAGGCTCGCGGCTCTGCCGATCAATCCGGCAAAAGTCCCCGCTGAATGCCTTCAAGTAAACGCTCTCATCGGTGCGATCCAATTTCGAGTAGCGCCCCAGCAAGTTGTTCACGATTGCGCCGGCATCCGGGGACAGGCTCGCGAGGGTTTCACCGCGCACACTGAGGAGCACGGCGAGCCGTTCCGTTGTCACGTCTTCCACGGAAAGCACGGGCGCATGGCTCACGCTCTCCAATGCCGCAAGCTCCGCTTTCTTCCGTTCGAGCTGCGCTTTGATTTCGTCGCGCTCGCCTGCCCCGTCTGAATTTCCGGCCGATTTTTTCAGCTTCGCGATCTCGGCTTCGAGAATGTCCCGGTCTGCCCCGAGTCCCGGCAAGGTGAAAGCCTTCCACCGTTCAAGCGTCTCGCATTCAAATTCCATGAAGGGCCGCGCCGCGTGCCGGAATGTTTCGCTTTTGCCGCTGCCACTCTCCGCGCTCGCGAGGTTGTAGAGATTCCCCCGTGTGAAGCGGTCGGGGCCGCTCTGGACGTTCAAGCCCGCGCCAATGCTCGCGCTGAGAATGCCAAGCACACACACGCCCGCGAGACTGTCGGGCGTTCGCTCCGTGTCTGCAATCGCCCGCGCCATCGCTCCGATTGAATCCGGCAAGCAATGAAGCGGAAACGGTTTTGCTTCCGGTTCGCCGCTGCCGGGCTTTCCCGCTTGGGGCTGGTTCGCAGTGTTCCCCACTTCCACGTCTGACCAAGTTTTCGCGAGTTTCATTTGAGCGAGTCGGGTTTGAAAAAGAAAACGGTTTGCCGTTTCCCGTTGTCGCGCCGGCCATCGGGCATTCGCACGAATTGGCTGCGCGTCCATGTCGCCCGATCCGCGCCAAGAGCCACGGCGTAGCGCATGAAGTCGCGCAGGCGATCTTCCGTTTGGCCTGTCGCGAAAAACCATCCGTGGATCGATTTGCCTCCCGAATGGACAGCAAGGGTCAGGGGCGCACGTTTGGCGAGATGAAGCAACACAGCCGATTGTTCGTCCGCTGTGCCGGCGTCCTGCTCGATGACTAAGAAATCTCGCGGGCCAGTGTTTTCGAGCGCGTGTGCCGATTCCTTGCCGTCCTTGGTGCGTCCTTTGCGTGCAATCATCCGGCTCGGCACAATAAATTGCATCTTCGCGAGCCGCCCGCGCCATTCCTCGCGCGTCCGCGTGGCGAACTGGTAGCTGCTCCGCCCTACGCATAGGAGCGGGTTGCCGGGGAATAGGGCGTCAACGATTTGCTCCGCGTGTGATTCGCTGTCTTCAAAACGGACAGGCGATGCTTTCCGCAAATCCGCCAGCCCGTAGCCGGTGCCGGTGATTGCTTCGCGCCGTTCGCGGTTCACAGCGGGCCATGCACGCACGCGGGCCGGGGCCAGACGTTCGCCGGAGTGCCACGCGGTTGCCGCGCTATTCTTCACCGCCCGCTCGATCTCGCCGGGCTTCACCGGCTCGCCGGCTGTCGCTGCCGCAAGAAGCCGAACAATGGCAGCCGGCGTGCGGTAAGGATGCAATACACGCGCCAGACGGAAGAACCAATTGTTCAGCCCGTCCCCGCGCTGTGGAGGCGAATCGAGCAAATCGCGTATGTCTCGCGGGAGTCTGCGGTTTTTCAAATCACGCCGCGCATTCGCTACCTTCTGTTTCATTTCCCGCCGTAAGGTTCGAGCTTTTCGAGTCGCGCCCGCACGAGTTGATGCGCGACCGTGAGAGCTTTGGCAATTTTCCGCTCGCGAAGATCACGCGCCGTGCTCCTGGCCCGCAAAATGGCGATGCTGAGATCCAAAAGGCGAAGCGTGAACATCTGTTCTTCGGTTGCCCGATTTCCCGCGCTCATTGTGCGCTCCCTTCCGCCGCCGCCGCTTCGTGCTTGGCGATGTAGTCGAGAATCGAGCCGAGATGAAAAAGCCGGGTGCCTTTGGTCTGCCCCGGCTCGCGAATTGAAACACTCCGCCAGTGCCCAAGCTGCGCACCTTCGTAAAGTTTGCTGCGCGACAAACCGCAAAAATGCTCTGTGCCGGATTTCGGGGATCGCACCCATATAGGCAAGCCCTCGTGCCGCTCCGCGAGCAAGGTTTCGAGACGCGCAAGCCGCCTCTCCGTTGATGATTTCGCAAGCTCTGCCGGGCCTGCTTTTACCGGGGCGTTGCCGCCTGCTTTGCTGATAGTTGCTTTAGACATTGCAGGACGACTTCTAATCGTCCCGCACGAATACGGTATGACAGCGAATCAGCGCCGTTTGTGAGTTTTGACAGCGCCTCTTTTACCCTTCGGAATCCGAGTCCAGTGAAGCTGCTTTTGCAGACGATCCCAATCTTCGTCGCAAAGCTTCCGCCCAAGTTTGGCTTCCACAGCCTCCCGTCTCTTCGCCTTCGTGTGACACGCGGTTGCGATGTCGAAAGCGTATGGCATGAGTCGCCTTGTGATTTCCTTCATTCGGTTTCGACGAAAGAGCACGTCGAGTTGCTTGAATGCCTTCAAGACTTCATCTGCAAAGCCGCGCTCGCCACGCACGAAAGCTTCAAGCATCGCTGTGCCAAGCGCGATGCGAAGCCCGGCAAGTTCGGGAAAGATCGTGGCATAGCTTTCTTCACACAGCGGCCCTGTGCCGCACAGCGTAACTCTCCCCTCCTTTATTTTTTCAGACGCCTCCCACACCATTGCGGCGAGCCTGTTTGAAGGGCGCGGATTGGCCTTTAAGGTGGCACGAAAGGCTTCTGTCTCGGATCGAAGCACCCGGAAAACTTCGTCAATCGCCGGGTTGCTGGGGTTGTAAAATTCGTCCTCTCCCCTGTAATCCTCTTCCATCCATTTCGCGGCGGCGGCGGCTTCCTCGGCTGTCTGCGCGGGAATCATCGTTTCCGCCGCCGGCTTTTCATCCCGTCGAGTGTCACGAGCGTCACGAGTGTCACGGGGCTGTGTGTGCTTTTTCGCTTTGGCTTTTCGTCCGCCAACGTCCGGCTTTTTTTTCAATTCGCCCCCTTCCCGCCACCGATGCCCGGAATGACTTTGATTGCTGCCCGCAAGGGTTCGAGTTCGTGATGCGTGTATCCCTTGTTCATTTCCGCGCTCGTGTGCCCCGTGAGCTTCATGCGGACTTCCTGAGAGACGCCCGCATTCGCCATCGCTGAATTGAAACTGTGGCGCAGGCTGTGAAAACTCAGCGCACGCACGGTGCGTCCCTTCCCGCCCTTTTCTGCCGCGTGCAAGACTTCGCCGACGATGCCCGCCCGCGCCATGATGCGCGCAAAGGTCATGGAAAGCCCGCTCCGCCCGCTCGTGCGACCGCCCGCGAGCATCGGGAACACAAAAGCCTTGCCGCTGTCGGGCGCTGGCAACGCGAGCAAGTAGCTTTCAAGCTCCGCGTGCATCGGAATCGTGACGACCTTTCCCGTTTTCTGCGCGCGAAAGGTGATTGTCTTCGCAGGCAAATCAATCGCGTTCCATGTCATGTTCGCCACGTCTTGCAGCCGCGCCCCGGTGAAGTAGGCAAAGAGAATCGCGCCGCGCCATTCCGCGCCCGCTGCAAAGACCGGCTTGCCATGCTCGCGCGCAATGGCCGCGTCCAAGAGAGCGGAAACTTGCTCCGCCGTGAAAACGTCCCGCGTCGTCTCTCCGCCGTCGTCGCCTTTCGCCGTAGCGGGGAGTTCCACGCCCTCCGCCGGATTGTGCGTGATGATCCCTTGCCGCCGCGCCGCGTTGAACGGGATGCGCAGTTGCTTCACGAGATAGCGCACCGTGTTCGGATGCTTCCCGCTCTCAATCTGTGCGTCCCGATAGCCCGCCACGTCTTTCGGGCTGATTGCCGCGATGTTCAACCGCGCCCGCGTGCCAAGCTGCGAAATGAAGCCCTCGACGGTGTGTGAGTATTTCGCGTGCGTGCCCTGTGCCTTGGAAATTTCCTTCCCGCGCAGCCAATCGCGAAGCCAGCCCTCCGCCGTGAAGAAAGCGACTTGCTCGCCGGTTGTGCGTTCCAAGACTTCGCCGATCAACTCGCGCGCCCGCGTCTCCGTGAGCGTCCCGCTTGCAGCCATGCTCTCCGCACGTTGCAACGAAAGACAAAACTCCAACGCCTTCGCGCGCTCTGTCTGCTTCGTGCTTTTCTTCAAGCGCCTGCCATCGGCGGAAGTATAGCAGCAAATCCAAAACGGGGAACGTGAGCGGGAGTCTTTGACGAGCGTTGCCATAGTCAGAACGTAAGTCAGAACGTCCGCCCGTGTCAATAGTGTTCTGAGTTGTCTTTTTTGCCTATGACCGCTTGTTCCATTCCCGCGCCGGAATGGACACGAGGGTTCGATTCCCTTCACCCGCTCGCCTCCCGGATAAACACAGGATTCAAGGCGATACAGGCACTCCGCAGAACACAAACGGGAACACTTCCCGAAACTTTCCGCACCTGTTCGCGGAAGTCCGCCGATGTCGTTTTTTTCCTTCTCCCCGTTGACGCGGATGCTTCACAGATGCACTCCTGCCTCGTGAGCAAGTCGAAAAATCCACTCGCTAACGCCACAGAGAAAAAGACACACGGAACGGTCATTGTGGAAAAATGTCGGCCCACGATGAACAATCTCACGGATGCGCAGCAGGAAAAGTCGATGGCCCGCGCAATGGTCACGATCTACGGCCATCGGGAAATTGCTGCTCGCCGCTGATACCAACGTCCCGCTTGATCTCGCGCAGGGAGCCGGGGACGGGGCGGATGCGACTTGGCCTAGCATTATCTGTTCGTTGCCAGCCATATAGATTAAACGACTGAGTTACACTTATGCCTTCGGAACTACGCCTTCGCGTAAACCTCCGCGCCATTCTCCACGAACTCCTTCGACTTCTCCTCCATGCCTTTCTTCAAGGCTTCCTCCTCGGAGATCGCCTGTTCGGCGGCGTATTTGCGGACGTCTTCGGTGATCTTCATCGAGCAGAAGTGCGGGCCGCACATGCTGCAGAAGTGCGCAGTTTTGGCGCCTTCCTGCGGGAGGGTTTCGTCGTGGAATTCGCGGGCGCGCTCGGGGTCGAGGCCGAGGTTGAACTGATCCTCCCAGCGGAACTCGAAGCGGGCTTTGCTCAGGGCGTTGTCGCGGTATTGCGCGCCGGGGTGGCCTTTGGCGAGGTCGGCGGCGTGGGCGGCTAACTTATAAGTTATCACTCCCTCTTTAACATCCTGCTTGTTGGGCAAACCTAGGTGCTCCTTGGGGGTGACGTAGCATAACATCGCGCAGCCATACCAGCCGATCATCGCCGCGCCGATGCCGCTGGTGATGTGATCGTAGCCGGGCGCGATGTCGGTGGTGAGCGGTCCGAGCGTGTAGAACGGCGCTTCGTGACACCACTCAAGCTGCTTCGCCATGTTTTCCTCGATCATGTGCATCGGCACATGGCCGGGGCCTTCGTTCATTACCTGCACGCCCTTCGCCCACGCGCGCGTCGTGAGTTCGCCCTGCACTTTGAGTTCGCCGAATTGCGCTTCGTCGTTGGCATCAGCAATCGAGCCGGGGCGCAGGCCGTCGCCGATGCTGAAACTTACGTCGTAGGCGGCCATGATGTCGCAGATGTCGTCCCAGTGCGTGTAGAGGAAATTCTCCTGATGATGCGAGAGACACCACTTGGCCATGATGCTGCCGCCGCGCGAAACAATGCCGGTCATGCGACGCGCAGTGAGTGGAACGAAACGCAGCAGCACGCCGGCGTGAATGGTAAAATAATCCACGCCTTGCTCGGCTTGCTCGATAAGCGTGTCGCGGTAGATTTCCCAGGTAAGGTCTTCGGCTTTGCCGTTCACTTTTTCGAGTGCCTGATAAATCGGCACTGTCCCGATGGGCACGGGCGAGTTGCGGAGAATCCATTCGCGTGTGGCGTGGATGTTCTTGCCGGTGGAGAGATCCATGACGTTGTCCGCGCCCCACTTGGTGGCCCAGCGCATCTTCTCGACTTCCTCCTCGATGCTGGACGCAACGGCGCTGTTGCCGATGTTGGCGTTGATCTTCACGAGGAAGTTTCGGCCAATGATCATCGGCTCGTTCTCCGGGTGATTGATGTTGACCGGAATAATCGCGCGGCCAGCGGCGACTTCGGCGCGGACGAATTCGGGGGTGATCTCGGCGGGAATGCGTTGCGGGAACCGGCGGAAGACGGAGGGGGTGTAGGGATTTCTGATTTCTGATTTCTGATTTCTGATTGAGTCCTGAGCGCTGCCTTCGTGCTGCTTGTCGAGGTCGTTGCGAACGATGTCGCTGCTCAAATCCGAAATCCGAAATCCGAAATCCGAAATCCGCTGGTGGCCCATGTTTTCGCGGATGGCGATGAATTCCATCTCGGGGGTGATGATGCCCTGGCGCGCATACCAAAGCTGCGTGACGGGATGACCTTTGCTCGCGCGGAGCGGGCGGCGGCGCTGACCAAGCAGACCGGGAAATTCGACGAGGCGATTCTTCTCCGCCTGGCTGGCGTATTCGGCGAGCTTGCCGGAAAGATAGCCGTTGTCCTGCGGCTTCACCTCGCGACCTTCGTATGCCACAACGTCGCCGCGCGCGCGAATCCAATTGGCCCGCAGCGCGGGCAAGCCTTCGTCAGACGTCCCGTTGAAACTCGGATCGCCCCATGGCCCGGAGCAGTCATACATGCGCACCGGTTCGTTGGGTTCGACGGTGTCGTTGAAAGACGTCGGCGCGAGTTCGACTTCGCGCATCGGCACGCGAATGTCGGGGTGGAGTTTGCCGGGCAGGTAAACGCGTTTGGAGTTGGGCAGTTGTTCGCTGCTGTGCGGTTCGAAGGAGTCTTTG
>JAYWEO010000139.1:0-9170 GCA_043779225.1 Prosthecobacter sp.
CGCCGCGCAAAAAAAAATAGGCTCAAAACGCACTGCATTTTGCGACTTGAAATGCTCGCTGATTTTCAAGCGCGAATACTTTCAGCAATCGCTTCCAGAATGACAGATTTTAGAGGAGAAACCGCATTCTTGGATGTTCCACAAGGCCAGGAGTTCCACTGATTTTCAGCAGACAAGTTGCGGTGACTTTGACCAGCCTACCGCAAAATATTGTGTCCGACTGCGTGAATTGTTGTTGACGCATCTACCGGTAGTGGATAATTCAAACGCATCGAGCGTGATGTTTTTCCACACCTCCAATAATTCCCCCAAACAAATTTCTCAGTCCCGCCACTGCGGGCAGGAAGGGGGTGTCATATAATGGCCGCAAAGAAAAAAGCAGCAAAGGCAGTAGCTAAGAAGCCTGCAGCGAAGAAGAAAGTCGCAGCAAAGAAGAAGAAGTAGGCTCACGCCTGCTCAACTAACAATGGGAGGCGACTCTAACGGTTCGCCTCTCATTTTTTGTCCCAAAATCACGACCTCATCGCCTTTTCCCGGAGGTTCCGCTTGCCCGGGGCGGGCGCATCCAGCATCCATACTCGCACTTTTCGAATGACCGAACTATCCGCTGCCCTCGAAACCGCCATCCAGTCCGCCCGCGAAGCCGGTGCGCTGCTCACGAAGGAATTCGGACGCACGCCCGAGGTGAATGAATTTCACGCGCACGACATCAAGCTCGCGCTCGACGTGGAGTCGCAGGACCTCATCACGAAGCGGCTGCTCGGGCGTTTTCCGGATCACGCGATTTACGGCGAGGAGGGCCTCGCGGGGAACCAGGACAGCGAGTGGCAATGGATCGTGGACCCGATCGACGGCACGGTGAACTACTTCTACGGCCTGCCGCACTACTGCATCAGCATCGCCCTGCGCCATGCAGGCGAAATCCAGCTCGGCGTGATCTACGATCCATCGCGCGATGAAATGTGGGAGACGGTAAAAGGCGGGCCGACCCTGCTGAATGGCCGCGTCATCCGCGTGAGCGACCGCACGGAACTCGGCGACTGCGTGATGAGCATCGGCTTTGCCAAATCGAAGGCCACCATCAATGCCGGCCTCCAGCTCCTGCCGAAATACGTCGAGAAGGTCCGCAAGTGCCGCATGATGGGCAGCGCCGCGCTCGACCTCGCGTATGTCGCCACCGGCAGGCTCGACGCCTACATTGAGCAGAGCGTGAGCCTGTGGGACGTGGCTGCAGGCAAGCTGCTCGTGGAAAATGCGGGTGGCAGTTTTGAAATGACGCCGCGTACGGACAATCCCGACAAAATCTCCGTCCGCGCATGGAACGGAAAAATCACACTCCTCCCCCACGAATGAATCTCGTCGGCACCGGCTACGACGTCCACTGCTTCGCCGAAGGGCGCAGACTGATCCTCGGCGGCGTCGAGATCGCGCACACGCACGGGCTCGACGGCCACAGCGATGCCGACGTGCTCTGCCACGCGATCGCGGATGCGATCCTCGGCGCGATCGGCGAGCGAGACATCGGCCATCATTTTCCAAACAACGATCCGACGATCCGCGGCATCAGCTCGCTCGAGATCGTGCGCAAAGCCGCGAGCCTCGTGACTGCTGCGGGGGGGAAACTGATCAACATTGATTCGTGCCTCATCGCCGAGGAGCCGAAGATCGGCCCGCACATTTCCGCGATGAAGGCGAATCTCGCTTGCGTGCTCGGCCTCGACCAACGGCGCGTCGGCATCAAGGCGACGACGAACGAGCGCATGGGATTCCTCGGCCGCGGCGAAGGCATGGCCGCGACCGCCGTCGCGAGCGTCGAGATGCCCGGCTGACGCCCGTGACGGTGAGCACGCGCGCCTCGCTGTTCGACTCCGCCTTCCTGGCGAAACTGGAGCAGTTCCACCTGCTCGCGCGGCGGATGTTCCGCGGCGAGCGGCGAGCGGAACGCAAGACACGGCAGGCCGGCGCGAGCCTCGAATTCGCCGACTACCGCGAATACACGCCCGGCGACGAACTGCGCAGCATCGACTGGCACGCGTACGGGCGGCTCGAACGGCTCTTCGTGAAGCTCCACGATCAGGAGCAGGACATGCCCGTGACTTTCCTCATGGATTGCAGTGCGAGCATGCGCTGGCTGCCGGAGGAAATGCCGGGCGACCTCAGCAAATTCGATCACGCCCGCCGCCTCTGCGCCGCGCTCGCCTACATCGCGCTCGCGAATCTGGATCGCGTGAACATCCATTTCTTCGCCGCGAATTCGATCGCGGAACTGGGCGTCGCGCGCGGAAAGGCGGAGTTCCATTCCGTGCTGAAATTCCTCGATGCGCCGCCCGATGCCGACGGTCCGACGCGGCTTCTGCAAGGCGTGCAGACTCTCACGCAGCGTTCGCGGCGACGCGGGCTGGTCTTTGTGCTGAGTGATTTCTTCGACCCTCGCGGCTGCGAGGAGCCGCTCGGCCTGCTGCTGCACAGCCAGTTTGAAGTCCACGCCCTCCAGGTGCTCGCGCCCGAAGAACTCGCACCGACCGCCATCGGCGATCTCAGTCTGCGCGATGTCGAATTCGGCGAAGCGGGCACACCGATGGACATCACTGCAAACGAGACGCTCCTGCGCCGCTACCGCGAGGAAATCACGAAATACAACGGCGCGCTCGAATCGTTCTGCCTGCGCCGCGGCATCGCATTCGCGCAGGTAAGCACGGCGACGCCCTTCGAGGACATCGTGCTGCGCGCACTGCGCGATGGAGTGATGGTCCGATGACGTGGCTCCAGCCATGGGCCGCGTGGTTTCTCGCCGGAGTGCCGGTGATCGTGCTGCTGTATTTTCTCCGGCTGAAGCGGCGCTCACTGCCGGTTTCCACGCTCATGTTCTGGCAGCGGGTGCAGAAGGAAAGTGGACGCAGCGCATTCTTCCGAAAGTTCCGCCACCTGCTCTCGCTGCTGCTGCACCTGCTCATCCTCCTGCTTCTGATCGCGGCGCTCGCACGTCCCGTCTTCGACCGAGGCATCCGCGAAGGCTCCGCCACCGTGCTCATCCTCGACACCCGTGCACGGATGCAGGCCACGGAGCCTGATGGTCGCACGCGCTTCGAATCGGCAGCACTTCTTGCACGCGAATACATCCGGCAGGCTGGCGGCGGGCGAAACTTCGCGCTGCTCACCCTCGGCGCCGCGCAATCCGTTTCCGTTCCATTCACGGACGATCCAAAACTCCTCGGCGACACACTCGCAAAGATTTTGCCGACCGATGCGACGGGCGACATCACTGCAGCCATCCCGCTCGCAGACTCACTGCTTGCGGCGAGGAAAGGCGGCCACCGCATCGTGCTGCTCACAGCCGGAACCAATGGCGCGCTACCGAAAACTGCGAGCGAACTGATCACTCATGACGTCGGCACATCGCGCGACAATGCCGCCATCACGCGCTTCGCCACCCGCGCACTCCCGGCGAATCCCGAGACCAGCGAGGTGCTGCTGGAGACGCAGAATTTCGGACGCTCGACCATTCGCACCGAAGTGGAACTCGCATTCGACGGACGCACACTTGAGGTGAAGCCGCTCACCCTCGCACCCAGTGAACGGCGATTGGAAATTTTCACCTCGGTCCCCCGCCCTCTCAAAAGCGCGCGAGGCTGGCTCACGGCGAAGCTCTCCGCGAATGACGCACTGCCGCTCGACAACATCGCCTTCGCCACACTGCCGCCGGCTCGTCTGAATCGCGTGCTGCTCGTCTCCAAGGGAAACACCTTCCTCGAGACGCTGCTCAGCGTGGACAGTTCGCTGAAGTTCCAGTTCATCGCGCCGGAAGCGTGGCAGCCCGCGATGGCCGAGAAATTTGAGGCCGTGATTTTTGACGGCCTCATCCCGCCGTCGTTCGACATCAATGCGACGCAAGGCAATTTCCTTTTTCTCAAGACGACACCGTTCGCGACGACGGACACGGTGCTCGATCAGCCGGTCATCACCGACGTGGATGCAACACATCCGACCACACGGCTCGCGAGCTTGCAAAACATCACGGTCCTCCGCGCCCACCCGCTCACCCTTCCGACTCCACACGACGGCTGGACTTTCTCCGCACCGATTCGATCCGCCGAACATCCGCTGCTCATCACCGGCGAACGTGGACGCCAGCACATCGCGGCGCTCGCATTCGATGTCCTCGAATCCGATCTCCCGCTGCGCGTCGCGTTCCCGCTCCTCATCCATTCCACACTTGGCTGGCTCGCTGGAGAAAACTCAGAATCCGCACCGTCGCTCGCCGCCGGTGAAACGCTCACGGTGCCACCGGGCAGGCGAGTCGCTTCCGAGCCGTTGTCCGGGCTCAGCACATCCCACATCGCGCAACCGCATCCGGGCATCACCGGATTTTTTCAGCCGCTGAAGAACGGCTTTTATGAAATCGCGGACGATGGGGCGCAACGATGGCTCGCAGTGAACACTTTCAGCGCCGCGGAATCGGATTTGCGCGCCAGCAATGAAACAGCGGTCCCGGTTTCCAAAATGCCCGTCTCCCTGGCAGCACTGCACACTTGGCCGCCGCGGCAATGGCTCGCGCTTTCTGCGTTTGTCCTGCTCGTTGCCGAGTGGCTGCTCTTTCATCGGAGGAAGACGGAATGACTCTTCCATTCGAGTGCGCATCTCCGTGGTTCCTCGTGCTGCTGGCGGCGCTCCTCCTCCTGCCGCTGATGCTGCACCGTTCGCTGGCGGGATTCGGCAGGGCACAGCGGATCGTGTGCATGCTCGTGCGCACGCTTTTGCTTTCACTCATCGTCTTCGCACTTGCAGAAATCAGGGCGCTGCTCCCCTCGTCAGAGCTTGGCGTGATTTTCGCGATGGATGCTTCCGCCAGCATTTCGCCGGAGGCTGCGAAGGCTGCGCGTGAATATGTGACGGGCGCACTGCGCAATCAGCGTGCGGGCGATACGGCGGGCGTCGTGGGATTCGCACGGAATGCGCAGGTGTGGCAGGCGCCGCAGGAATCACTGGCGACTACGGACTGGCCGCCGCTCGCGGACACGAAGGCGACCGACATCGGACACACGCTGGATTTTTCGAGCGCGCTTTTTCCCGGCGATCAATTGCGGCGCGTCGTGCTGCTCTCGGATGGAAATGACACCGGCGGTCATGCGCTCGAAGCGGCGACCAGACTGTCGCGCTCAGGTGTCGAGGTGTGGACGGTGCCGCTGCGAAATCCCACCCGACCGGAGATTCTGGTCGAGCGCGTCGAAGTGCCTACGCGACTGAAGGAGGGCGAGGCGTTTGATCTCACGGCGAACTTCCGCAGCAATGTCGCGACGACGGCAAAGGTGCGCGTTTACCAGAGTCAGTTCCTCGTCGCAGAGCACGAGATGGCGGTGAAGCCGGGCGACAATCCGTTCCGAGAGCCGGGCCTGCATCCCGAGGGGAACTTCGTGCAATACGACGTGGAGATCATTCCCGCCGACGACACGCTGCTCGAAAACAACCGGGCCTCGGTAGTCGCAAGCCTGCGCGGGCAGCCGCGCGTGCTGCTCGTGGATTCTGATGAACAAAAGGCGCGTCCGCTCGCGAATGCGCTGCGGGATGCGCGCATTGCGGTGGAATTGCGCGGGCCTTCGGGTCTGCCGCGGACGCTGGAGGATTTGCAGCAGTTTGATCTCTTCATGCTCAGCGACATCGGTGCGCTCACACTCGGACGCGAGCGGATGGACCTGTATCGGCGCTGGGTGCAGGATTTCGGCGGCGGGTTTGCGCTGCTAGGCGGAGAGAGCAGTTTCGGTGTGGGCGGATATTTTCGCACGCCGATCGAGCAGATGCTGCCGGTGCGGATGGAGCACAATGACCGCGAGGAATTGCCGACGGTCGCGCTGATGATCGTGCTCGACCGTTCCGGCTCGATGACGGCGCAGGCCGGCGGGCAGACGAAAATCTCGCTCGCGGATCAGGGCGCGGCGATGGCGCTCGGAGTGCTGAGTCCGCGCGACTACTTCGGCGTGCTGGCGGTGGATACGCGCGCGCATGTCGTCGCGCCGCTGGAGCGTCACGGAGCAAAGGAGCCGATCGTGCAGCGCATCCTTGCGATCACGGCGGGCGGCGGCGGCATCTATGTTTACACGGGGCTCGCAGAGGCGTTCGCGGCAATGCGCGAGGTGAATGCGCGCATCAAGCACATCATCCTTTTTTCCGACGCAGCGGACGCAGAAGAAAAGGTCGCAGGCGAGCAGCCGGACGGCGCGCAGGGCGGCGGGAATTCGCTCGATCTCGCGAGCGCGATGGCGGCGGCGAAAATCACGACGTCCGTCGTCGGACTCGGCAGCGAGCAGGACAAGGACGTGCCATTTCTGCGTCAGCTCGCGGAGCGCGGACAAGGCCGCTTTTACCTCACGAATGATGCGACGACGCTGCCGCAGATTTTCTCCACGGAGACGATGAAGGTCGCGCAGTCCTCGATTGTCGAAGAGCCCACGCTGGCGGTGCCGGTCGTGAAATCACCGATCATCGCGGGCATTGACTGGGCGCAGTCGCCGCTGCTGCTCGGCTACAATGCGACGAAGCCGAAGCCAACCGCCGAGGTGCTGCTCGCGACCGAACGAGGCGAGCCGCTGCTCGCGACGTGGCGCTACGGGCTCGGGCAGGCGGCGGCATTCACGAGTGATGCGAAGGCGCGGTGGGCGGCAGAATGGATGTCGTGGCCGGGCTATGCGAAATTCTGGGTGCAGACTGTGCGCGGGCTGCTGCGCAAAGGCGGACCGGCGGCATTCGAGATTTCGCGCAGCGAAAATGGCGACGCGCTCGACATCCGCGTGGATGCGGTGACGCCGGAGGGGGCATTCCGCAACCGGCTGCCGATCACGATCCACGCGCGCACGCCGGACGGCAGCACGCAGATCGTCAGTGCGGTGGAGGACGCACCGGGGAGCTATCGCGCACGCATCACACTGCCGCAGGAAGGGGCGACGGTCGTGAGTGTTTCATCGCCCGACCTGCCCGATGGCGGCACTGCGTTTGCGCACACGCGGAGCTATCCGCGGGAATTCCTCGCGAGCGGGACGAATGATGCGCTGCTGCGCGAAATCGCCGCGGCGGGACACGGCAGGTTCGAACCGAAACCGGCGGAAATTTTTGCACGACCGGAGCGGTCGGGACTGCGACGACGTGATTTGACGAACTGGTTCCTCATTGCCGCGCTCGCACTTTTACCGCTCGATATTCTCCTCCGACGCCGCACGTGGCGCTGACGGATGCAATCGTCCGCGCTTTGACTTCGCCCGCACTTGGGGTATCTCTCGATCTTCAATGCCGACACTGCAATTTACCAAGATGAATGGAGCCGGGAATGACTTCGTCATGCTCGACAACCGCGACCTGAGCCACCAGCTCGACAAGGCTGCCATCGCGCACCTGTGCGACCGGCACCGCGGCGTCGGCGGCGATGGGCTGATCGCGGTGGAGCCTGCGCAGAACGGCGCGGATTTCCGCATGCGCTATTACAATGCCGACGGCGGCGAGGCGGAGATGTGCGGGAATGGCGCGCGGTGCTTTGCGCGATTCGCAAGCCGCGTCGGCGGGAAAAGCGGCGCGATCACTTTCGAGACGATGGCGGGCGTGATCGGCGCGAAGCTGCTGGGCGATGATGTGCAGCTCGCGATGTCCGCACCGCATTCGCTCGCGCTCGCCACGGAACTGAACGCCGCAGACACAAAGCTGACGGTGCATTTTCTGAACACGGGCGTGCCGCACGCGATCGTGTTTGTGGAGGACTTGGAAAAGACGGACATCGTGCGTCTCGGCGCGGCGCTGCGGTATCACACGCATTTCGCGCCGAAGGGGACGAATGCGAATTTCATCGGGAAGCTGCCGGACGGCTCGATCGCGATCCGCACCTATGAGCGCGGTGTGGAAGGCGAGACGCTCGCGTGCGGCACAGGCGTCACGGCGGCAGCGCTCATCTTTGCACGGCTCACCGGGGCGGCCTCACCCGTGCCTGTGAAAGTGCGCGGGGGTGACACGCTGAAGGTGGGCTTTGAAGCCGATGGCGACGGGTGGAGGAATGTGACGCTCACCGGCCCGGCGGACTTTGTGTTCGAGGGCCAGGCGGCACTTTGACATACAGAGATTTCACTTTGCCTGCGCGCGGAGTGCAGCCTACTTTCTGCGAAAACAAACCCCCTTCCCATTATGATCGAACTAGAGGTTTACGCCGCCGGAGTCCGCAATCTGGAAAAGATCCTGGAACTCGACCACGAGCTCGAGGCCATTCCCGGACTGCACTACAAGGTGGATAGCAATCACGACATCATCTATCTCGAATTCGAGCATGCATCGGTCTCCGTGCAGGAGGTGAAGGGGATTTTTGCGAAGCTCGGGCTGGATGCAAAATTCGTCGGGACGATCCCGCCGGAACTGAACCCGAAGAAGACCCGGACGCAGCCCATCCGCCTGCCTGCATAAGAGCGCAGACAGCGCAGCCGTAGTCTCGCCTGCGCCCCCCGATGGCCGAGCCGGTCGTGCAGAGAAAACGTTTCACCGCACGCACGAATGATTTCCGCCATCGGCCGCAAGACCCTGAATGCGCTCACCTACCTCGGTGAGATCGGCATCCTCGCGGGCGAGACGATCGCCGCGATGTTTGCCGTGCGGATACGGCTGAAGCTGGCGCTGCAGCAGATCATCGAGACGGGAGCGCGATCGCAGATCGTCGTCATCGTCACGGGGGCGTTCACGGGCGCGGTTTTTGCGGCGCAGATCTATTTCCAATTTCACCGCTTCGGGATGGATTCGGCGGTCGGCTCGGTGGCTTCGCTTGCGCTGTTCCGCGAACTCGGCCCGACGCTCACCGCACTCATGGTCTCCGGGCGTGTGGGCGCGGCGATCGCGGCGGAGATCGGCACGATGAAGGTGACCGAGCAGGTGGATGCGCTGCGTTCATTTGGCGTGAGCCCGATTGACTATCTCGTCGTGCCGCGGTCGATCGCGATGATGGTCTCGATGCCGCTGCTCGTGGCCGAGGCGTGCGCCTTTGGCATCCTGGCTTCATACCTTATCGCCGTGCAGATGCTGGGGGTCGCGGAAGCGCCTTACCTGCGGAATCTCCTTTTTTACACGCACACCACGGACATCGCGATCGCGCTGATCAAGGGCTTCGTCTTTGCGATCATCATCGTCTTCGTGAGCTGCCACGAGGGTCTGAA
>JAYWEO010000140.1:0-6572 GCA_043779225.1 Prosthecobacter sp.
CGTCTTCGAGGTCCGCAGTTCATTCAACGACAACCCAGGCACCATCGTGAAAGAAGAAACCAAGAGCATGGAGGCCGTGGTCGTCCGCGGCGTCAGCATCGAAAAAAACCAGGCCAAGGTCACCGTCCGCGCGGTGCCGGACAAGCCCGGCGTCGCAGCCAAAGTCTTCAACGCCGTCGCCGCCGCGCAGATCGTGATTGATATGATCGTGCAGAACGTCTCGCACGACGGCACCACGGACATCAGCTTCACGCTGAACAAGGACGAACTGCCGAAAGTCGAGCTGGGACTCGCGGTGGTCGTGAAGGAAATCGAAGCGCGCGGACTCGAAATCGAGAGCGGCTACGGCAAGCTGAGCATCATCGGAGTCGGCATGCGCAGCCACAGCGGCGTGGCGGCGAAGATGTTCGAGGCGCTGAGCAAGGGCGGCATCAACATCGTGATGATCAGCACGTCGGAGATCAAAACGGCGGTCATCATCGACGAGGCGAAGCTCACCGAAGGCGCGAACGTCGTGCATGAGGCGTTCGGGCTCGGGAAGTAGCTGCGGACAGGACAAGCATCACCACCCGGTCCAGATCGGATCGCGCATGGTCAAGCGAATCGATTCGCAACTTTTTGCTTGCGCACGAAGCTTTGCGTGACAAAGTCCAGTGTATGCCGACCCGCTCCGAAGCCGAGGAACACCTCCGCATCATCCGTTCCCTGATGGAAAAAGCAACCATCTACCGGGCCATCTCCGCGCCGACGGCGCTCGTGGGCGGGGTGTGCTCGGTGGCGTTTGGCTTAGGTTTGCATTTTTACTGGCCCTCCCTGCTCACCACCGGAAATGATGACGAGACGGGATCGCGGCTTATCATGCTTTTCATGCGCGGGTGGCTCGGAGTGCTTGCGGTAACGTGCGCGGCAAATACTTGGTTCCTCTGGCGCGATGCGCATCGGCGTGGCGAACCGTTCATCTCCGCAGGCATGAAGCAGGCGCTGAAGTGCCTCGCGCCACCAATGTTCGCGGGTGGCTCCGTGACGTTCTTACTGGGGCCCTTTTTCTTGCCGCACGTGTGGATGATTTTTTACGGCCTCGCATTACTCGCCACCGCGCCATTTGCACCGCGCTCGATCCCGCGCCTCGGCTGGGTTTTCCTGCTTGCGGGGATTGTGACGTTTTACTTGCGCGGTCTAACTGTTGTCCTGATCGACCCTAATCTGCTCATGACTGCAACTTTCGGCCTCTTCCACCTCATCTACGCCGCCTGCACGTGGCCGCGGAAGGCGTCTGCGAGCGACACCGGCGGGACGCCATGAACCGATGTTCGACTTCGATAAACTCGACAAGCTCATCCATGAGAAAGGTCGCCTCGGCATCATGACACTCCTCGCCGCCCGACCGACATGGACGTTTCAGGACTTGAAGGCCGAGCTGGAACTCAGCGACGGCAACCTCGTCTCACACCTGCGCACGCTGCACGAGAGTGGCTACGTGGCCGTGACCAAGGAAGTCCTCGATCGTCCACAGACCAGCTATGCACTGACGGCGAAGGGGCGGAAGCAATTCGAGGACTACCTCACCATCCTCGAACAAATCCTGAAAGTCGGCCGCCCCGGCGGCGACAAGGGCACACGCCGATGAAGCCCCCTCCTTTTGCCATGAAGCTTTGCCGGGCAAAGCTTGGCGTTCATCTATGAAAATCCTACTCGCAGAACACTACGGCCTTTGCTTCGGCGTCCGCGACGCCATCGCGCAGGCGGAACGACTCTCGGAAGAGGGCCCGCTCACCGTCCTCGGTGAACTCGTCCACAACCCGGTCGTCCGCGAACGTCTCGCGCGGCGCGGCGTGCGGGAGGCCGCGCTGGAACACGATTCCGCGCCGACGCCGCAGGTGATGATCACCGCGCACGGCGCATCGGATCGGAAGCGCGAGGAATGGCACGCTGCGGGCTTCAACGTGGCGGACGGGACGTGCCCGCTGGTGCGGCACGCGCACACGCAACTCAGGCTGCTCGTGAGCCTCGGCTGTTTCCCCATCGTCATCGGGAAACACGGGCACGTTGAAGTCGAAGGCCTCATCGGCGATTTCCCCGAGGCGTGCGTGGTGGAAAATGAGGACGACATTTCCCGCCTCCCGCATCGCACGACCTACGGCGTGATCGCTCAGACGACGCAGCCCGTGGAAAAAGTGCGCGCGCTCGTCGAAGCAATCCGGCGTGCCCGGCCACAGTGCGAGGTACGCTTCACCGACACCGTCTGCCAGCCGACGAAGAACCGGCAGAACGCGCTGCGCAAACTGATCGCGGAATGCGACACGATGGTCGTGGTCGGCGGACGCAACAGCAACAACACCGTCCAGCTCGTCACCGCCGCGAGCGCCGCCGGGCTCAAGGTCTTTCACATCGAGCGCGCGGAGGAACTCGATCCCGCGTGGTTCCGCGACGCGCAACACGTCGGCATCACCGCGGGAACCTCGACGCTGAAGGAAACCGTCGCGGCAGTGCATCACCGGCTGGAGCAGATCGCTGCACTGCATCAGCCAGCCCTCGCGTGATGAATCCGTTGCACCGCCTCGCGATCCTTTGCCGTGGAGACTCGGAGCGCATCGCGCCATGGCTCGATGAGCGCGAACCGCGCTGGCTGCTCACATGCATCGCGACGATCGCCGCCGGCTGCGCGCTCTACGGCGGCGTGGTTGGATTGTGGCGCGCGCCGCTGCAGGCCGTTTACACCGCGATCAAAATGCCGCTGCTCATTTTTCTCACGTGTGGCGGCAATGCGCTGCTGAACGGCTTGCTCGCGCAGGTCTTCGGCTCGGGACTGAGCTTCCGACAGACGTCACTCGCGATTTTGATGAGCTTCACCATCGCGGCGCTGGTTCTCGCGGCGCTGAGTCCCGTGGCGTTCTTCATTTGCCTGAACACCCCGGCGCTCACCTCTGCCGCGCGGGGAACCGGACACAGCCTCACGCTGCTGTGCGACGTGCTCTTCATCGCCTACGCCGGCGTCGTGGCAAACCGGCGTCTGCTGCGGCTGCTTGAGCAACGCTGCGAGACTCCGTCCGCGGCGCGGCGCGTCTTCTGGAGCTGGCTCGCGGGGAATCTTTTCCTCGGCGCGCAGCTCTCGTGGGTGCTCCGGCCCTTCATCGGCACGCCCGGCCTCGCGATCCAGTTTCTGCGCGACGATCCACTGCGCGGGAATTTCTACGAAGCCGTCTTCCACGCCCTCCGGCATCTCCTCCACTGAATCCACATCACCATGAACACACCAGCCGATCCATCGAACCCGCAACCCACACCCAACCCCGGCAACCCTCCCCCGCCAGTCCCGCCATCGCTCGCGCAAAACGCCAGCCTGAGCGTCATCCTCGACACGCTGCTCAAGCGCCCCCTCGTCCTGATCCACGCGCTCTGTGATCCCAAGCCGTCGCGCCACTGGCTGCTGCTTGCCTTGCTCACAGTGCCGGCGTTTGCGCTCTACGGGCTGCTCATCGGTTCGTTTTCCGGCGGCACACAGATCCTCGCAGCGTCGTTGAAAGTGAGCGCGGGCGCGCTGCTCAGCGCACTCATCTGCCTGCCGAGCCTTTATATTTTCGCGTGTCTCACGGGTGCGGAAGTTTCGTTGCGCGGGCTGTCGGGCGTGCTCTTCGCGGCGCTCACCCTCACAGGTCTGCTGCTGCTCGGCTTCGCACCAGTGGCGTGGGTGTTTTCGCAATCCACGGAATCGGTCGCCTTCATCGGCACGCTGCATCTGCTCTTCTGGTCCGTCGGCATTTGGTTTGGCCTGCGCCTGTTCACCCACATGACGAACGCGCTGCGCGTCCCCGAGCGCACGCACCTGAAGGCGTGGATGGTGATCTTTCTTCTCGTGTGTCTGCAAATGACGACGGCCCTGCGCCCGATCATCGGCACATCCGATCACTGGCTGCCCACGGAGAAAAAATTCTTCGTGACGCATTGGCTGCAAAACCTCTCCAGCGCCGCACGAACAGCCAACGATTGATGATGGTGCTCAGCGTACTGGCCGTCACTTCGACCGGCTGAAGCGGTTTCCCACCAGCGTCTCCACGACGACGAGGCCGATGGCGGCGAGGGCGAGCGGGAGCCAGAGTTCGGTGCCGTTGCGCTCGCGTTCCATCTGGCCGCGGAGATCAGCTTCGGGCGTCCAGCGGACGATTCGGGGGGTGCTGCCGAGTGCGGCGAGATCGGCGGCGGAGAGTTCGTGCAGGTCACCCTCAGCGGGATCGGATGCGGCGGCGAAGCGCACGGCATTGCCCGTCTCCTCGACAAAGTGGATGGCATACGCGCCGGTCGCGGAAGTGTCGGATTGCTCGATCTGCGGCGTTCCATTTTTCACCATGACGGTGCGCGTGCGCGCGGCGCCAAGCTTCGCGCCGGGCTCGGTGACGGTGTAACTTTTTCCCGCACGCTCGGCGGTGACGGTGTGCGTGAAGGGCGTTCCGGCGCGGATGTTCAGCCGGTCGCCGGAACGCTCCCGCAGGAAGCCGAGCGTGCGGTGCATGAGCGGGAGAAAAATGGGACGCACGGGGAGATCGTTCCACGCGCCGTCGGCGGTGCTGCTGAACTGCACCACGCGCCCCAGCCCGAACGGGCGCTCCATCATCGCGGGCTCGCCGTCCGCGTAGCTGAGGACAACCGCGGGCAGGCCGGCATCGCCGGGCACGTCGCTTTTCTTCGCGGGCTGCAATGTGAACGCGCGATAGAATTGCGCGGAGCCGAGCGAGCCGCTCGCGGGATCCTTCCACAGTTCGACGATGCGGTGGGCATAGTCTTTCGTCTGGAGGCGGAAAAATTTCTCCGGCCGATCGGCCTTCGTCTCATCGAATGCCTCGCCTCGCACGGTGCCGAATGCCGCGGGCAGCAGACCGCGCTCGGCGAGGAGCAGGCCGTTGTAAAACGGCACGCTGATGCGCGAGCCGGGAAAGACGAGCAGCCCGCCGCCGCTGCGCACGTAGGCTTGCAGCGCGTCCGCCGCGAGCGGCGAGAGGTCCACGACATTGGCGAGCACGACGGCGTCGAAGTCGCGCAGCGCGGTCTTTTCAAACTCCGCGCCGGTGACGGTGCGCGTCTTGATGAAAAAGCGGTCGCGCAGTTCGGCGGGCACGGGCGTGAGGGCGTTGCGCAGGTAGAAGACCTCGCTGTCGCGCGGCGCCGCGCCGGGGTCACCGTCCACGAGGAGCACGTTCACTTCGTCAATGACGCGCAGCGCGAACGAGCGCTGATCATCGAACGGGCAGCGGTCCGCGTGCAGCCGCGCGGTGACGGTGTGGAAGCCCGGCTCGCGGAACGTGGCGAAAAGCGAGAGCGTCTTCGGCGCGCCACCCGCGGGAACGGCGTCGAGCGTCTGCTCCTCGACGGGCGGCTCGTCGTCCACCGCGAGACTCACGGCGACGCCAGCCGCCTCGGTGGGGCCGAAGTTTGCGACCGAGACCTCGAAGCGCAGCGGCTGGTTCACCGTCGGCAGCGCGGTCGCGAGCCGGACATCGGTGATGCCGAGATTGCGCTCCTCGCCCTCAGTCGTGAGCACCAGCGTCGCGCGCATCTCGCGCTTCACGGATTCGAGCAGTGTGCGGATTTCGCCGACACCTTTCCAACCGACAGCCTGTCCATCGGTGACGGCGTAGATACTCTTGTGGACGCCCGGCTGCTTCTTCAGCACCTCCACCGCGCGCCGCAGCGCAGGCTGCCACTCGGTGCCCTGGTCCGTGCGCTTTGCCTCGCGGATGCTCTTGCGTGCGAGCGCGAGATCGCGCGCCGGCTCCGAGACGGATTCGCGCACGGTGTCCGACACGAGCCACACCGCGACGCGCGAACCCGCGGGCAACCCGTCGAGGATTTGTCCCGCGGCCTTCTGCGCCTTTTCAAAACGCGACACCGCGCCGTCGCCCGTGGACATCGAGCCGGAATTATCCACGAGGAGGATCGCCGCCTCATCGCCACCGAATGCGACGATGCCGCCTTCGCGCAGCGAAGGCCGCGCGAGCGCAAACGCGAGCAGCGCGAGGATGAGGCAGCGCAACACGAGCAGCAGGATGTCCTCGATATTCATCTTCCGCTTGTTGCGATCCACGGTGGCTTTCAGAAACCGCATCGCCGCCCACACCACACGCTTGATCTGCTTCTTCGCGAGCAGATGGATGATGATCGGCGAGGCGATCCCCGCGATGCCAGCGAGCAGCCATGGATTGAGAAAGGACATGGCTCAGCCGTAGCGGTGCTGCCGCGTCGCGAGGTAGGCGGTGAGGACTTCGGCCCACGGCTGGTCGGTCGTCACGCGGATGTGTGTCGCGCCGCAGCGCTCGCAGGCGAGGCGGATGCGGTCGAGAAATGCGCCGAATTCTTCTAGGTAGCTTTTGCGGATTTCCGCGGGGCGCGTGAGCATCCGGCCCTGCGCTTCGAGGCCGATGAATTCAACGGTGCCCTGAAATGGGAAAGACACCTCGTGCGGATCGAGCACTTGAAAGACAATGACCTCGTGCCCGACGAAGCGCAGGTGCTGGATGCCGCGGACGAGCTTTTCCTCGTCGTCGAAAAGATCGCTGATGAGGATCACGATGCCGCGGCGG
>JAYWEO010000141.1:0-9739 GCA_043779225.1 Prosthecobacter sp.
TCCTCTTCGGCGAGACGCTGGAGCGCGATGCTCATCTTTTCCTGATCCGCCTTGGTCTTCGGCTCGACGGACATGCTGATGACCGGGTCCGGGAATGACGGCGGCTCGAGCATGATCTCGACGTCCTCGTTGCAAATCGTGTCACCGGTGGTGACATTGCGCAGGCCAACGATGGCCGCGATGTCGCCTGAGAAACATGTGTCAATGTCCTCGCGCTTGTCGGCCTGAATCTGAATCAGGCGGCTGACGCGATCCGTCTTCCGGGTGCGCGGGTTGTAGATGGTGTCGCCCTTGGTGAGCTTGCCGCGATACACACGGAAGAACACTAGCTTGCCGACGAAAGGATCGCTCCAGAGCTTGAACGCGAGGCCGATGAACTTCGCGGCGTCATCCGGTGGTGTCGCGACTTTCTCCTCGAGGTTGTCCACGTTGTGACCTTCCTGCGGAGGAATATCAATGGGCGACGGGAGATAGTCCA
The DNA here is from genome assembly GCA_043779225.1 of Prosthecobacter sp. Lineage (GTDB taxonomy): Bacteria > Verrucomicrobiota > Verrucomicrobiia > Chthoniobacterales > Chthoniobacteraceae > SXWH01. The sequence continues at coordinate 479 of JAYWEO010000141.1, forward strand.
CCACCGCGTCCACGAGGAACTGCACCCCTTTGTTCTTGAAGGCGGAACCCCCTACGACGGGGATGAACTTGTTTGCAATCGTCTGGCGGCGGATGGCCTGCTTGATCATCAGCGGCGTGATCTCGGTCGCGTTGAGGAACGCGTCCTCTAGCACGGGGTCAATGTTGCACAGCGCCTCGACGAGTTGCTCGCGCGCAGGCTCTACGATTGCCTTGCCCGCTTCATCGAGATCTTCGACGTGATAGGTCGAGCCCATCGAGCTGTCGTCCGCATAGAGCACTGCCTTGCGGTTGATGATGTCGTACTGCCCCTTCAGGTAATCTTCCGCACCAATCGGAATGAGCACCGGCCAGGCATTCGCCTTCAGCTTGTTGCGCATGTCGCTGATCGCATTGGCAAAGTTCGCACCCGTGCGATCCATCTTGTTGACGAATGCAATGCGCGGCACGCCGTATTTCGTCGCCTGGCGCCACACTGTCTCGGACTGCGGCTGCACACCGGCCACTGCGCAGAACACCGCGATCGCGCCGTCCAGCACGCGGAGCGAACGCTCCACTTCTGCCGTGAAATCCACATGGCCGGGCGTGTCAATGATGTTGACCCGCATTTTCTGGTTCTCGTAAAGCTTCAGCACACCCTCGTGCTTCTTCTGCTCCCAAAAGCACGTCGTCGCCGCCGACGTAATCGTGATGCCACGCTCGCGCTCCTGCTCCATCCAGTCTGTGACTGTGGTTCCGTCATGCACTTCGCCGATCTTGTGGATCGAGCCCGTATAAAAAAGAATGCGCTCGGTCAGCGTCGTCTTGCCGGCGTCAATGTGTGCGGCAATTCCGATGTTTCTCGTCCTCTCGAGCAGATAGGCGCGATCAGGCGAGTTCGGATTGGAAGTGGGTTTTTCGGCGACGGCGGAAGACATATAGTGACTCGGCGAGTATTAGGTTCGTCGGGGACTAGAATCGGAAATGGGCAAAGGCGCGGTTTGCCTGCGCCATCTTATGGGTGTCGTCCCGCTTCTTGATCGCGTTCCCCTGCCCCATCGCCGCTTCCTTCAGCTCCGTGGCGAGCGCTTTCTTGAAGGATCCCTTGCGGGCCGAGGCGTAATTGACGATCCAGCGGAAGGCCAGCGCGACTGCGCGGGCGGGTGCGACTTCCATCGGCACCTGATAGGTTGCACCACCGACGCGGCGACTCTTCGTCTCAAGGCGCGGCTTCACGTTCTCGACGGCCTTGTTCAGGGTCTCAAGCGGGTCCACGGCATCGCTGCTTTGACGGCTCTGCTCAATGGCATCATAGACAACGCGCTCGGCGAGCGAACGCTTGCCGCTCTTCATCACCGTGCCGATGAGGCGGGCGACGATGGGCGAGCCATAGCGGCTGTCCAGTTTCTCTTCCTTATGAATGACGCGACGACGACGTGACATGGTGTAAAATCAGTTGCTTACTTCTTCTTCTTGCCCGCCTCAGCGGCTGCGGCACCGGCCTTCGGACGCTTGGCTCCGTACTTCGAACGGCTGCGACGGCGACCTTCCACCCCGAGGGAGTCGAGCGTGCCGCGGACGATATGATAGCGGACACCGGGAAGATCCTTCACGCGGCCACCGCGGATGAGCACAATCGAATGCTCCTGCAAATTGTGGCCTTCACCGGGGATGTAGGCGATGACTTCAAAGCCATTCGTCAAGCGCACCTTGGCGACTTTGCGGAGAGCCGAGTTCGGCTTCTTCGGCGTACGAGTCATCACCTGGAGGCACACTCCGCGTCGGAACGGGCAGTTCTTCAGCGCAGGCGACTTCGACTTGTATTTGACCTTCGTGCGTCCGTGACGGACGAGTTGGTTGATGGTTGGCATTGAAAAAATTCGGTGAACGTTCGCTCCAAAGACCGGTCCGACTGGACCCTTTGACATCCGGTAAGGGACAACAAATCCGCCGTGGTTTGGTGCGAGCCACCTGCGGCGGGGCGCGGAAACTAGGAGGAGCACAGGTTTTGGCAAGTACTTTTCTCAGTTTCTGCACTTTCCTTTTTTCCCCTCGTCTGGCGACACGTCCTGCGGTGCCAACTCCGAGCTGTGAAGCCCGTCGCCAGAACCGCGGTTCGCGTGATGAACGCCAGAGCGCGGGGAAAATGGGACGCGCTGTTTAGTGGACGCTCCGGCATCGTGCAAGGGATTTCTTCGGAAATCTTTCGTCCCGCCTGCTCTCGCCCGGCTTCCTACAGCTCCCGCATGAAGAGATTCGCAAACTCCACCGAATCGCCGTGGTGCTGCAGACCGATCGGGCCTTTCGCGGGCAGGCCGGGCAGCGGCGCGTCTGCGATGACCACCTTGTCGTTCAGTTTCACCGTGAGGCGCTCGCCCTTGAGCGTGATGTGGAAGCGGTTCCATTTCCCCGGCGCATCGTCGGCCTTCATCGAGGGAACGTAGGCGGCGCGCTGGGCGTCGGGCGTCGCCTTGTCCGTGCGGTAGCCGTAGAGCTCCCCGGAGCCGATCGTCTTGCAGGTGATGTTCACCTGCGCCTTCATGCTGCCGCGCAGGAAAATCCCGCTGTCGCCGCCGTCGAGCGCCTCGACTTTCTGCGGCGTGCCGTCGTCGTTCTTCGCGTCGGTGCCGTCGGGCAGGATGATCTGCAGCGGCTTCTTCGCCGGCTTGTTCGCGAGCCGGCAATCCACGATCAGCTCGAAGTCCCCGTATTCCTTTTCGCTCCACAGCTCCTTGCCGTGGCCGTCCTTGCCTTCCTTTGATTGAAAATGCGAGCCCTTCGCCTCCCACCACGGCTTCACGTCGTCGGGCGTCTTCCATCCCGCGAGTGTCTTGCCATCGAACATCTGGCGGAACCCCTCATACGCATTCGCCGTCTGCTCCGGCGTCGCACCGCTTGAGGGAAGCTCCTTGAGCCGGATATTTTTGAAATGAATCTCCGCCCCCTCGCTCTCCAGCGCGAGGAAGCCCTTCCTCGGCACGCAATCCTTCGCCACCGTCACCTCCTTGCCATTCACGCTCAGGTGGATCTCCCCGTTGTTCCCCTCGATGCGATAGTGATTCCACTCCGGCGAAGGCTTCGTGCGATCCTCCATCGGGAAACTCCGCTTGCCCTTCCCGCCATTCGCGATGCGACCCCACGGCGTCATCGTCGCGCCCCAGATCGGGAAAATGTCCCCCTGGCACGTGTACCACTCATTCTTCCCCTTCGGATTGAACCCCTCATCCAGCACCTGCACCTCGATGCCCCGCGTGTAGCCCGTGCCCATCGCCGGGAGGCCATCGCCCCACACGAAGACCCCGCTGTTCCCCCCGCTCTTCATGTGCCGCCAGTCGCACTCGAAGACGAAGTTCTCCACCATCTTCTCCGTCCGCATGTAGCCCGTCGGCGAGCCATTGATGATGATCATCCCGTCGCGCACCGTGTAAGTATCATTTGCCACATTCACCGGCACCCAGCCCGAGAGATCCTTGCCGTTGAAAATCGGCGTCAGATCCTCATCCGCGCGGCAGACGAGGGCCGGGGAAAAAACGAGCGCCGCGGAGAACACAGCACAGTGGAAACGCGAGGAACAAACGGGAGAGAGCTTCATAATCCAGCACAGCCAACCTCCCGCCTCCCCCGCCCTTTGGCGATGTTTTCCAAACGCACAACCGACTCCATCGCCGGCCACTCCCGACTTGGAACGTATTCAGCACTTTGCCGGATACACCGATTTTGCCGGATGCACCGCTCAGGGCCAAAGGCCCTGCACAAGCCAGCCCAGGGCAAGTCCGCGTCTTCCGCGGACGCCGCCCTGGGATCTGCACGAAGAACGAATAAAGCCCTGAAAGGGCGGGGCAAGTTGTGCCGCCCTTTCAGGGCTTTGTTCCTGTTTGTCACTTGAGACCCAGGGCGGCGCTCGTGCCTCGCTTGCCCTGGGCTGGCTTGTGGCCGGGCCTTTGGCCCGCCGTGCGGCCTATCCCACCCATCTGCCACAACTCTGCGGCCTATTCCGGCCCGAAACTCCGGCTTGCCAGAGGAAATCCCCCACGCTCTACCTCGCACATGCCGCACTCACCCCGGAAGAACGGACCGCAAACCTCCGCCTCAATCCAGATTTAGACACTTATCCCATGCGACTCATTTTCATCTCATTCCTGATCATGGCGATGGTCTCATGCTCCAAGAAGCATTCAGCACCAATGGTTCATTTTGACCCAAGCGACTTTCACTTGAGCAAAACGGAGATTCAGACCCTCGCGCCAAATGAACTTCGCAGTAAGGCGTTTGGTGTCATTATGAACGTTTTCGAAGCGAAGAAAGTGGAAGATTGGTCAGGCGCCGCGAAGAGTCTTCCTCAGTCTTGGCGTGCCCTTTACACCGCTCTTGAGCTTCAGTCAGAAGTCGCCAACGGCGGCTTCCACCAGTATTTCTACAACACTCGTTGCCAACTGATCGAGGAGACTCGTGCCGATTTGCGTTTCATCGGTGCGACTGAGTTTCTCGACATCTTCGAAAAAGCTGTCGCCGGTATCGACATCAAATATTACACGAGCCCGAAGCGCGGCGAGGACGACTGGAATAAGTTCACTACCAAGTATGCCGACCAGCAATGGGACGATTTGGAGAAGCGCTTTTATGCGCAGAAGCCGGAACTCGAGGGGGTCGCCATCGCTCACATCAAGGCACATCCTGATGAATACGAGTAGGACGACAGACAATCACATACCACCGTCGCGCCCTACCCCTCAAACTTTCCCAGCACCAGCGTCGCATTGTGCCCGCCGAAGCCGAAGCTGTTGTTGATGGAGATGCGCGGCTTGCCTTCGCGGGCGGTGAGCGGGACGTAGTCGAGGTCGCAGCCTTCACCGGGGTTTTCGAGATTGATGGTGGGCGGGATGATGCCGTCCTGCATGGCCTTGATGCACACGATGCTCTCGACGACGCCGGCGGCGCCGAGGAGGTGGCCCGTCATGCTCTTGCTGGAGCTGACCTGGAGCTTCTTCGCGTGTTCGCCGAAGACGAGTTTGATGGCCTTGGTCTCGCACACGTCGCCCATGGGGGTGGAGGTGCCGTGGGCGTTCACGTAATCCACGTCGGTGGGGTTCACGCCGGCCTTGCGGAGGGCCATGTTCATGCAGCGGGCGGCGCCTTCGCCCTCGGGGAGCGGGGCGCTCATGTGGTAGGCGTCTGCGCTGAGGCCGTAGCCGAGGATTTCGCCGTAGATTTTCGCGCCGCGCTTTTTCGCGTGCTCCAGCTCTTCGAGGACGACGACGCCAGCGCCTTCGCCCATGACGAAGCCGTCGCGGTCGCGGTCCCACGGCCGGCTGGCCTTCGTGGGATCATCGTTGCGCGTGCTGAGGGCTTTCATGGCGGAGAAGCCACCGACGCCCATAGGGACGATGGTGGATTCGCTGCCGCCAGCGAGGAATTGGTCGGCGTCGCCCTCGCGGATCATGCGCCATGCTTCGCCGAGGGAATGCGCGCTGGTGGAGCAGGCGCTGGTGGTGGCGTAGTTCGGCCCTTGGAGGCCCCATTCCATGGAAACGGTGCCGCCGGCCATGTTGCTGATGAGCATCGGGATGACGAAAGGCGACAGCCGGCCCGGGCCTTTCGTCATGAGGATGGTGTGCTGCGTCTCCAGCGTGGCGAGGCCGCCGATGCCGCTGCCGATCATGCAGCCGAAACGCTCACCATTTTCCACGCGATCCGTGTACCCGGCGTCCTCCATTGCGAGCTTGGCCGCGCCGACGGCGATCTGCGTGTAGCGGTCCGCGCGGCGGATGTCCTTGGGCACGCGGAAATATTTCAGCGGGTCGAAGCCCTTGATCTCGGCGGCGATCTTGCAGTCGAATGCCGCGGGGTCGAACTGCGTGATCGGCCCGACGCCACTGACGCCGTTGGTGATGTTGCTCCAGAAGGTCGCGAGGTCATTCCCCACGGGCGTGAGGAGACCGATTCCAGTGACGACGACTCGGCGTTGGTTGCTCATAAAGGTTGGCTTGGAAAAGCCGCGCATCCTCCGCGCGCGTGCCGTGCGTGGCAAATGGAAAGTGGCGGCAGGCCATGCGCGCATGAGCATCTTCTCATCACGTTTGCCTCGCTATGAAAGGCGGCGCGGCGCGACTTTCCCGGCATGTCGCTCTTCACCGCTCCATTCTTCCCCGCACTCCTCGCCGACGCCGCACCCGCCGCGCCTGCCACACCGACTGGCATGTGGGCGCTGAGCCTCCCGTGGTGGGAGTTCATCGTGCGCGGAGTCATCGTGTATGCCTTCCTGCTCATCCTCATCCGCATCACCGGCAAGCGGCAGGTCGGGCAGCTCGCGCCATTTGATCTCGTCCTGCTGCTCGTGCTCTCGAATGCCGTGCAGAACGCGATGAATGGCGGCGACAATTCCGTCGGCGGCGGCCTCATCTCCGCCGTCACGCTCGTGCTGCTGAACTACGCCATCGGCATGGCCACCTATCGCAGCAAGGCCATCGAGGCGCTCGTCGAGGGACGCCCGGACATCATCGTCCACAACGGCACGCTCTACCCCGCCGTGATGAAGCGCGCAAAGCTCACCCACCACGAACTCGACGCCGCACTGCGCCAGGCTGGCTGCGCCTGCGTGAGCGACGTCCACATCGCCGTGCTGGAGAACAACGGCGCGCTCAGCGTCGTGCCGAAGAGCAAGGCGGGGTGAGGGGAAAAGTGCTCAGTGATTAGTAATCAGTAATCAGTATTTCGACTCGGACGTTCGACTGAGCACTGATTACTAATTACTGATTACTGAACTCTTGCCGTCCGCCCGCCGCACGGCTCCATTCCGCCATGCGCCTCCCCTTTCTCTCCGCACTGCTCGCCCTCCTCCTCCCCACCTTCTCCCGCGCCTCCGAGGTCAGCGACTTCGGCGCGATCGGCGATGGGCTGGCCGACGACACCGAGGCCGTTCAGGCCGCCGTCGAGGCGGGATGGGGCAGTGTGCGTTTTGAAAAGGGCGCGTATCGCATCACCAAGACCATCACGGTGACGCTCGATGAAGACGGCCCGTTCTCCATCGTCGGCGACGGCACGGCGCGCGTCATCATGGCGGGGAAAGGGCCTGCCTTCCGCATCATCGGCACGCATGGCGGCACCGCGGACCCGGCGAGCGTGAAGCACGAGGTCTTCGACCACCAGCGCATGCCGCTCATTGACGGCATCGAGATCGTCGGCGCGAATCCCGAGGCCGACGGCATCGAGGCCCGGGGCACCATGCAGCTCACCATCACCCGCGTGAACATCCGCGACTGCCGCCACGCCATCCACCTCGTCGAGCGCAACCGCAACGTCATCATCTCGAATTCGCACCTCTACAAAAACCGCGGCATCGGCGTCTTCTACGACGCGGTGAACCTCCACCAGTCGAACATCATCGGCTGCCACATCAGCTACAACGCCGGCGGCGGCGTGGTCTCGCGCGGCGGCGAAGTGCGCAACGTGCAGATCTCCGGCTGCGACATCGAGGCCAATATGGCCAGCGAGGCGAACATGGGCGCCGCCGCAAAAAATGCGCCCGCCTCCGCCAACGTCGAGCTCGACAGCCGCGGCGGCTCCATCGCCGAGGTCGCCATCACCGGCTGCACGCTCCAGCACACCGGGAAAGTCGCGGGCAGCGCGAACATCCACATCATCGGCCCCGGCGACGACCAGCGCGCGACTTCCGAATCCGGCGAGGGCAAGACGCGCGAGGGCAACGTCACCATTTCCGCGAATGTGATGAGCGACGTCCGCATCAACGTCCACCTCGAGCACGCCCGCGGCGTCACCATTCTCGGCAACACCTTCTGGGAAGGCTTCGACCACGACCTGCTCGTGGAGCACAGCAGCGAAATCGCCATCACCGGCAACGTCTTCGACCGCAATCCGCGCTACGAGCTTTTCCAAAAGGAGAAGCCCAAGCAGGGCCTCGTCTTCCGCCATTGCGCCGACTGCACGCTCAGCGGCGTCCACATCAACGGCGTCCGCGAGCACCTCGCCGCCTTGCAAGTGGAGGACTCGCGCCGCTTCCTGATCACCGGCTGCAGCATCCTCGATAGCGACGGCCTCGGCATCTCGCTGAAGAAAGTGCGCCAGTCCCGCATCGGCATGAACCTCATCTCCGACAACCGCCGGACGGGGAATGTCGGCACCATCCTGGACCTCGAAGGCGAGGGGAACATCGTGGACGGGAAGTAGCCCGGCACGGACGGGGCACCTTCCAGCCTTCACAGCCCCCGCCCGCCAGTCCGGCGGCACCTTCCGCCAGCCCGGAGTCAAAGGAAGCGGCCTACTTTTTCCCGTCCGCCTTTTCGAGCAGGTAGAGCTTCGCAAAGTCCACCACGGCGTCGGCGAACTTCTCGGCGACGGCGGGGATGGCGTCCTTGGCGCGGAAGTCCGCGCCGAATTCACACTGCACCGCGCCGATGCCCTCCTGCCGCCCGGAGACGCGGACGATGTCGCCCCCGGTGAAACCGCCGGTCTCGGGACTGGTATCCGTGGGCTTCATCTGGATGCCGTGCGCGACGAGCAGGCCGGCGAGGCTCTGCGGGCCGGCGTGGATTTTGTCGCCGAGGAGCTTCGCGAGGTTCGCGTCGGTCGCGCCGTTCTGCGTGCCGCGGAAGACGATGTCCTTGGCGCTGCCCTGACCGTGGATGTCGAGGAGCAGGCCGCGGCCGAAGCGCTTTTGCACGTCGTCGCAAAAGACGGCGAGCTGGCCGCGGTAGGCGTCATACACTTCGCGGGCGCGCGGATGCTCGACGGCGATCTCGGGCGGGCGGTTCGCGTCCACATATTTGCGGTGCATTTTCGCGATGACGAAGTAGGGCTTTTTCCCAAGGCGCTTCTCGATGGCGCGGGCGATGGCCGGGGCGAGCAGCTCGGTATTCTCATCGCGCCCGGCGAAGAAACCTGCGCCGCCTTTTTTCATGCCATCCCCCTTGCGCTCAGGCACGCCGGGGATGGCCATCGTGCCTCCATGCGGCGCGGAGAAAATGATCGGCAGGTCGCCCTTCTGCACCGCGATGAAATCGGCGGGGACGAATTTGGCGGCGCCCTCGGCCAAGACCGCGCGGCTAAGCAGCGGCGCGAGGACGAATGCAGCGGTGCTGCCGAGAAAGGTGCGACGCGGGACGGCATCGCCGAGGGGCTGGGGAGTGCGGGAGTGGCTCACGCGCGCAGGGCATACACGCATTTTGCGCCGCAATGAAATCAGTTTTTTGCCGCCGTGGTGCGACGGCTGGGAGAGCACCGGGCCCATCCGAAGACGGTATCCGCGTCCCTACGCGGCCCTCGCCGA
>JAYWEO010000142.1:0-5773 GCA_043779225.1 Prosthecobacter sp.
TGATCGAGGCGCGCGCAGTTTCATGCGGGTGAAAGGGACGCGGCCCTGAGCGAGGCAAGCCGCATCCTCGGAAGGCACCGGCGAGGCGGGGGAATGTGCTTGGAAAACAGGAGTCGGGGCACACACTCGAATACCAACTAGGAATCATGAGAACTCCCTCCCTGCTCACGTTTGCCGCGCTCCTCCTCGCCGTCGTGTCCGGCGCATCACTTCAATCCGCCGACACTGGCGGCACTTCGAGCGCGACGGCGGATGAAAAGCTGGCGATCTATGTGGGACTCGGCGGGCTGAATGGACCGGGGCGTGTGGTCCAGCTCGATTGGGAAGCCAAGCCGCTGGGAGCTGTCGAACTTCCCGCTGGCCCCGAGGCCATCGCCTGCAGGAACGACGAACTCATCGTGTGTCCGCGGTTCCACAGTTCCGCCCTGTTCGTTGACCGGAATGGAGGAACGGGGACCGTATTCGACGCTGCACTGCAGGTGAAGGGAATCAGGCCCGCGTTGTCGCGTGTCGCCGTCCATCCCAAGACAGGCGATCTTGTATTCGCAACGTACAGCCCGCGACGTACGCTGGCGAACGAGTGGAACGCGGCCATCGTGATCGTGCCGGCGAATGCCCCCAAGGAGCCCCGCACCATCTTCCTCAATGCCGAGGCGACCACGCTTCCTGGGTCAGCCGCGGATTTCCCGCGCATCGGCTCCATCGTCGTCACGCCCAGCGGTCAAATGCTTCTGAATGCGGGCAGATTCAACGGCCCCGGCGACGCAGTCCATCGGTTTCCGTTTGGGGAGAAAATCGTTTTCGACAAGCCGTTCGTGCAAACCAAGGGGCCAATCGCGGGCGATCCGTCTTCGGAACGATGGGCCGTGCTTGAGTCCTTCAATTCGTCCCGGCCCAAGATCACGGTTTACGAGAATGATCGGGAAGTCGGCTCCGCAGCGACGGTGCTCGAATCCGGCGCCCGTTCGGCACGCATCGCATATGCGCCGGACGGAATGCTGCTCTATGCCCGCGACATGCCGCGCAAAGACGGCAAGCTCTCCGAAGAAAAGGAACTTCACGTCATCGAGCTATATTCGGTCGATGTCACCAAAGGCTCGTTCCGAAAACTGGGTGAGTATGTACACGAATCCACGACCAAGCGATACTATCAGACAGGACTCGACTCGCTCGCGATAGGAAAGAGGCTGCCCTGGCCTGCCCCCCAGCCCGCGCCTGAGCCCGCACCCGCCAAGGCATCGGAAAACAAGTGAGCCGGACCGAACCAAGGGCACGGCCGGCGCTGAACACCTCAGGCCGCGGGCCACGCGAACTTCACGGATTTCGGCGCGTCCGGCGTTCCGTCGAACTTGCGGAGCTGCACGAACATTTCGATTTCCGAGGGCTGCCCGTCCTTCACATGGACGCGGAACTGGATGCAGCGCGCATCGCCGGCGCTGGGATCGAAGCTGTAGCCCCATTGGAACCATTCCTTGCCCTGTGCGCCGGCGGCGCGGGCATTGCTCTTCATCGCGGCTGGCTCGAATGAGCCGCCCGCGGTCTGCGAGGACTGGATGCGCACGCGCCAGTCGCCACTGCTGTCAGTCTCGCGATAGGCGACAAATGCATAGTCAATATTGAGCACGGCGTCGTACGCGGCCACGTAGGCGAGGTGCTGATATTGCGTGCCGCCGGGGACGGAAGCGGGCGTTTCGATGAGTGGGGGATTCGGTGTGCTCATGGGGATTCAGGTGTTGGTGTGAAATGAAATTCGGAGTCGGAGGACACCGGTTTGGCCTTAGCTGAAAAGCTCGCCGGAGCGCTTCGGCGCTGCGATGCCGAGCTTCCTATATGCGAGCGGCAGCGCGACGCGGCCCTGCGGCGTGCGCTTCAGGTAGCCTTGCATGATGAGGTAGGGCTCGTTCACGTCTTCGAGCGTGCCGGCGTCTTCGCCGACGGCGACGGCGAGCGAACTGACTCCGACGGGGCCGCCTTCAAATTTCTGCACGAGCGCTTCGAGGATGCGCTTGTCCATTTCGTCGAGGCCATCGCGATCGATGTCGCGCATCGTGAGTGCGGCGTCGGCGACTTCGCGGCTGATGTGACCGCTCGCACGCACTTGCGCGTAGTCGCGCACCCAGCGCAGCAGGTTGTTCGCGACGCGCGGCGTGCCGCGACTGCGGGCGGCGATTTCGAGCGCGCCTGCTTCGTCAATTTCCGCGCTGATCAGCCCTGCGCTGCGAAGGATGATTTTTTGCAGCTCGTCGGCGGTGTAATAGTCGAGGCGGCAAGTCATGCCGAAGCGCGAGCGCAGCGGCGCGGTGATCATGCCGGCGCGCGTGGTCGCGGCGATGAGCGTAAAGCGCGGGAGGTTCAGGCGGACGGAGCGGGCGTTCGGACCCTGGTCAATGATGATGTCCAGCTTGTAGTCCTCCATCGCGGGGTAGAGGTATTCCTCGATGATGCGGGAGAGCGCGTGGATTTCGTCAATGAAGAGGATGTCGCCGCGTTCGAGACCGGTGAGCAGGCCCGCGAGGTCGCCGGCTTTTTCGATCGTGGGGCCGCTCGTGCATTTGATGTTCACGCCCATCGCGTGCGAGAGAATGTGCGCGAGCGTGGTCTTGCCGAGGCCGGGCGGGCCGCTGAGCAAAATGTGCTCCAGCACGTCGCCGCGCTGCCGCGCCGCCTCGACCATCACGAGCAGTTGCTCGCGCACTTTTTCCTGCCCGGTGAATTCGGTGAAGGCGGGCGGGCGCAGCGAGATGTCGAACGGCGTGTCGGGCGCTTCGGCGATGGTCTGGGCGTATGGGTCGGGCACGGAGGCGATGTTGAGAGTTGAAAGTTGAGGCTTGAGACTGCCGCAGGCAGGTCGCGCGGAATCAAGGGCGACAATTGAAGCGGCGCGGCGCGGATGCAACTCTCAAGCAGGCGGCGTGGCCTTGCGTGGACGCTTTCGCCAAGCGCGCATGCGCACCGCGCGGAAAAACAGGAAGAGTCCGACGAGCGTCGCGAGTGTCGCGAATATCCAAGCCAGGATCCTCGGAAAAAACACCGCGGCCACCGCGAAGGCGAGGGCCATCATCGCAGCACAGATCAGCGTGACCGCATCGCCGGCATCCAGCACGCGCTGGCCGGAGACCGCGGCCGAGACGCTGCGCGTGAAACGCAGCGCGCCGGCGGTCACGCGCGTGAGGCTCCCGCGAGCAGGCTTGCTGCGCTCGCGGGTGTCATCCTCTGATGGAATCCGCACGTGGCGTCGCTTCCGCAGGATGATCTCGGTCGAATGCGTGAGATCGTCTTCGAACATCGCGGCCATCTGCTGCGCGAACGCCTCGTCGTCCACGGCGACATCGAGCTCGAAGTTCGTGAGCCAGCTCGCCATGTTCAGATTCGTGGAGCCCACGCGCGCCCATCGGTCGTCGGCCACGGCGGTCTTGGCGTGGAGCATCGAGCCGTTCCATTCAAAGACACGCACCCCGGCCTCCAGCAGCGGACGGTAGCCCGCGGTGGTGATGGGCCGCAGCCACGGCAGGTCGCTGCCGCCGGGCACGAGCAGGCGCACATCCACGCCGTCGCGCGCCGCGGCACGGAGCGCCTGCACGTAGCTCGGTGTCCCGGCAAAGTAGGCATCCGTGAGCCACAGCCGGTGCTGCGCGAGCGAGGCCACGAGAAGGTCGAGCCGGTAGAGTCCCGTGACGCTGGGAGCAGTCGCGACGATGCGCACCGCGGCAGTGCCCTCATTCGCTGGTGCGGGGATTGCGGCGATCTCGCCGGCAGAAATCGCGGTGCCGTTCTGCGCCCACACATCGAGAAATGCGCGGGCAAGATCCGCGACGGCAGGCCCGCGGATTTCCACGCCGGTGTCGCGCCAGGGCTCGATGCGGCGCTTCGGATCGCCGAGCCAGACGTCGCTCACGCAGACACCGGAGATGAACCCGATGCATCCGTCCACGATGAGCGACTTGCGGTGGTCGCGGGAGAGCCAGCTCAGTTCACCGCCGAGGCTCGGCGGATTATGATAGCGCACCGTGCCCCCGGCCCGGATCAACGGCCCCCAAAAGCTGCGCGGCGTGGAGAACGACCCGAGCCAGTCGAGCAGCACGCGCACCTTCACCCCTTCGGCGGCGCGTCGTGCAAGATCGTCGCGGAAGCTGCGGCCCGTCGCATCGGCGCTGATGATGTAATTCTCAAAGAAAACCGTGTGCTTCGCCGCACGGATCGCGGCACGCCATGCGTCGTAGTTTTCCGCGCCGTCGCGCAGGAGCCGCAGCGCATTGCCGCCGATGAGCGGCGCACCGGCGGCGCGGGAAAAGGCGAGTTCCGCGAGCGCGCGCGCGCTGATGAGCGGGCCTGTCGGGTCAATCACGTTGTCCATGGGAAAGTTCCACCTCCGCACTAAAGCGCATCTGGCCCGCACTGCTCAATGGCGAATGCGGCGGGCAAGTGCATGTTCGACGCGCACCGGATTTTCCTTTTGCCTGCGCGCTGTGCGCCACCGCTCCGCAGTCCTGCTTCTCATCATCACCTCCGTTCTCTGGAGTCTCGGCGGAGTGCTGCTGAAGCAGGTGGACTGGCACCCGATGGCAAAATCGGGCGCGCGCGGCGCGATTGCCGCGATGGTGATTTTCGCATGGATGCGACGCCCGAAGCTCTCATGGTCGCGGAACCAGATGCTCGGCGCGGCGGCGTATGTCGGGACGGTCAGCTTCTTCGTGATCTCGACCGATCTCACGAGCGCGGCGAACGCGATTTTCCTGCAATACACGGCGCCGACCTACGTCGCCCTGCTCGGCGCATGGATGCTCGGCGAACGAACGATGCCGCGCGACTGGCTGTGCATCGTGATGGCCGTCGCGGGCATCGGCATGCTGTGCCGCGATGGGATCGTTTCCAACAGCATCCCCGGAATCGCCGCGGGCCTCGCGAGTGGATTTTCGATGGCGCTGATGGTGATTTTCCTCCGCCGGGAAAAGGACGGCTCGCCTGCCGCCGCGCTGCTGCTCGGGAATATCGCGACCGCCGCGATCGGGCTGCCGTTCGGTCTCGTCGGAAAAATGCCGGGCGCGCGGGAATGGGGCATCCTGCTCGTGCTGGGCGTGCTGCAACTTGGTGTGCCCTACATTTTATACGGTCTGGCGATCCGGCATGTGAAAGCCATCGAGGGCATCCTGCTACCGATGCTGGAGCCGGTGCTGAATCCGCTGTGGGTGCTCATTTTCCTCGGGGAAAGGCCCGGCGCATGGACCATCGCCGGGGCGGCACTGGTGCTCGGCGCGATGTGCGTGCGGGGGCTGCTCGGATGGCGCGCGGCAAAAGCTGTGTAAAAATCTGAGCCCTAGCCCGATTGCTGCTAAAACGAATGACCATAATCGACAGACGATGGTCACGTACGGCTCACCAATCCCATTTTCCAACGTCCCTGCGCAAACGGCGAGAACTGTAACCCCGACCCATGAGGTTCACAGCGCTCCGGCGCAGGCGTTCCGTGGCGTGTCCCATGTGATTGGCTCTCCCGCCCCGGCTGCCGTGAGCGCACCGGCGAGTGTTCTTCCGGGGTTCGATCTGCTTTTCGAGCGAGCACCGCTGCCGATGCTCATCTGCGATGCGGAGAACTACCAGTTTCTGGCGGTGAATTATTCGGCGATGAAATCGTATGGCTGGTCGCGGGACGAATTCCTTGCGATGACGATGGACAAGATCCTGCCCCAGCAGGAGGTCCGCTCCTTTGTGGAATACCTGCGACAGGTGGAATCGCGCGGCGCGGGCCTGAATCAGAAGCAGCATTGGAAGCACA
>JAYWEO010000143.1:0-8610 GCA_043779225.1 Prosthecobacter sp.
CTTCCTGCTCGATCAGGACAAGGCCGTGCGCGGCACAAACCTCGCCTCCATCTACCTCAACGAGGGCATGACCGAGCAGAGCGTACGCGAGGCCGTGCGCGCGGTGAACAGCGACTATTCGAGCGCGGCGGCGCATCTTTTCCTCTCGAACAGCTACACGGCGCTCAGCGATCCGAGCCGTGTCCTGTTGCGATACGAGACAGGGGCATTCAATGAGCTCCTGCTCGCGAACCTGCTCTCGCCGGTCGGCGGCGGATCGCTTTCGCAGTTCGTGTCCCAGCAGGAATACTCGAAGATGTTTGAAAAGGACGGGGTGGGAGTCAGCTCGCTTTTTGAATACCGGGGCGACGGACATGTGAGCGAAGCCGTCTCGCAGTACGGCACCAGCGGCAATTTCGCCTATGCACTGGATGCAAACTATCAGTTCTCCCGCGGCACCCGGCTGAACAACAAGTTCTCGTCTCTCGACTACACCGGCACTTTCAAGCTCCAGCTCAGTCCCGCGGATTCGCTGCTCGTGCTCGTGCAGCTCGGCGACACGCGCACCGGCGATGTCTTTCAATATTACGATCCGAAATCGGTCCGCTCAAAGACTATCCAGGTCACTGATGACAATACCGGTGAGACGCTGTCGAAGGTCGTTCCGAATGATGCAAATCTCACGTATCATTCCCACGTGGATCAGGGTCCGGGGGCAGTCCTGTTTGGCTGGCACCACGAATGGAGCCCTGGCAACCACACCCTGCTCCTGCTCGGCCGGATCGCGAGTGATCAGGAGGTCACGGCAAAGCAGACCTCGCAGTATCTCATCACGCGGGACGTGGGTGACAACGCGTCCGCCGCCGCGTTTCCCGATTATGCAGATGATGGGACTGCATTTCCTCACTTCGGTGCGGTCCGCGCGCTGAGTCACACCGGCGAGGTCAAGAATGCCGGCGACGGTCCGTTTGATTTCACCTATCGATCGAAGCTCGAAATCTTCTCCGCGGAACTCCAGCAGATCGCGACGCTCGGGATGCAGACGTTCGTCTTCGGCGGGCGCTACCAGAGCGGCCGTTTCGACACATCGGCGACACTCTCGAATTTCGGAGGCGACCCATTCGTCGGCCAATACCTCCAGAACCCGCCATCCTATCAGGCGGAGTCCGTGAATTTCGACCGCCTGAACCTCTATTTCTACGACACCTTCCGTCCCACGCGCTGGCTCTCGATTACCGGCGGCGTCTCGTATGACTCGATGCACTACCCGGATAATTTCCGGAACCCGCCCATCACCGGCAGGCAAAGTTCCATCGAGAATGTGTCGCCGAAGGTCGGCTTCATCCTCCAGCCGTGGCGGGGCGCGACGGTCCGCGGAGCCTATACGGAGGCGATCGGCGGCACGAGTTTCGATGAGAGTGTGCGCCTGGAGCCCACGCAGGTCGCGGGCTTTCTGCAGGCCTACCGCAGCATCACGTCCGAGTCGATCATCGGCGCCGTTGCCGGCAGCAAGTACCGCCTCAGCGGCCTTAGCTTCGAGCAGAAGCTCCCCACGCGGACATACCTTGGGCTGGAATTCGACAGGCTCGCGCAGATCGTGGATCGAAACATCGGCACATTCGACATCGTGACGGCTAATAATCAGTATCTCGGCATTGTCCCATCGTCCGTGGCCGTGAAGGACCGTTATCTGGAGGATTCGCTCATCGCCTCAGTCAACCAACTGGTCGGGAATCATTGGGTGCTCGGCGCACGCTATCGTTACACGCGCTCGACCTTGAATCACGACATCCCCGAACTGAGCACCGCCATCGCCAATGCCGAGGATCCCACCCAGGTGGACAGCCTCGCCCGCGTTGCGCGGCGGGATTCATCCGTTTTGCATAATGTGAACCTCTATGCCCTCTACAACCATCCCTCGGGCTTCTTCGCCCGTGCCGAGGCAAATTGGTATCGGCAGAAGAACGACAGCATCGTGACGGACGGACTCCTTTCGACATTGGACGATGAATTCGTGACGCATCCGGTCCTCCGCACCACGACCCAGTCTGCGACACCGTCTGATTTCTGGCAGTTCAATGTCCTCGCCGGATACCGCTTCTACCGGAACCAATGTGAGATCACCGCCGGTGTGCTGAACCTCACCGACACGGACTACCGCCTGAATCCGCTGACTCCGTATGAGGAACTGCCGCGTGGCAGGACTGTAGTCGTGCGTTGCAAGCTGACGTTCTAGCCGGGATGTTTCCCGCCTCCCTCGGCAACGAGGAAAGGGCAGGGCGGTCGGCGCTAATTCCGCCGGAATCCCTTGGCCCAGTATTCGATCCGTTTTCCGTGATGCAGGGTCACTTTGTTCAAGCCGGTGATTTGGAACCAGTCTCCGCCGGTGAGATCCCCGATCTTGCTGCCTAGTTTGGTGTCCCCGGTGCTCGGATGCACGATGAGGTCCGCACGAAGTGCCAGCCTGCGGACGCTGTCCTTCAGCGTGAGGACGGAACCCTTCTGAATAAGGGCCTCCAGTGCCGCCACAGTGGGCTGCTCCATCTCGAAATTAAGATCCTCCGGTCGGATGCGCGGACGGCCTGTGTGAACCGTGGCGACGCGACAATATCCCTCAGGTTCAAATATGTCGGCCGCGGCCCCAAATAGGAAATGGAAGGCGTTTTCCCATTGATCGACCATTCCTGTGATGCCCGATCGGGTGGTGGCATAGCTATAGATAATCTCGCAGCAGGCAGGCTTGCCGTTCGCTTTCTTTGACTTGAAGAAATTATAGTCAACCCAGACATATCCGTCGTCGCCCCAGTCCTTGCCATACGAATTGAGCACCTCGAAGGCCCCGATATCATCGTCGTATCCGACGATGAGCATCGCATGGAGCACGTCCTTCGGCTTTCCTGCACCGTCGAGCATCGGGCCGCCCGGCTGGCACCACACCTGCACCTTCCGGTCGGGATTCCCGACGATCGTCCAAGAGAAGAACGCAGGCGCCGCCTGCTCGGCGAATTCCCTGCACAGATGGAAGCCCGCGGGGAGCGGCTTTCCTCCCTCTTCGCGGAGGGCCTTCTTGATGCTGTTGAGATTCGACGTGACTAGCTCGAAGGGCGGCAGCGTGATCTTTGCCCGGTATTCCTGCGCTTCCTTGGTCAGCGTATTGTCAGGCTCCTTTCTGAAATCGGCATATTTGTCGAAGTCACACGCGCCATTGCGGGTGATGGCCTTGAATCCATCCTCAAAGGTGCAGCCCCTGTCCTCGACCGGTGCGCCGCGCTTTGGGAGCTGGTTCAGGCTGGCCCAGTGATAGACATAATGGGGATTTCTCGGCGGCAATTTTGGATCGTGATACAGATAGGAAAGCAGCCCATAGCCCACGCTCCAGCCCACGCAGGAATTCGTCGAACCCTGGCTCCGTGCGGGAGGCATCTTTCTTCGCAAGGAAAAGCTCCGCACCAGTTTGTCGTCCCCGTCGTCAAAGGACGCCGGAGTCTCCACCTGCGCCGTGTGGAGGGCTTCCGGCGCGGGGAGGACCAGCCCGGTTTTCAGCTTGGCATCCTCCGCTTCGAGCATCGCGAGGGAGAGGAATGAGAAGGCAACCGTGAGCGCTTCGAGTTTCATACGTGGGCATTTCTATCCGAAGAGCCCCGCAGCACTGCAGAGGATACCTTGCTTCGGATTCGGTGGCTGTGATGAATGGCTGTGAACTCCATTGGCCCGAAGGTTTCCGGGTGAACTGATGGGTTACGTGAGATGCAGGACTCTTGGGCCCATCACGCGGCGCCGGTTTCCGCCGCTCATTTCACTGAGTTTCAGGGAACGAAATTACCTCAGGTGAGTAAAGGTAATTCCGTTCCCGCTGGCATTCGGCAGGAGTTCCGCGCTCTGCACGAAGGTTCGTTTCATCGCTTCCCACGATTAGACAGGGAATGCTGAATAGCCGGGCGAAATTATGATTTAGGATTGACCTGCATCTCGAAAATGAGCTTTCTCCTAAATCATGAATACACTACGTCTGATGGTTCTCACTTCAGTCATGGCATTGAGCTTGAGCGGGTGCGCCAATCATGGGCCGGTTCTCGGGGC
Source organism: Prosthecobacter sp. (assembly GCA_043779225.1). Taxonomy (GTDB): domain Bacteria; phylum Verrucomicrobiota; class Verrucomicrobiia; order Chthoniobacterales; family Chthoniobacteraceae; genus SXWH01. The sequence goes on from JAYWEO010000143.1 coordinate 4,060, forward strand.
GGGACTGTCGCCGGGGGTGATTGTGACGAATCCTGCTTCGCAACCCGTTGGGGCTGGCAATGGATTTCTCTCGGTCGTGTGGACCTCCAGCCAAAGCGGCCTGGCAGGGCAGGCAAATTGGTGGGTGAATCCGGCGAGTCCTCGTCCGATTCCCTCCACTGGGTGCGTGATGGCCGCAGGGAATATGACGGTGACTTTCGGCCCGTTGGCCGGATACACTGCTCCTCCGCCACAACTGGTCCACGTCTGGAAAGGCCAGACGACGACGCTCACAGTCACTTACGGGCAGCCGTAAGCGGGGTGCCGCGCATTTCTGTCTGAAGGTTTGTCTGCGGGCCCGGCATTCTGCCGAGCTGTCGGGGAAGTGAACAGTCGTGCGGCCGCTCAGTCTTTGCGGAAGCACCACGAGCGATAGGAAAGCTCGCCTTTCTGAATGGCGACATAGACGCGCGAGCCAGGCACGCCTGCGAAGTCGCGGCCGAGTGTGTCCATGAAGCGGGGGAGGCGTTTGCGGATGAGCTTGAGGCTGCGGTCGGCGTTGCAGTCCATGCCCTTGAGCACGTTTGCGCCGATGTCGCGCGTCTGCACGGCGGCGAGCGGCGCGGCGGCGATGTCGCGATCCCAGTCTGCGAATCCCTCGCGGAACCGGAAATCTGTGTAGAGAAAGTGTCCGCCCGGCCGGAGCACGCGCGCGACTTCGCGGAGGAACTGCGGGAAGTCGGGATAGCAGTGTGAGGCCTCGACATTGATCACGGCGTCGAAGGATCGATCCGGGAAGGGGAGCTTCTGCGCGTCGCCTTGCACGAACTTCAGGCCGGGCACGGCCGCGTGGCGCTGCTGGCAAAAGGTGATGCCGGTGGGGTTCAGGTCGAGCCCGGTGTAGCTCGCGGGCGGCATCGTCCGCGAAATCCATGATGCGCCGCCGCCGTGTCCGCAGCTCACCTCGAGCACGTCCCGTCCGCGCAATTCCACCTGCGAGGCCACGTGATGATAGAGCTGGATGCACGCGCGGTTCGGCTCATCGGATGGATCGAGCGGCAGGCCGACGGGCGGCTCGCTCTCGAAGGCGTAGTTGAGAAAAAGCACCTCGTCGCCGCGCAGCCGCCGCGTGAGGAATGGATACCACATGCGCCAGATCGCCTTGCGGATGACGCCGATGTTGAGAAGCCGTTCGAGGATGGACATGAGATTCAGCGCGAATGGTCCGACTGCTAATGGCGCTTCCGTGTCAGCATGATTTCGTTGCCTTCCGGGTCCACGCACATCGCGAGGTGAGGGGGCTCGCCGTCCTCGGGTTGCGGTTCACGCGTGAGCTGACCGCCTGCCGCGACGATCTCTGCCGCGCCCACGATCACGTCGGGCACTTGGAAGCTCAGGCCAGTCCACGTGCGGTTGCCTTCTCCGCCGCAGTGGATGCCGATGACGCCGCCGCAGATGGAGACTTCGCTGATGATTTCATTCTGCTTCAGCACCGTCCCGCCGAAGACCTTTGTGTAAAAGTCCACCGCGCGTTTCATATCCGCTGCCCAGATGATATACTTGAGTCGTTCGACGTTCATCCGCCGTGTGTGGCACAAGACGCGACGCGGCAACAGGGAATCCTGCGACTTTGCGGCATGCCGCAGGTGGTCGCGGAAAATCGCGGGCGCTGTGCTCAGTGCTTCGCAGCGATCTCTGCGCGGGCCTTGTCGATCACGGACTTCAGCGTCACATCCGCGCCGCCCTTTTTGCTGCTTTGCGCTGCGGCCTCCATGAATGCGTAAAGCTCCAGCGTCTCCTCGGCGCTCACGGGGACTTTGCCGGTGCGGAACATCGCGATGATCTCCGCCAGCAGCACGTCGTAGCTGTCGTAGGCACCGATCGGCGCCTCGCCCTTTTCGCCCACCGCCTTGCCGCCGTATTTCGTGCCGTGCTGGTCGTCCATGAACACCCCCGTGCGCCCGCCGCTCCACTTGCCCGTCACCTCGAATTTCCCATCCGAAATCAGGATGCTGCTCACCGACTCGCACCCCGTGCCCATCACGGTGAAGAGCGCCTCGCAGCCATGCACCGCGTACCAGTACAGCTCCGAGTGCGTGGCCTCGCGATGCGCCGGGCTGAACGTCTCCGCGTGCTTCACCTTGCCGAGCGATCCGTTGCGGACCGCCTGCGTCGTCTTGGAAAAGCGCAGCGACGAGGAGCAGAACGCCGGCACGCCGGACTGCTTGATGAGATCCAGAATGCGGATCGTGTCGGCGAGGTCTCCCGCGATTGGCTTGTCAATGAACACCGGCTTCTTCGCGGCGAGCACCGGCCGGATCTGTTCGAGATGCACGCGGCCGTCGTTCGATTCGAGGAAGACCACATCCACGCGCTTCAGCAGCTCGTCGATCGAGTCCACGATTTCCACGCCCATCGCCTTCACTTTCTCCGTGTACTCCGGCACGCGCTTCGTGCTGCTCTCGATGTCCTTGCTGCCTTGCGGATACGCGGCAACGACCTTCACGCCCGCGATTTTCTCCGCGTCCTCCGGCTTCTTCGGCCCCTTGTTCAGCGACTGCGTAAAGGCGAGGACATGCGAGGTATCGAGGCCGATGATCCCTGCGCGCAGCGGCTTCGGTTCGGCGGCAAATGCAGTGAGCGACAGTGCGAGGAGTGCGGAGAGAACGAAGGGGGTTTTCATGTCCAAAGCACTACCCGCCGCACCGCGGTGTCGTTAGGGGAAGTTCGTCGGCGAGAGAAAATCCGCCACTCTCGACTACCCGTAGCGCAGCGCCTCGATGGGGGCGATGCGGCTCGCGCGCCAGGCGGGATAGATGCCGCTGAAGACGCCGATGACCACGGCGAAGGCGAAGCTGAGCAGCACGCTGGCCGCCTGGATCACGGGCAGGCTCGCGCCGTCGGTGGTGAACTTGATGAGGTGCGTCATGCCCAGCGCGGCGATGAGGCCCAGGATGCCGCCGAGGATGCCGACGACGGTGCTCTCGACGAGGATCTGCGTGAAGATGTGGCTGGCCTTGGCCCCGATGGCGCGGCGCACGCCGATCTCGCGGATGCGCTCGGTGATGCTGGCTAACATGATATTAGTAATGCCGATGCCGCCGACTATCAGACTAATGCCCGCGATGAGGCCGCCGGTGAGGCGCGTGTTGCGCGCGGTCTTCTCGATGCTCTCGGCGAGCTCCTGCCGGGTGTCGAATGTGAAGTCCTCGACGCCACGATGGTTGGCCAGCAGCAGCGTGGAGGATTCCTCGATCGCGTCCTGCACATGCTCGGGATCGATGGCCTGGATGGTGAGGCCATCCACTTTGGTGATGGGCCCCTGGTCGATCGAGCCGATGACATTCGCTGCGCGATACTCGTAGTAGAAGGTGTCGAAGGGGATGACGACCGCGCTGTTTTTTGTCGTGTAAGGATTGTAGGATTTCCCGCTCTTCGAGCGCGGCAATGCGATTTTTTTCCCCTTCAGCCGCGCGGCGCGTGCGTCGTCGCTTTCGTAATATTGGAAGATGCCGATGATCTTGAACGGCTTTCCGTTGATGAGGATGTTTTCGCCGAGCGGCTTGGAGTTCGGCCGTTCCGGCCAGAGCTGCTCGATGATGCGTGTGCCGATGACGCACACGGCGCGTCCTTCATCGAGGTCCACCTGCGAGATGTTGCGCCCGTATTCGACGATGTGGCGGTTGATGGTCACAAAGTCCGGCCACACGCCGTAGATGTAGGCGCGGAATTTTTCCGATGCGCGCTGGAGCGTCGCGAACTGCTGATACCAAGGTGTCACGTGGCTGACGTGCTTGGCCACGGCCTGGATCAGCTCCGCATCATCCACCGTGCGGCCAGGAGAGGTGTCCGTGAGGAGGAGTTGCTCCTGCGGCACTTCCTGCGCGATGACGTTGATGCGCTCCACGCCGCCCATCTGCGTCATATATTCGCGCGAGGCCTTCGCCATCCCGTCCGTGAGGGCGAACGTGGAGAGCAGGCTCGCGACGCCGAGGATGACGCCGAGCATCGTGAGGAAGCTGCGGAATTTGTGCGACCAGATTTCGCGGATGCCGACGGCGAGGCTGTTCCAGAAATTCATGTCAAAAAGGAGCCGCAGGCATTGGAGGTTGCTGTCTGCAACGTTTTTCCGCAGATGTGGCGCAGCCCTTGGAGTGCGGCGGGAAGCGTCAGCGCCACGCCGCCTTCGGAGGGTTTTCCTGCGGGTGCATCGGGCGTCGCTGTCCGTTCGCGCGTCCCCAAGGCGGTGTCGCGCTCCGCTTGCCACCGCACTCCAAGGGCTGCGCCGCTCGCTGCGCCTTTCGTGGCTGTCGTGGTCGAAGGGCTCATGCGCTCGGTTTCTCCCGGATGCCGCTTTGCAGTCCCGCCGCGCGGTTCACGATCTTGCCGTCGCGGATTTCGATGCGGCGCGGCGCGTTGTCGGCGATGTCGGTGTCGTGCGTGACCAGCACGATGGTGCGGCCCTGCTCGCTGAGTTCGCGGAAAAGCTGGAGGATGCTCGCGCCGGTGGTCGAGTCGAGGTTGCCGGTGGGCTCGTCGGCAAAGACGATCTTCGGGTCGTTCACGAGGGCG
>JAYWEO010000144.1:0-10302 GCA_043779225.1 Prosthecobacter sp.
GCGTGCCGCCCGTGCCATTCAGCGTGACCGCGCCCGTGCCGACCGAACCCGCAAAGGCCCCCTGGCCCACCGTCACCGCGCTCGCGGCACTGATGGTCGCGCCGCCGACGTAAGTGTTGTTGGCCAGGAAGATCGTCGTGCCGCCCACGTTCTGGATGAAAGCACCCAGGCCGCTGATCACGCCGGACACGCCCTGCGTGTTGCCCGCGGTGTTGATGCCCTGCACCGTTCCCGCAGTGGCGATATTGTTCGAGAAGACGCCGTTGTTCACGAGATTGATGTCGAGGAATGCGCCGGAGTTCACCGTCACCGCGCTGCCGCCGCTGATGCTGCCGATCGTGCCGTTGCCGATCTGGAGATGGCCCGCAGTCACCAGCGTCGCGCCGGTGTAGGTGTTCGCGCCGGTCAGCGTCGTCGTGCCCGCGCCGCTCTGCGTGAGCGAAAGCGTGCCGGAGGCGTTCGAGAGGACGCCCGAGAGCGTGTTGGCGTTCGCCGAATTCACGATCACGCTGCCCGCGCCGCCGAGCGTGTTGCCGATGTTGTTCGCCAGTGCGCCGGTGAGATTCACCAGCGTGAGCACGCCGCCCGTGCCGACATTCACGGACGTCGCCCCGCCCGCATCAATGCGGCTTGGCAATGCGCCCGTGCCGATGGTCAGTCCGCCCGCACTCACGGTTACGCTGCCGTTGATGCCGTTCGTCGCGCTCGTCAGCGTCGTGGTGCCTGAGCCTGTCTGCTGGAGTGCAATCGTCCCGGCTGAGGCCGTGATCGGCCCCGCGAGCGTGTTGTTGTTTTGTGAATTGACGTTCACCGTGCCGACCCCGCCAAATCCATTGGTAATGGAGTCGTTGATCGTGTTTCCAACGACATTCACGAGCGCGAGGGTGCCGCCGTTGTAGATATTGATGAAGCGGCCCGCGACATTGGAGCCGGGGAGGCTGGGGCTTCCCACGGTGCCGATCTGCACGGTGCCGATGCCAATGGAGGTGTCATCAATAAAGCTGCCGGATGCACTGTACGTGTTCCCGGCATTCGTGAGAACGGTGGTGCCGGGGGAGTTTTGGATGAAATACAGATTCGGCCCGCCGCCGGCGCCCGTCAGCGCGCCGGAGATCGTGGTCGTCACCCCGAGTGCGGGACTCGAACGCACGACGCCGAGGCCCGCCGAAGTGTTGCTCACGTTGTTCGCGAACACGTTCCCATTGACGTTCACCAGGTTCAGGATGCCGGGGCCGTTGAAGGTCACATTCCCCGTGCCGACCGAGCCCTGCTGCGCCCCGCTGCCGACCTGGATCGTTCCATTGGCCGCGCCGCTGCCGATGATGGTGCCGCCCTGATAAGTATTGATGTTCGTGAGAATCGTCGTGCCCGCGCCGGTCTGAAGCAGATTGCCCGTGCCGGTGATCACTCCCGAGACCGTCTGCGTGTTGCCCGCGGTGTTGATGCCGCGCACGGTTCCGCTATCGGCCACGTTGTTCGCAAAGGTGCCGTTGTTCCCGAGGTTCAGATCCAGGAATGCAGCGGGGTTCACCGTCACCGCACTCACGCCCGAGAGATTGCCGGGGGTGCCCGCGACGCCGCCGACGCCGATCTGCAGGATGCCGCCCTGCACGGTGGTCGGGCCGTTGTACGTGTTGTTGCCCGCGAGGATCTGCGTGCTCAGGCCGTCCTTCACGACGCTGCCCAGCGCGCCGCCGCCGATGACGCCGAAGAACGTCACGCTGCCTGCGCCCGTGCCGATGGTGAGCCTGCTGTTGCCGAGGCTCACAAAGGACGCCTGGCCGATGCCGGGCGTGTTCGCGCTGGCGAGGGACTGGATGGCCTGGTTCGCGCTGATGTTCAGCGTGGACGGGGCCGTGCTCGGCGTGATGGACGCGGGTGCGCCAGCCGGGAAATTCGGATTCGCCGCGGAGTCCGGATCCAGCACGACGAGCGTGCGGACGCCCGCGATGCCGCCGTCCGCAGGCGGTGCGGGCAGCGCGCCGACGACGGTCGCGTTCAGCGTGCCGCCGTTGCCGATCCACGTCGGGCCGGAGTACGAGTTCTGAGTCGAGAATGTGGTGGTGCCGCCATTCACGACGAAGTCGGACGTGAACGAAGTCGGCCCGCTGATCGGATTCGTGTTCACGAAGAACTGCCCGCCGCCGCGTCCGTCGAACACGAGAGTCCGGTTGTCCTTGTTGATCCCGCCGCTGAAAATGATCGTGGTCGCCGCGCCCGCGGTGATCGTCGTCGTCGAACCAGCGCCACCGCCGAGGGTGACGGGGCCGCCGATGATCGAGGTGCCGGGCAGCACGACCAGCGCGCCGCCGACTCCGCCGACTCCGTTGCCGTTCAAATTCAGCGGCTCCGCGCCCGTCGTCGCATTGCTCTGGAGACGGAGCGCCGCGCCCGCATTCACCGTGGTGCCCTGGATCGGGAGGCCGAGCGGCGTGTTGCCCGCGGAGACGGTGACTTCGAGGATGCCGCCGATGCTGACGATCGTCGGGCCGCTGTACGTATTCACGCCCGCGAGTGTGAGCGTGCCGCTGCCGACTTTCGTGAGACTCAGCGGGCTGCCGCTGTTCTTGATGATGCCGGCGAAAAGGGCGTTCGTGGAGTCACCGGCCGTCAGCAACGCCACCGGCCCGCCGCTGTTGTCCACAAAGCCGCCCGAGACTCCCGAGAGCTGATTGATCGCATTGTCAAACCCGCCGAGATCCAGCGTGCCGCCGTTGCCGACATTCACGATGGGACTCACGCCGAATGCACCGCCGAGCGCCCCCTGGCTCGCGAGACCCGCGCGCAGGATGCCGCCGTTCACCTGCGTCGAGCCGGTGTACGTGTTCAGCCCGGACATGATCTGCGTGCTGCCCCCGTCCTTGACGAGGCTCACCGCCGGGAGACCCGCGCCCGCGCCGGAGATGACTCCGAAGAAATTCGTCGTGCCTGCGACCGGGCTGCCGACGGTCAGCGTGTTGGCGTTCGCCTGCACCTGCGAAGACACCACGGGACTCGTCAGCGAGAGGATGGACTGGCTGGCAGCCATGATCAGCTTCGAGCCGCCGAGGCCCGCGTCGTCCAGCGTCACCGCGGAACGCCCGCTGGCAGTCGGCAGCGCGTTCAGCACGTTTGCATTCAGCACACCGCTGCCGGCTGCCACGCTGCTGCGGATGAAGGTGGCGCCGTTGTAGGTGTTCGCGAACCCCTCGTTCACTGTCACGTGATCCACGATGAGGTTGGAATTTGCCGCTGCGCCCGAGATGCCGGCAGTGGTGATATTGATCACGCCCGCCGTCCCGCTCGTGTCCGTCGTCTTGAGGGTGAGCACGCGGCCCGCATTGTCCACCCCACCCGTGAGGGCGAGCGAGTTGCCATTGGGGGTGACGCCGATCGTGGCATCACTGCCGAGGGTGATCACCCCTCCATATCCCGCCGCTCCGGCACCGACCAAGGCAGCGCCTGTGTTGCTGAAATTCGTGTTTCCTGCGCCATTGATCGTCAGTGCCTCATTGCCGATCACCACGCCGGCGATGCCCAGTGCGCCGCCGCCCAGCACGACGGTCCCCTGCGCCGCGGCGCCGCCTCCGTTTTGTCCGAGGGCGCCGGCATTCTGCGCAAAAAGAAAACCGGAAGTGATCGTGGTCACTCCGCCATATGTGTTCGGCCCCAGGAGGCCGAGGCCGGTGTTTCCTCCCGGATTGGGATTGTTGACCGTCACCGCGCTCGCCGCGCCTGCGATCACCCCGCTGTAAAGGAATGAACCGGCAGTGCTCGTCACATTCAAATTGCCCGTGATCGTCGAACTCGCCCCCCCGCCCGCACTGATCGTCGCCGTGCCGGAAACATTCACGGTCCCGTTCGTGGTGAGGTTCGCACCGGAGCCGATGGTGAGCGTTCCGCCGGTCACATTCACATTGCCGCCCACCGTGCCCTGGCCATTCCAGCTGCCGCCCGTGGCGCCGAGAGTGCCGGTGATGTTCCCGGTCGGGGCAAAATTGATCACGCCGCTGCCAGTCACGGTCGCATTTCCGAGGACGGTGCCCGCGCCTCCGAGCGTGCCGGCGGTGCCGATATTCACGGTGCTCCCCGCCGGCGTGGAGCCGGTGCTGCCGAGGCTCAGCGTGCCCGCGGTCACGGTGGTCGCGCCGGTGTAGGTGTTCGTGTTCCCGAGCGTAAGCGTGCCGATGCCGAGCTTCGTCAGACCGTTGCCGCCGCCGACTGCACCATTGATGCTCAGCCCCCCCGCATTGCTGACGGTGATGGTGTCGGCGGCATTCGTCAGCACCAGACCTGCGCCGATGGTCACCGCGCCCGCGGTGTTCGTGACGTTGATGCCCGTGCCGGAGATCGTGAGTGTGTTCGCGCCGTTGATCTGCACGGGAGTCCCGTCATTGATCGTCAGGCTCTTTATCGCGATGTCCGCGCCGAGTGTCGTGTTCTGGAACCCGGCCACAGTCGTGGAGAAAGTCACATCGGCGGTCGCGTCCGGCGACGCGAGGATGTTCGTCGCGCCCGTGGCATCCGTGGCCCAGTTGGCGCCGGTGGCGTTGCTCCAGAGGTTGTTCGTCCCGCCTTTCCAGAAGAACCCCCCGGCGATGCCGGTGAGATTCAGCGACCAGCTGTTCAGGATGTGCTGGTTGCCGCCCGCGGCGTCCGCGACAAAAAGCGTCCAGCCACCCTTGGCGCTCAGCCCGTTGAAGGCGGAGGCCAGCGTCGCGCGAGGCGCGACGTCGAACTGCGCGCCAGTGCTCGAAGGGCTGATGTTCCGCCCGTCGGCCTGGAAGGTGCCGTTCACCGCGGGGCCGCCGGAGGTGAAGACATGGATGTCGACCGCCGCCGCGTCGGAGAGCGTCACATTGAAGCCCGAATCGCCGAAGCCAGTGGGATTCCCAGCGCTCTTGCCGACCCGGTTCAGCAGCACGCTGATGCCCGAGCCGCCGGGTGTGATGTGAGAGAGATAGACGTAGAGGTCGCCGTTGAAGCCGAGGTTCGCAGGCACGCCCGCGATGTTCAGGCCCACCGTCACACCCTGGATGACATTGATCAGCGAGGCGGGAGTCCGCGCATCGGCGGCACCGGCGAGATTCCCATCCGGGATCGAGAGCGCTGGGTTGAACGTGAAACTCTCCACCGCCGCGACGGCGGGCGTGCTGTGGGTCAGGGCAAACAGCGCGAGGAGCGCGGAAGCCGAAGTCGCGAGAATGGCGCGGCGCGCGGACTTGCGCGGCTTGCGATTCCTGTGGCTGGGGCGGACGGAGACGACGGCGGATTGGTTGGCTTTCATGAAATGGGTCGGGTTAAAAAGTTGGGTTGGGTGATTTCTTGAAAAAGTGAAACCTGCCGGAGTGAGAGGGATTGATTGGCTCGGACCATCCACTCGTGGAGGTTGCCGCTGCACTTAAAGTGGGTGTCCAGTCTCACGCCGCCGATAAATGACTTGTTTGTTACTCCCGCCAAGAAAAAAACGCCGGGAATTGAAAAAGTATATTTCCGTAAATGCCTGCGGCCACGAGATCAAGGGGCCGGACAGATGAAGCGGTAGAAGCCGCTCAGGCTGGCCTTGTCCACGGGGTTTATGTCCGTGTAGATCGCGGCTCCGGAGGGTTGGCAAGAATGTCTCTGTCCTGGCAGTCCGCAGGTGAAGCCGGGGATGCCCGCAAAACTGACCGCCGCCGTGGCAGGCGTGCTGTCGCCGTCCACGATGGTCACGGAGTTCCCTTTCACGTTCGCCTCCTGCCCGGCGGGCGCGACGTTTGGGATTGCAGTCGGGCCATGCACCGGGCGATTTAGCCGGGGATGCGATTCGCTCCCGAAGCCCAATGCCGGATTCTCGCCGGCCTGCTGATGCTCTCGGCGATCCCCGCAGTCGCCCAGAAGCCGGCCAAGCCGAAGCCCACGCCGACCCCGGCGCCGGCGGCTGTGGCGACGACGCAGGAGCGGGAAATCCACCCCCCTTTCAGCCTCATGTGGCATGAGCCCTCGGAGCGGCTGGAGATCAAGATCGAGGCGGCCAAGCTCGCCATCACCGACCGACGCAAGCTGGACCGGCAATGGATCGTGACGGCCGGCGGCTTCAAGAAGCCGAGCCCTTCCGACCCCGCCGCACCGAAGCCGCCGGAACTCCGCCGCGTGCTCTTCCATTTCGAAGGCGGTGCCATTTCCAAGGACAAGGGCGCAAACGGCAAGGTGCGCGAGATGCTCACCGGCGCGCAGCTCGTGGAGGTGGAGCTGCAATACGAGCAGGATGGCTGGGACGAGGAAAAATACGGCGCGTGCCTTTCCGAGAAGCGCCAGATGCTCGAGCGACTCTACGGCCCCGGCCAGCAGCTCGTCCGCTCCAGCACTCCGACACCCGACGGCAAGGCGACCCAGACGCTCGTGGGCTACAAATGGAACCGCAACAACACCGCCGTGGAGCTGATCTATTTCCACGTCGCCGTGGATGACGGCCCGCACGCATTCCACACCCTGAGCCTGCATTACAAACGCTCGTGAAAATGCGCGGTCGCGCAGACATCGCGCTTTCTCTCCTTGCCGAATGCGCGCTTTCCGCTGTGTTAGCCCGCCACGCGTTGCCATGGCACTTCGCATACCCCGATTTTTCCCAATATGAGCGAATCCCTCGATGAACTGAACGCCAGCGTGCAGAGCGCCTCGGCATGGGTCACCCGCCTGCGCGAAGTCGTCGGCAAGATCGTCGTCGGCCAGCAATACCTGATCGACCGCCTGCTCGTCGGCCTGCTCGCGAATGGCCACGTCCTCCTCGAAGGCGTGCCCGGCCTCGCGAAGACGCTTGCCGTCCGCACGCTCGCGTCCGCGATTCACGCGTCGTTCAATCGCGTGCAGTTCACACCCGATCTGCTGCCGGCGGACATCACTGGCACGCTCATCTACAATCCCGGCGACGGCCAATATCACGTCACAAAGGGCCCCATTTTCGCCAACATCGTCCTCGCCGACGAAATCAACCGCGCCCCCGCCAAAGTGCAAAGCGCACTGCTCGAAGCGATGCAGGAAAGGCAGGTCACGCTCGGCGGCGAGACGCACAAGCTGCCTGTCCCCTTCCTCGTGCTCGCGACGGAAAATCCAATCGATCAGGAGGGCACATATCCCCTGCCCGAGGCGCAGGTGGACCGCTTCATGTTGAAGGTGCTCGTCGGCTACCCGACCTTTGAGGAAGAGCGGCGCATCCTCGACACGATGGCCTTCACGCGGCCGAATCTCGAAGTCGAGCGCGTCATCGAACTCAACGACATTCTCAACACCCGCAAGGTCGTGGACAGCATCCATGTGGATGAAAAAGTGCGCGACTACATCGTGCATGTCGTCTTCGCCACGCGGAACCCGGAGAAATATCAGCTCACCGAACTGCGCCCGCTGATCCAGTTCGGCGCCAGCCCCCGCGCAACGATCAATCTCACGCTCGCCGCCAAGGCCTGGGCGCTCCTGCAAGGCCGCAGCTACGTGACCCCCGGCGACGTGAAAGCCATCGGCACCGACGTGCTCCGCCATCGCGTGATCCTCACCTACGAAGCCGAGGCGCAGGGCATGACCGGCGATGGCATCGTGAAGAAGATCTTCGACAATGTGCCGGTGCCGTAGCTCTCGTAGCCGCGCTCGTGAGAGCGCGGGCGCGCATCCCGGAAGATCAGCCCGCGCTCTGACAACCGCGGCCACGGAAAGATGATCTCCTCCACCGACATCCTCACCCGCGTCCGCCGCATCGAGCTGCGGACCAGCAAGCTCGCGAACGACCTCATGGTCGGCGCGTATCACTCGCAGTTCAAAGGCCGCGGCATGAATTTCGAGGAGCTGCGCGAATACGTGCCGGGCGATGACGTGCGGACGATTGACTGGAATGTGACCGCGCGCATGCGGCGGCCATTCGTGAAGCTGCACCGCGAGGAGCGCGAGCTGTCAGTCGTGCTCGTGCTGGATGTTTCGGCGTCCGGCGATTTTGGATCATCGCAGCGCACAAAGCGCGAGGTCGCCGCGGAGATCGCGGGCACGCTGGCATTCTCGGCCATCCGGAATGGCGACAAGGTCGGGCTGCTGCTCTTCACGGACGAGGCAGAGCTTTTTCTCCCGCCGAAAAAGGGGCGGCGTCATCTGCTGCGCATCATCCGCGAGGCGCTCGCCTTTTCGCCGAAGCGGCGCGGCACGCGGATCGAATCGGCGCTGTCCTTCCTGAATCACGTCACGCACCGGCGCTCGATTGTGTTTTTGATTTCCGATTTCCTGCACGGCTCCGCCGACGGAAAGCGCGACATCTTCCAGGAAATCGGGCGCACAAATTCGCGCCACGATCTCGTCTGCGTGCAGCTCCAGGATGCTCGGGAACGCGAACTGCCAGCCTCGGGAATGCTCGTGGTCGAGGACTTGGAAACCGGCGAGGTGATCGAGGTGGACTCGACGCGCGCGACGGTGCGCGAGGCCTTCGCGGAGAGCGTGACTCGGCAGCAGGAACACCTCGATCGCGCGCTCATGCAGTCGGGCGTGGACATCCTGCGGCTCGGCGCAGCGGATGATCACGCCGCGATGCTGCAACATTTTTTCGAGCACCGCCGCCGCCGATGAAACGCGCCGTACTTTTAGCCTTCTCAGCAGCCCTCGCGCTTTTTCCACTCGCAGCATTTGCTGTGATCAAGGCCGAGCCCGCGGCATTGAAAGCCGAGCCGGAATCAGACCTGCGTCCACCGCGCCCGGAGCTGCCCGCGCCGGCGATCGAGCGAGATCGGAAAGTGTGGATGGTCTGCGGAATCGGCGGTGCGGTCGCCGTGGCATTGATCTGCTGGCCGCGCCGCAAACCGCCCGTGCCGCCGCCGGATCCATTTGAAATCGCACGGGAGAAAATCGGCGCACTGCGCGCGAATGCCGGCGACGCGACGCCCGTGTCGGTCTCCGCCATCGTGCGGCGCTACGCGGCGGATGCCTTCGCCCTCGAAGGCACCGGCCTCACCTCCGAGGAAGTCGTGAGCGGGCTCGTGACACGACGCGCGTGCCCGGTCGAGCTGACCAACGAGGCGTGGCATTTTCTCTCGGGCTGCGACCGTGCAAAGTTTGCGCCGCGCGCGGAGCCGCCCGACACACTCGCGCTGCTCGGCAATGCAACGAAGCTGATTCACGATCTGGAGGCCGCGCGCGCGAAGGCGGCGCGCACGCTATGAAGCGGAGGTTCGCGCCATGAACACCGGCTTCGAGTTCCAGCATCCGTGGGTGCTTTTCTTTCTCGCGCTGCTGCCGCTGTACGCATTCATCCGCGGGCGTTCCGGGGCGGATGGCGCGCTGCGGTTTTCGAGCGTCGAGCTGGTGCGTGCGATCGGCGGGAAAGTGCGATCGGTCGCGGGACGGCTGTTCATTTTTCTCCGCACGCTCACCGTCGCACTCACGATCGTGGCCATGGCAGGCCCGCGCTGGGTGAACGAGCAGACCGAGACGCAGGCGAGCGGCGTGGACATCATGCTCGTGTTCGATCTTTCCTGGAGCATGATGGCGCTCGACATGGCGCCGCCGGGCAAACTCACGACGCGTTTCGACATCGCGCAAAGCGTGCTGAAGGATTTCGTCGCGCGGCGTCCGTCGGATCGCATCGGGCTCATCGCGTTCAGCGGCGCGCCGTACCTCGTGAGCCCGCCGACGCTGAACCATGAGTGGCTGCAAAAAAATCTGGACCGGCTTTTCATCGGCGTGATCACGGAACTCGGCACCGCCATCGGCGATGCGACGGGCCTCGCGGTGAAGCGTCTCGCCTCGCAAAAGCAGAGCCGCGGCAAGCTCATCGTGCTGCTCACCGACGGTGACAACAACAAGTGGGAGACGCTCGAGCCCGTCGCCTCCGCGAGCCTCGCCGCGGGCGAGCGCGTGCGCGTGTACACGGTCGGCGTGGGAAAAAATGAGCAGTGCTGGCTGAATGATTTTGATCGCGAGACCGGCAAGCTGCGCCTCGGCCCCGACGGCCAGCCGAGCGGCGTGATCACGATGCTGCAGCCGGCGAACTATGTGGTGCTGGAGAAGATGTCGAAGATGACCGGCGGCAAGAGCTACACGGCGACGAACCGGCAGGAGCTCGACACCGTTTACGCAGACATTGACCGGCTGGAAAAATCCGAGGTGAAGCTGAAGCGCAACCGCACGTACACGCCGCTTTTTTACATCCCGCTGCTCGGCGCGCTCGCCGTGCTGCTGCTCGAGCTGCTGCTCGCGAACACCCGCTTCCGGCGCATCCCATGAAAGATCACGCGCTCCAATTTGCCGCGACGGAATGGCTGTGGATCACGGCGGCTGCGCTGCTGCTCACGGCGGCGCTGTTCTGGGTTTCTG
>JAYWEO010000145.1:0-14751 GCA_043779225.1 Prosthecobacter sp.
TCGCGAGCGCATCAATCGCGTCCACATACGGGGCGATTTCATCACGCGACCAGTCAATCGCATTCAGCGCGATCAAAGTCGCTGGCACGTGCGCCTGCACGAGTCCGGCCAGCGTCTGACGCGCCTTTGCGGGATTGCCCGACTGGATGAGCACCCACGAGGCAATGGCGCGCACTTCGCCGCAGTCGTCGCGCAGCACGCCTTCGAGCGAGGCCTGCGTCGTCGCGTCCGCTTTGCCTAACATTAGCAATCCGATGGTGCCCCAATAGCGAGTGCCCGAATCCTTGCTCGCGAGCATCTCGACGAAGCGCGCCTTGTTCGCAGGATTCTTCGCCAGCGCGAGGTCGGCGGCATCGAGATATGCGGGCAGGTCGTGGAGCTTCGGGTCGCGCACCATCTGGTAGATGGTTGTGTTGTTTTCCTTCGAGCGACGCTCGCGCTCAGCCTCGGGAAGCAGGCCGGTGTCGTGAATCGCAAGCTGCCATTCGCGCAATGCGGCGCGCATTTTTTCGAGCGTCTGCTTGTGCTCCGGTTTCTCGGCGAGATTCGTCACATTATCCGGGTCCGCCTGCATGTCGTAGAGTTCCTCGACGGGCTTGAGGTGAAAGAATGCGCCCGTGATTTCATTCGTGCGACCATGCTTGAACGCATCCTCCCACGTCCGCATCGCGACCATTTTCCACAGGTAGTCCAGGTGCTGCCCCCACACCACGTAAGGCATGTAGTTCTTGATATAGACATACCGCTTGTCGCGCACGGCGCGCTGGTTGTCGAAGCGCTCGTCCATGCGCTCGCGGAAACTGAACACATGCTCCGGCTCCGGCTCCGCCTTCGGCCCGAGGAACACGCGGCCCTGCATCACTGCAGGCACTTCCGAGCCCGTGATGCTCAGCCAGGTCTTCGGCAAATCGAGGAAGCTCACGAGCCGGTCCACCGTCGTGCCTGGCTTCTCCGCTGGCCACAGGTGCTTCCACTTTTCCGGGATGCGGACGATGAGCGGCACATGGATGCCGCTGTCGAAAAGGTAGCGCTTGCTGCGCGGCAGCACGCCGCCGTGGTCTGAATTGAAAATCACGATCGTATCCTCGGCGATGCCCGATTTTTCGAGCGCAGCGAGCGCCTTGCCCACCTCCGTGTCCATGTTCTCCACCGCATCGAAATACTTCGCGTAGTTCATGCGGATGGGCATCTCGTCCGGGTGGTATCTGGCCAGCGCGACATCGCCCGGCGAGTGCCGCGTATGGGTCACGTCACCGTGCGCCTGGCTCTCGTGCGACTCATTGAAATTGATCACCTGAAAAAACGGCTGCCCCGGTTTCCGCGGGTTCCAGGCATCGGCCACATTGCTGTCCCAGCACTCTCTGTCCTCTCGACCGCCGATGTTGTAATCGGTCTTGGAATGATTCGCCGTGAAGTAGCCCGCCGCGCGGAGATAGTCGGGGTAATATTTGATCTCGTCATGCGGGATCGCGTAGCGGCTGCGCATCGGATGCGTGCCCATCGAGATGGAATTGATGCCCGTGATCCAAGTGCTCCGCTGCGCCGCACACACCGGAGCGCTCGCGAACACATGCGTGTAGCGGAAGCCCTGTTTCGCGAACGCATCAATGTTCGGCGTCTTCGCCTCCGGGTTCCCGTAGCAGCCGAACCAGTTCACATTCGAGTCCTCGCAGACGAGCCAGAGGATGTTCGGTCGTGCCGGAGCATCAGCAGAGTGAAGTGCGACGGGCGATGCCAGCAGCAGCGCGGCAATGAACGGGAGGATGCGTTTCATGATGAGCGGGAAAATGGGATCGTTCGGGGAACAGCGAAACGCGCGAACTTCATCCGCCGCTAGATTTCCGAATACGCCTCGGGCGTCAGGATCTTGTTCGTGATGTGCGACACGATTTCCTTGTCCGCGTATTCCGGCACGGCCTTCAGCTTCACCCACGCCTCGTCGGTGCGGAAGCGGTTCCAGGCGTCCTTGCGTCCGGCCTCGTCGGGGAAGACCAGCATGTAGGTGAGATTCGGCATCTTCGCGCCGCCGAGGGCCTCGCCGAAGAACACCGGCGTGAGCCCCACGCGCTGGAAAATCGCCAGCTCGTGCAGGTTGAACATCTCGATCTTCTTCGCCGCCGCGCGCTCGTTGTGGCTCTCGTAGATGCGCAGATTCAGCAGGCGCGCCTTCGAGAAGTCCGGCCTCGCGAGCCTGGGCATTCCCTCGATCGCACCGAGGAACGAACTTTCGATCCGCTCATACACCGGATCGCTCGCCGGCGCGGCGAGATATTCGGCGGCGGCCTTCGCATACACCTCGTCCTTCGCGAGACGCGCCGCGAGCGTCGCCGCACCGTCTCCGGACTGGAAGACGATGAGCACATGCACCGCGAGCTTCCCATCCGGCAGCGTCTCGCTGAACACGCCCACCGGCCCGCTGCCCGACTGCCGCACCGCCGGGATGAACGCCTTGCTGAGATACGCATCAAGCACGGGCTTCTTCGCCGCGTTCAGTGTGTAGGTGGAGAGCTTGTAGTATTCGCGCGCCTTCCCGTCGGCGGCGGATGCTTCATTGGAAAGTCCGGCGATTGCGGCGGAACCTGCGACGGCTTGCGCGACGGACGACTGGAGGAAAGTGCGGCGTTTCATGGGCTCCGAGCGTTACGCGGTTGCAAAACGCGAGGCAATCGCCATGTGCCCGTCTGCACCTCCCGATCCTTGCGCATCACTTCACAGCCTTCACATTGCGGAAGCCCGCGCTGTCGCCGAAGACGAGGAAGTTCAGCGCGGTCTTTTGGTTCGCAAAAATGGCGTGCGTGGCGCGGGCCTGCGTTTCGTTCACCTGCACGGTGAGCGTGTCGCCCTTGAACGCGAGGCGCACGGGAACCCAGCGGCCCTTTTTCAAATCGAGCGTCTTGCGCGCGAGCTGCTCGGCGTCGGTCTCGCCGGGCGCGGGATTGCGTGCGATCTCGATCGAGTTCCGCGCGATGACGACGCGGAAGGTGTGCTTCGGCTCCCCGGCCTCGATGCGCAGCGAGATGCGGTTTGCGCCGTCGAGGTTCAGATCGAAATCGAGTGTGCCATCGCCAATCGCGCACGGTGCGCGCATCGCAGCGCCGTTCTTCGCATTCGGCGTCTCAGCGCCCCACACGGCACCGTCGCGCGCGATCCATTTTCCGGAAGCAGTGGTCCACGGCTTCGCGGGCAACTGCGCGAGCGGCTCGCTCATCAACACATCGCCCTGCACGGGCGGCAGCGCGGCGACGGACGCTTCCTCAATCGCAGTCACCGGCGGGAGTTCGCGGCTGTAGCCGCCGTTGCGCTGGCGGTTCAGCAGCGCGCGGAGTTCCGCGACTATCTCGGGATGCTCGGCGCTCACGTCCTTCGTCTCGGCAGGGTCGTCGTGGGTATTGTAGAGCTGCTCGTGATATTCGTCCGCGTGCGCCTTGCGTGCGCCGGGTTTGATTTCATCCACCGGCACGCCCTCGATCCATTTCCACGGGCCGCGCCGAATCGCGAAGACACCGTCCGAGCTATGGACGATCATGTCGTCGCGGATCGGCTTCGCGGGATCGCCGAGGATCGCCGGGAGAAAATTGCGGCTGTCCTCCGCGGCCAACGACGCAGCAGGCAACGGCTCGCCGACAATCGCCGCAGTCGTCGCGAGGATGTCCGCGAGACTCACCATTTCCTTGCTCACCGAACCCGCAGGCGCGTGGCCGGGCCAGCGCACGATGAACGGCACTTTGAATCCGCCCTCCCACACGTGATGCTTGCCGCCGCGCAGGATGCCATTCGTCACAAGGCCCGCGTGCCACGCCTTCGTGGACCACAGGTCTTCGCGCGCGAGTTCCTTCACGCCACCGTTGTCGCTGGAGAAAATCACGAGCGTGTCCTTTGCGATGCCCATCTTGTCGAGCGTGTCGAGGATGCGGCCCACGCCGCGATCCAGCTCGGTGATCCAGTCGCAATACAGCCCGCCCTTGCTCTGCCCCGCGATGTCCTTGTCCGGCGTGATCGGCGCATGCACCGCGACCGGCGTGAAGTAGAGAAAGAACGGCTGGTCCTTCGGCTGCTGCTGCATCCACGTCGTCGCCTTGTCCGCGAGCACCTTCATCACGCGCTGGTTCTTCCGGTGCGGTGCGTCGAGGTCGAGCACCTTCGCGCCTTTGCCCGGATTCTCCATGTCCTCGGGGCCGTAGGTTTTTTGGAAGTCGTCGTCCGTGTCCGCGACCGGCTTCAGCGTTTTCATGCTGTCGGGAATTTTCCCCGCACGCAGTCCATACACGAAGCGGTTTTCCACGAACACTCCCGTCACGTCGCCGTGATTGCTCGGCACGGAAAAGTGATAGTCAAACCCTATGTCGAGCGGTCCCGGCGAAAGCTCCGCCGTGTAGTCCGTACGCCACTTCGGCGAATCATCCGCCGTGCCGTAGCCGAGGTGCCATTTGCCGACGGACGCCGTCGCGTAGCCATGCTTTTTCAGCAGCGACGCCATGTTCAGCCGCGTGGGCTCGATGTGCAGCGGCGCGAACGTGCTCAGCACCTCGTGCTTCAGCGAAGTGCGCCAGCAGTAGCGGCCCGTGATCAGTGAATAGCGCGTCGGCGAGCACACGGACGACGTGGTGTTCCCATCCGTGAAACGACGGCCTTCCGTCGCGATGCGATCGATGTTCGGCGTCTTCACGAGTGCGGGATTCGCGCCCTGGCAGCCCGCGCTGCCGTAGCCGTAGTCGTCCGACAAAATGACGATGATATTTGGCAGACGGTCGGCGGCATGCGCGCACGGTAAAAACAACGACAACGCTGCGAGGAGAATAGCGGAGAGGTTCAGCTTCACTCCGTAACAACCGCGCCGGACGATCATTTTCGGACATTTCATCCGCAAGTTTCGCTCGCGAACACGGAGGCGCGGCGCAAAGCAGCCCCACGCTTCAGCATACAGGACCGTGCAGACCACGCTGTGCGTGCGAAGCAGATCGGACGCGCTGATTCCGGTGCACACGCAAACTGCCGCCGCACGTCACGGCGCGCTGAAGCGCGGGACTACTTGGTCACGCGAGCATGTCCTTCACGATATTGCCGTGGACATCCGTGAGCCGGTAGTCGCGGCCCTGATGGCGGTGCGTGAATGCGGTGTGCTCGATGCCGAGCTGATGCAGGAGCGTGGCGTTCAGGTCGTGGATGTGCACGGGGTCCTTCACGATGTTGTAGCTGAAGTCATCCGTCTGCCCGATGACTTGCCCGCCTTTGATCCCCGCGCCCGCGACCCACAGGCTGTAGCAGCGCGGGTGGTGGTCGCGTCCGTAGTTGTCCTGCGTGAGCACGCCCTGCGAATACACCGTGCGTCCGAACTCCCCGCCCCACACGATCAGCGTGTCCTCGAAAAGTCCGCGCTCTTTCAGATCGCTGAGCAGTCCGGCAGTCGCCTGATCGGTGTCGTAGCACTGGCTCTTGATGCCCTTCGGCAGCGCCGCGTGCTGATCCCAGCCGCGATGGTAGAGCTGGATGAAACGCACGCCGCGCTCGGCGAGCCGGCGCGCGAGCAGGCAATTCGCGGCGTAGGTGCCGGGCTTGCGCGATTCGGGGCCGTAGCGTTCGAAGGTGTGCGCGGATTCCTTCGAGAGGTCGGCGAGTTCCGGCACGCTGGCCTGCATGCGGAAGGCCATCTCGAATTGATCAATGCGCGCCTGCGTCTCCGGGTCGTGGTAGTCGGCGAGCTTCATGCGGTTCAGCTCGCCGAGATCATCGAGCATCGCGCGGCGGCGCTCGGTGGTGATGCCTTCGGGATTGGAAAGGTAGAGCACGGGATCCTTGCCGGAGCTGAGGCGCACGCCCTGGTATTTTGCCTGCAAAAATCCGCTGCCCCACATGCGCTCGGCGAGCGGCTGCGCATTCGTGCCGCCGCTCGGGCGCGAGATGAGCACAGTGAATGCGGGCAGGTTTTCATTTTCACTGCCGAGGCCGTAGGCGATCCACGAGCCGAAGGACGGACGCCCGGAGAGCTGGTGCCCGGTCTGCAAAAGTGTCATCGCCGGGTCGTGATTGATCGCCTCGGTGTTCATCGTGCGGATGAGGCACAGATCATCCGCGTGCTGCGCGGTGAACGGCAGCAGCTCGCTCAGCTCCATGCCGCAGCGCCCCTGCTTTTCAAAACGATACACGCTCGGCGCAATCGGGAACCGTGCCTGCCCTGCCGTCATGCCGGTGAGGCGCTGCCCGTGGCGGATGCTCTCGGGCATGTCCTTGTTGAACATCGCGCGGAGGCCGGGCTTCGGATCGAACAGCTCGAACTGCGAAGGCGCGCCACCCTGCGTGAGCCAGATGATGCGCTTCGCCTTCGGCGCAAAATGCGGGAGCCCCGGAATGCCGGCCGCGCCCGCGGCGCGCGGATTCAGCAGCGTGGCGAGTGCGGCGGCACCTGCGGCGGCCGTGCTGCGTGCGAGGAACTGGCGGCGAGTGAGACTGTTCATGGCTTCGTGATTGGTGCGGGGTGAACGGGATTATTCCTTCGTGACGGTTTCATCGAGGCACAGGATCGTGCTCGCGACACTCGTCATCGCGGCAAGGACTGCGGGATCGATCGTCTGCTGCGCGAGCGACGCGTCGCCGGTTTTCAGCAGGCCCGCCGTTGCCTTCGGATCGTTTGTGAAGTCCGTGCGCGCCCGCTCGAAGGCGCGCGTGAGCACGGCGAGTTCGGCGGCGCTCGCGGCGCGGCCGAGCAGCGTGCGGTAGGCGTGCTGGATTTGATCGGGCACTGCGGACGACGACTGAATCATCCGCACAGCGAGATGGCGTGCGGCCTCGATGTACGCGGAATCGTTCATCAGGTTCAGCGCCTGCAGCGGCGTGTTCGAGCGCGGGCGGCGCAGCGCGCAGACTTCGCGGCCCGGCGCGTCGAATGCGATCATCGCGGGATGGGGCACGCTGCGTTTCCAATACGTGTAGAGGCTGCGCCGGTGCAGTCCCTCGCCCTTGTCCTCGACCCATGTGTTCGTGCTGCTGCCCGCGGTCACGAGTTCGTAGAGCCCCGGCGGATGATACGGCTTCACCGATTTGCCGCCCACTTTCTCCGAGAGCAATCCCGCCGCCGCGAGCGCCTGGTCGCGCACAAATTCCGCGTTCATGCGAAAGCGCGGGCCGCGTGCGAGCAGGCGGTTGTCCGCATCTGCGGCGAGCAGCGCGGGAGTGACGCGCGAGCTTTGCTGGTATGTCGCGCTCGTGAGCATGAGCCGCAGCATGTGCTGCACGTCCCAGCCGCTGCGCATGAATTCCCCCGCGAGCCAGTCGAGCAGATCGGGATGGCTCGGCGCCTCGCCCTGCGCGCCGAAATCCTCGCTCGTCCGCACGAGCCCGGTGCCGAAGACGGACTGCCACAGCCGGTTCACCGTCACGCGAGCGGTGAGCGGATGCTCCGCGCTCACGAGCCAGCGCGCGAGGCCGAGGCGGTTGCCCGGCGCGTCCTTCGGCAAAGGGGGCAGCACTGCGGGAGTCGCGGCGGTGACTTTCTCACCCGGACGATCATACACGCCGCGCAGGAGGATGAAGGTGTCCTTCGGCTTCGCGCGCTCGTTCATCACGATGGCCGAGGGCAGCAGCTTGCGGGTTTCCGCGATTTGAAAGGTGAGCGCGGCCATCTTCGTCCGGAGTTCCTTCGCCTCCGCGAGCGCGAGCTGAAACTCCTTCTTCAGCGTGTCCTGTTCCGCGCGCGTGAGCTTCGCGGGATCCTTTGCCGCGACCTCAAACGCGCTCAGCGGGACGAGCTGATCCACCGGCGCGGTGGTGAAAAGGATGCGCCATTCCGTTTCGCGCCCGCTCGAGTTGATCGCGATGGAAAAATCCAGCGTCTCATTTGCGCCTTTCACCTCGAACGGCTCCGCGAGCTGCCACACGAGCGCGTCCCGCCTGTTCGGGCGCGGTGCCAGCGACGTACCGCTGCCGCGGGCGGCCGCGGCCGTGCGCTGCGCCTCGGCGGCCGTCCGCGACACGCCCTCGGCTGCGCCGGTCATCGCGAGGACTTTCTTTTTTGCCGCCTGCACGAACACACGGCCCAGCCCGACCCCCGCGACATCGGACTCCGACGAGCACTCGACCCGCAGCGCCGTGATCTTTTTTCCCGCAGGCGCCTTCACCGTGGCGACGAGGGGCCGCCCCTCGCGGTTGATGAGGCCCAGCTCGAATGCGCCCTCGTCGCCCGTCGCCTTCGGCTCGCCCTGCTGCGCGCTGAGCTTCGCGATCTCGAACGGCTCCCACGCGACCCGCTGCTTCACGAGCCGGTCCGCCCATGCGCGCACGTCGGCGTCGTCCGCCTTCTGCTTCGCGAGCTTTTCCTGCAACGCCTTCACCTCGCCCTGCATCGGCGCGATCTTTTTCTCGATGTCCGGCGCGGGCAGCGTGATCGAGTCCTGATTGCCATCACCCTGCTCGCCGACGTTCGCGAAGAACGCCTTCATCGAGTAAAAGTCCTTCTGCGTGAACGGATCAAATTTGTGGTCGTGGCAGCGCGCGCAGTTGAACGTCTGCCCCATCCACACCGCCGCCGTCGTCTCCACGCGATCCGCCGTGTATTCCGCGATGAACTCCGCGCCGATGATGCCGCCCTCCTGGTTCACCATGTGGTTCCGATGAAAGCCCGTCGCAACCTTCTGCTCCACCGTCGCGCCCGGCAGCAGATCGCCCGCGAGCTGCTCGATGGTGAACTGATCGAAGCGCATGTTCTTGTTGAACGCCCCGATGACCCAGTCGCGCCACGTGTGCATGTCCTGATCGCGATCCACCTGGTAGCCCTGTGTGTCCGCGTAGCGCGCCGCGTCGAGCCAGTCCACCGCCATGCGCTCGCCGTAGTGCGGCGAGGAAAAATTCGCGGTGATGCAGTCGTCGAGCTTCGCGACATCGAAATTGTCCAGCAGCTCCGCACGCGGTGGCAGACCCGTGAGATCGAGCGCGATGCGCCGTGCGAGCGTCGAGGGCTCCGCGCGCGGCGAAGGCTTCAGCCCGCGCTCCGTGAGCTTTTGCAAAATGAACCAATCGATCTCATTGCGCGGCCATTTCAGCGACTCCGCCTCCGCCATTTTCAAATCACCAGCAGTCGGCACGCGCACCATCGGCACCGGCATGAACGACCAATGCTTTTCATACACCGCGCCCTCGGCCACCCAGCGCTTCAGCGTCTCCTTCTGCGCTACGGAAAGTTTTTTGTGCGACTTCCCAGGCGGCATGATGTCGTCCGCATCGTCGGTGAAAATGCGCGCGACGAGCGTGCTCTCGCTGATCTTCCCCGGGACGATCGCCGTGTCGCCCGACTCCACCGGCGCGACCGCCGCCTCGCGCACATCGAGCCGCAGGCCGCCCTTGCGGTTCGCCTTGTCGGGCCCGTGGCACGCGAAGCAGTTGTCCGAAAGGATGGGCCGGATGTCGCGGTTGTAGCGAAGCGGCTCGGCGGCGGACGCCGCATGAAAGAGCACCTGCGAAACAAGCAGGGCAACGGTGCGGAGGAGAACTCGTGGTTTCATGCGTGTGCTCCATGAAAAGCCGTCCGGGCGCCGTGTCTTTGGCGCTCGTATTTCCAAGACGCGCCTCTCGCAAGACCGCCCGTGCGAAGCCACTGGGAACATCCATGCGGGGGTTCTTGCACCCGTTGCATTTTCGCACGCGCAAAGGGGCGGCGGCTGCGAATCGGATGGTAATGAAACTGCCCGACCCGCCATTGCCAGCCTCGGGCCCCATCCCGAAGCGAGTCCTCGTCGCGGAGGATGATGAACGGACCCGGACCGCGCTCGTCTTCCTCCTCCAGCGTCATGGCTATGAAGTCGCCGTGGTGGACAACGGGCAGGCCGCACTCGACATCCTCCTCGGCGCGAATCCGCCGCATGTCGCGCTGCTCGACTGGGAAATGCCCCGGCTCGACGGGCTGCATGTCTCCGCCGCGGTCCGCACCATGCCGGCGCGGCGCTACACCTACATCATCATGCTCACCGCGCACGATCAGGCCTCGGATGTGCTGACCGCATTTGGCGCCGGCGTGGACGACTTTCTCAGCAAGCCGGTGGACAATGCGCAACTGCTCGCCCGGATGCGCTGCGGCGAGCGCGTGCTGGAACTCGAGCGTCGCGGGACGGAACGCATCGCGGAACTTGAAAAGGCACTGGAGGAAGTGCGCGCCCTGCAGCACCTCCTGCCGATCTGCATGTATTGCAAGAAGGTGCGCGATGACGCGGACTACTGGCACGACATAGACGCCTACATCCACGAGCAGACCGGCACGGATTTTTCCCACGGAATCTGTCCGGGATGCATGGAGACCGTGGTCCGGCCTCAGATGAACCAAATCGCGGATACTGCTAAGACGGAGAAAAACGGGTGAACATTTCGCGGAGGTTTTCCACCGAGACCGGTTTCACGAGGTGATCGGCGAAGCCCGCGGCCTGCGTGCGGGCGAGGTCGGCCTCCATGCCATAGCCGCTCATCGCCACCGCAGGGCCATCCGACTTCTTACGCCAGGCGGCCACGACTTCATGGCCGGTGCCATCGGGCAATCCGACATCGCTGAACAGCATGTCAAAGGCACCATCGGCGATCGCCTCGCGCGACTCCGCCACGGATGCCGCAGTCTTCACATTGTGGCCCCAGCGGGTCATCAGGCGGACGAGGACATTGCGGGTGTCCTCGTGATCCTCGACGAGGAGGATGCGCAACGGGCGCACGCTGCCGGATGAGACTGGCGGCGTGATTCGCCTTTCCGTCGCGCTGGATGCTGCGAGCGGAAGTTCGAGATGGAAGGTCGCACCCCGGTTGCGCCCCGCACTTTCCGCCCATATCCGCCCGTGATGCTCGCGGACGAGGAGCGCGGCAATCGAGAGCCCCAGGCCGAGTCCGCCAAAGCGTGACGAAGCCGCCACACGTCCCTGTGCGAATGCGGTGAAGATGCCCGGCATTTCCTCCGGCGTGATCCCGAGCCCGGTATCAGCCGTGGAGACACGGAGCTGCCCGGCCTCATTCCATGAGCGGATGCTGATCCGTCCGCCGTTCGGCGTGAACTTGATCGCGTTCTTGAGCACGTTCCAGAAGACCTGCTGCAGCCGCACCGGGTCACCGCTCGCGTGGTGCGCGGCGGCATCCAGCGCGACTTCGACGGTGATGTCCTTCGCCACGCGATCGCTGCAAAGGATCGCCAGCGCGTGCTCGATGAGCCCGTGCACCTCCACGGGCTCGAAGCGCAGCGCCAGCTTGCCGTGCGTGATGCGCGTGAGATCGAGCAGGTCGTCGATGATCCGCGCCTCGAGTTCCACATTCTTGCGGATCATCGCGAAATCGTGCCGCACCGCCTCCGCCAGATCGGGCGACTGCTCCATCTCCGCGGCGAGCACGAGCACGGGCGTGAGAGGCGTCCGCAGCTCGTGGCTGAGTGCGGCGAGGAATTGATCCTTCGCGCGATTCGCCGCCTCGGCCGCATCGTGGGCCGCGCGCAGCTCCGCCTCGCCCTGTTTCCGCTGCGTGATGTCCCGCGCGATTTTCGACGCGCCGATGACCGTCCCCGCGGCGTCGCGCATCGGCGAGATCGTCACTTCCACATCGATGCGCCTCCCGTCCCTGGTCACACGGACCGTTTCAAAATGCTCGATCCGCTCGCCCGCGTGCAGTCGCCGCAGGATGCCGCCTTCCTCGTGATGCAGGTCCGCAGGGATGATCCGCAGGATGGGCTGGCCGATCATTTCCTCCGCCCGGAATCCGAAGATCTTTTCCGCGCCGGCGTTCCATGACGTCACGATGCCGTCCAGATTCTTGCTCACGATGGCGTCGTCCGAAGACGTCACGATCGCCGCGAGCTGTGCGCGCCCGGCCTCCGCACGCCGGATCTCGGTGACATCGCGCGTGAAGCAGCGCGTGTGGATGAACTTCCCATCCTCCCAGTACACGCTGGAATTGATGAGCACGTCGCGCACGGAGCCATCCTTGCAGCGGAGTTGCGCGGGATATTCGCTGAGCGTCTCGCCGGACGAAAGCCGCGTGAGGATGTCCTCGATCACCGGAGCCGACACGTGAAACTCCGCGATGTGGCGGCCGATGTATTCCTCGCGCGCATAGCCCAGCATCGCGAGTTCCATGTCATTCACCCGCTGCACGGCGCCATCCGGCCCGACCCAGTGCAGGGCCACCGCGGCATGGTCGAAGAAATCCGACAGCTCGCGCTCGCTGTTCCTCAGCGCTTCCTCCGCCGCGCGACGTTTTGCACCGCTCCGCTCGATCGCACGCGCGATCCACCAGACCATTCCGGTGAAAACCACGGTGATCGAGACGGCGAGCAGCGCCTCGCCCAGGCCGCGGCCATAGTAGCCGGCCTGCCTCCCGAGCACGAAGAGCCAGCCGAGCAGCGCCGGGACGAGCAGGGCCGTGGGCAGCATCCGCCGCGCGACGATTCCGCCCGTGTTATCCGCCAGGAAAATCGCCGCATATCCCCGCCCGGGCCGTGCGAGCAGCAGGGCCACGCAGAGCATCAGGAACGCGATCACCGTGTGGAGCGCGATCGAGATGTAAGGTGCGAGCGCCGCCGGCAGATCCACATTGTAGAAATAGCCGAGGAAGATGAGGAACGTGACGACTGCGGCGGCCGTGGCGCAGGATTGGGCGACCCAGGTGCCCCTCCGCGTGCGGACATCGATGAAAAGGATGGCCGATCCGAGCAGCATGAAAATCAGTGCCGAGGCCGGCCCCATCCGGCCTGGAAAGGAGCGGCCCGCCTCCTCCTGCGATTCGGGGAAAAGCGCCTGATCGATCCGGAAATCCCAGCCGAACAGGTTCTCGC
Source organism: Prosthecobacter sp. (assembly GCA_043779225.1). Classification (GTDB taxonomy): domain Bacteria; phylum Verrucomicrobiota; class Verrucomicrobiia; order Chthoniobacterales; family Chthoniobacteraceae; genus SXWH01. The sequence goes on from JAYWEO010000145.1 coordinate 12,782, forward strand.
AAAAGGTCAGCGTTCCCACCACGACGAGCACGATCCCGCATGCCTGCGCGAACCGCCGCCGCAGCCCGCCGCAGTCCTCGTCGCGCAAGATCGCGACAGCCGCGCCACCGAGTATCAGGCAGAGGGCCGTGTTCGCCTTCATCGTCACCCATGCGGGGTGGATGCGCTTGAAGGCATCGATGCCAAAGACCCAGCCCGCAAAGCCGCAGAGCCCGATGCCGAAGGCGGCAAGGCTGAGTATCCGGGAGATTCGTTTCCAATTCATTACGCGCGTCGCGATGCGTGCGAGGCATTTGCACATCGCAGGACCGGCAGCAAACGAAAACGCCCGGCGTGAAATGCGGCGCGGAGTTTTCTGATTTTCATACACGCATCCTTCGCGCACAGCCCGAACCTGGGACGTAAGATAAACTTCAAACCGCAAGAAACCTCTCATCATGCTCTCCTGGGCCATCACATTCCTCCTCATCGCGCTCATCGCGGCCGTCCTCGGCTTCGGTGGCATCGCCGGCACTGCTGTGGGATTTGCGAAGATTCTCTTCGCCGTCTTCCTCATCCTGTTCGTCGTCGCGCTGGTGATGGGCCGGCGCTCGCCACCCGTCGGGTAAGCTTTCGACGGTGGCAGGGCACGCCGGCCTTCCTATTTCAAGACTGGGACCGAGACGCACGTCACCAGCGCCATGTCTCCCGGTGCCTGCTCCTGCGTGATGCGCGAGTGATTCGCGGCGAGGAGGCGCTTCGCCGACCAGAGCCCGAGGCCGTAGCCACCGCACCGGGTTGTCACGAGAGGTTCGCCCCATCGGGAGGTGTCGAGCACGGCGGTCTTTGGCTCGCGCAGCTCGAAGACCACGTCGTCCCCCTCGCGCCGCGCGCTCGCCGTCACGGTGCCGCCGCTTCTGAACGCCGCGGCATTCGCGAGCAGTTCGCGAAACACCGCCGACATCATGGTGGTGTCCACATTCACTTTCTCCGCCCCGAGACTGCCCGTCCATTCGACTTCGGGCGGCTCCTTCAGTCCGGCCTGCTGATCTTTCCAGATGAGGAACAGCTCGCTCGCCGCGATCGGTGCGGCATCCGGCCGCAGGTCCTGGAAAATCACGGAAAGCAAGCGCATCTGCCCGCCGAAGGCCCGCACCTGGCTGCGGATGCGATCGACACAGGCAACCCCCTCCGGATCCGCGACCAGTTCCTGCAGCAGCGCGGTCTCGAGTTCGAGACTGTTCAGGGCATTGCGGACATCATGCGTGTGCTGCCGCACAAATGCAGCGAGGCGGGTCAGCGGGATTTGCGTTTCTTCGGCCATCGGCAAGAGGAATACGACACGGCCACGCAGCTTGGCTGCCACGAACTTTCAGCATGAACACAATCCTGCTCATCATCCTGGTCCTCCTTCTCGTCGGCGCGCTGCCCACATGGCCTCACAGCAAACAATGGGGATATGGGCCGAGCGGCGGCCTCGGCCTCGTACTGGTCATCATCCTGATCCTCGTGCTGATGGGAAAAATCTGACCGTCGCGCACCGGCGACACGGGTGTTGGTTTATGCGACACTTTTCCCTCCGCACTGCGCGGCCAACAGGGTAAAGCGCGGCTGGCACGGGGTAGGCAAGGACATGGAGGTGCAACCAACCATTACCATGTCACAACTCCCGACTCTGCCTGATTTCAATTCCTCCGCCGCACTCGATCACGATGAGCCTTCCGACGAACAGCTCATGCAACGCATCCAGCAAGGTGACGAATCCGCGCTGGCTGATCTGCATCGCCGCCATCACGCGCTGGTCCGGACCATCGTTGGCCGCATGATCTATAATGATCACGATGTGGATGATCTCATCCAGGAATGCTTCCTCGAAGTCTGGCGACACGCCCCCAGCTATTGCGTCGAAAAGGGCAACGCCCTCGGATGGATCGTCACCCTCGCGCGCCGGCGGACCATTGACCGCATCCGGCGCAAGAGCGCATACGTCC
>JAYWEO010000146.1:0-11683 GCA_043779225.1 Prosthecobacter sp.
GGTCCACGTGCCACTGCTCCTTTCCATCGAGCGACCAGCACCACAGGCCCGCGCTGCCGAACCACGCGACCACGCGCTCGCCATCCGTCGCGGGCGAACCGCTGCAATACGGGTTCGTCTGGTGCGTCACGTCTTCGCCGGTCCACTCGGGGCCAGCCTGCCAGAGCGTGTGGCCGTCCTTGCGGTCGAGGCACATCACGGTGCGCCGGGTGCCGACGGCCTGCGTGAGAAAAATCTTGCCGTCCCAGATGATGGGCGTGCTGTTCCCGCGCTCGGGCAGCGCGACTTTCCACTTCACGCCCTCGGTTGCGCTGAAGTGCAGCGGCAGGTCGGTTTCGGGCGTGGTGCCATCGGCAGCCGGGCCGCGCCACGCGGGCCAGTTCCCGGCGATGGCGGAAGAAAGGAGGGCTAAAAACGCGGAGAGGGCGACGGGGGTGCGCATGATGAAAGAGTCAACCCGGCCGATGGGCAAATGGCGAGTCGTGAGTGGCGTGCGGTTGACTTTTCGACGCCGCCCCGCAGTGTGCGCGCGGAATTTTCCACGAGCATGAGCAACTCAGCAAAAGCGATAGGGATTGATTTCGGGGGCACGACGATCAAGTCGGCCATCGTTCGTGATGGCGCGATCATCGGACGCGGAGAGGTCATCGACACGACCAGGCACCGCACAGCGGATGCGATCATCGGCGAGCTGCTGCGCGTCATCGGCGCGATGCGCGAGGCGCACCCGGAGATCGAGGCGGTGGGCATCGGGCTGCCGGGATTTGTGGACAGCGTCACGGGCATCGTCCACGAGCTGACGAATGTGGAGGGCTGGCATGAAGTGGCGCTCGTCACACTGCTGCGCGAAAAGACCGGGCTGCGCTCGGCCATCGAGAACGACGCGAACGCGATGGCGTATGGTGAATTTTTGCACGGCGCGGCGAAAGGTGCGCGCAATGCGATCTGCGTGACGCTCGGCACGGGCGTCGGCGGCGGACTGATCCTCGATGGCCGGCTCTTCCGCGGCTCACGGCTCGCAGCAGGCGAAATCGGCCACATGAGCATCGATTCGCACGGGCCGCGCGGCGTGTACGGCACGCCCGGCGACCTCGAGACGTACGTGGGGAACCGGCAGATCGCTGAGCGCGCCGGGCGGCTTTACTCGGCTTCCCGCCAGCAGCGTCCGCTGGAAAAATGCACGCCCGCCGAACTCGCCGCGCTGGCCAATGCGGGCGACCACATCGCCATCGCGCTCTGGGATGCCATCGGCACGGACATCGGCGCGGCACTTGCGGACGGCGTGTGGCTGCTGAACCCGGACACAATCGTCATCGGCGGAGGGATCGCCGCGGCCGGCGACATCATCATCGACCCGATTCGGCGGACGATCTGCGAGCGGACAAGCGCGCTTTTCCACGAGCAGCTCAAGGTCGTCCCGGCCACGCTGGGCAATGACGCAGGCATCATCGGCGCGGCGGAACTCGCGCTCGAAGCCCGCTGAAAAATACTTTGAACAATCTTTGAACGGTGTGAACGGGGCACGGTCATAGATTGCGTTACAGTGTTAGGGTGGTTCGGGCCGCTCGCGGAACTCCGGTGGGAGTCCGCGGGCGGCCCGGCATCTTTTCAGGGGGATCGCTTCGGAGGAAAATGGCGGGGCATCCGTTTCATCTTCCTCGCAATCCTAATCTAAATCCCGCCCGGAACGGCAGACGGAGATTGAGATCATTGAGTCCCGCGGAAGTGATGAATGCGGCGTCAAGGATCGGCGGTTTGCAACCGCCGGGCACTCGGAACACGCGTGTGATTGGGCTTTCCCGATTGCGCTTTGCAGGGAGGTCACCTTCGGCGGTTGCAAACCGCCGATCCTTGATCCCAAACGAGCCGCGCCGCTTTCATTGACCGCACCACGCACTGCCGATACTTTCGCAGTTTCCGATGGATAACGAAACTCCCCTTCTTGGCCTGCGCGGCTGCGTCATCGACGCCCCGGAATACGGCAAGCTGCGCGCATGGCGGGATGGCGCCGTGATCATCGGCGACGGGCGCATCGTGGAGGTCGGCAGCTTTCAGTTTCTCGGAAAAAAACACCGGCCCCAGCCCATCCACTGGCAGCAGTCGGATCGCGCGATCATTTTTCCCGGACTGATCGATCTCCACACGCATCTGCCGCAATACCCCGTGGTCGCGCGCGGCCGCGGGCAGCAGCTCGAATGGCAGCACCAGCACGTCTTCCCGCGGGAGCGGAATTTCACCGGCAAGGTCGGCGCGCGCGAGCCGGAACTGTTCTTCGCCGAGCTTGCTCGGAACGGCACCACGACGGCGGCGGTCTTCACCGCGATCTACGAGGACACGTGCGACATGGCCTTTGAGGCGGCGGCGAATTCCGGCATGCGAATCATCATGGGCCAGACGATGATGGACGTCGGCACTTACGGCACGATGCAGCCGAGGAAAATCGTGAGCGTCACTTTGCTCGAATGCGAACGGCTCTGCCGCAAGTGGCACGGCGAGGCGGACGGGCTGCTCGAATACGCGTTCAGCCCGCGCTTCGCACTCGCGTGCAGCGAGCGGCTCATGCGCTCGGCCGGCGAGATGGCGCGGCAGTTCGACTGCTACATCCAGACGCACCTCGCCGAGACGCGCGAGGAATGCGAACGCGTGAAGCATCTTTTCTCGAAGGCGCAGGACTACACCGACGTGTACGACAAGGCCGGCCTGCTCGGCCCGAAGACCATCCTCGGCCACTGCATCCATCTCACCCCGCGCGAGCGCGCCGTGCTCTCGGACACCGGCACCGCCGTCGCGCATTGCCCCACGGCAAACCTTTACCTCTCCAGCGGCATCATGCCCCTCGGCGAGACTCTCGCGGAGCACGTGAAGGTCGGCCTCGGCACCGAGGTCGCCGCCGGCCCCGAGCTGAATCTCTGGCAGGTCATGCGCAGCGCCATCGAAAGCCAGAAGGCCCGCAGTTTTTACGAGAAGGACATCGCCGTGCCCACGCCCGCTGAAGCCCTGCACCTCGCCACGCAGGGAGCAGCCGAGGCGCTCGGAAAAGGCGGCATCATCGGCAGCCTCGAAGCTGGCAAGGAGGCCGACATCACCGTGATGGATCTGGCCGCGATGCTCCCTTACGGCGGAGCCGAGACGAAGATCGCGGATCTCACGCCCGACGACATGCTCGCACTCTGCATCTACCGCGGCGGCCCGCACGCGGTGCTGGAGACATTCGTCCGCGGCCAGAGCCTCCTGCACGGCGTCGGCCATGCCGAGCACGCAGAGCACGTCTAAACGTCCCGCCGCAGTGCCAGGCCCAAGTCAAAATTCAGAGCCGAGCGGAGCGAGACAGACCGCCGCAGGCGGCCCGAATCAATTCAGAATTCAGAATTTTCCCGACCCCGTCGCGCTCGCGCTCGCGGAGGATATCGGCGGCGGCGACCTGACTTGTGCGTATTTCGTGGACGCTGCGCGGAGCGGAAAGGCGCGCATCTTTGCCAAGCAGCCCTGTGCGCTCGCAGGCTCGGAAACAGCCGCGCGTGCATTTGCGCTCGTGGATCCGTCGCTCGATGTCCGCATCGTGCGCGACGACGGCGACGCGCTGCAGCCCGGCGACACAGCGATGGAGATTTCCGGCACAGTCCGCGGCATCCTCACCGCCGAACGGACGGCGCTGAATTTCATCCAGCAGCTCAGCGGCGTGGCCACGCTCACGCGCGCATTCGTCGAAGCCGTGAAACCTCATCACGCAAAAATCCTCGACACGCGCAAGACCACGCCCGGCCTGCGCGCGCTGGAAAAAGCCGCCGTCACCGCAGGTGGCGGCACGAATCATCGCATCGGACTTTTCGACATGGTGATGGTGAAGGACAATCATCTCGCCGCAGGCACGCCGCTCGCGCAGCTCCAGGAAAATGTGCGCCGTTTCCGAGCGGAGCATCCCGGCGTGCGCGTGGAGATCGAGGCCGACCGGATCGACCAGGTGCGCGATTTCCTCACGCTCGAAGGCGTGGATGTGATCCTCCTCGACAATATGACGAACGCACAGCTCGCCGAGGCCGTGCAGCTCCGTGGCAACCGCGCGATTTTGCTCGAAGCCAGCGGCGGCGTGAATCTCTCGACCGTGAATGCCATCGCCGCGACCGGCGTGGATTTCATCAGCGTCGGCGCGCTCACGCACTCGGCACCCGCCGTGGATTTTTCCCTCGAACTCGTCGAGGCATGACCGCGCTCTCGCTCGACGCCCGGCTCCTCGTCGAACTCCGCGCCGCCGCCGTGCATCTGCTCCCCGGCGACTTCGCCGACGCGCTCGGTGTGCCGCGCGGCCAGATCGCGGAATCGCTCACCCGGCTCCGTGGCGCTGGCTTTGATATCGAGGAAAAGCCCGGCCTCGGCTGCCGCCTGCTCGCCTCGCCAGACCGGCTCATCGCCGACGACCTGCACGCGCGCCTCGCTGGCTGCATGCTCGCACGCGAGATTCTCACCTTTGAGGAAACCGGCTCGACGAACGACGTCGCCGCGCGCCTCGGACGCGAAGGCCACGCAGGCGGGCTGCTCGTCTTCGCCGAACGGCAGACCGCGGGCCGCGGACGTTTCGGACGCCGCTGGGATTCCGCGCCGCACGCGGGCCTGTGGTTTTCGCTGCTGCTGCGCCCCGCGTTCCCGCTGCCGCTCTGGGTGCGGCTCACGACTTGGGCCGGCGTCTGCGTGGCCGCTGCAATCGAGCGCGCCACCGGCCTGCAAGCACAGGTGAAATGGCCGAACGACGTGCTCATCGGCGAAAAAAAAATCGGCGGCATCCTCACCGAATGCTCCAGCGACACCGCTGGCGGCATGTTCGCCATCGTCGGCATCGGGCTGAACATGAACCACGAGGCCATGCCGTCTGAAATCGCCGACCGCGCCGCTTCGCTGCGTCAGCTCACTGGCCGCATCCTAGACCGCAGCAGCCTTGCCGCCGCGGTCATCTCGGAACTCGCCGCCCGCCTGCCGAATGTGAATACCTCCTCCTTTGACTCCATCCTCGCCGAGGCCGCACGCCGCAGTTCTATCCTCGGAAAATGGATCCGCCTCGACCATGCGGGCACATCCATCGAGGGCCGTGCCGAGGGCCTCGACCCGGAGGGCAACCTGCTGCTCCGCCTGCCAGACGGCACACTGCGCACGATGATCGCCGGCGAAGTCAGCTCGCAGCCGACATCCTCCGTGCCAGCCGGGAGTTAATTCCTCGGTTCGCGCTGAACTCGCGTCATCGGGCATCGCCGCGCACGCATGCTGCTAATATCGGGATTCAGCTCAATCACGATGCAACTCGTTTTTACCGAATTCCAGGATCAGTTGGTGCGCGGCCTGGCGCACCGCATGAACAATATCCTGTCCCTTTTCCATGGCTACCTCGGCCTGCTCATGGACGAGCGAAAGCTCAACCCGGTGATGAAGGAGGGCCTCGAGCGGATCCGCGACGGCGCTCGCGATGCGACAGACCTCATGGAACGCATCAACTCCATCAGCCGCCCCTCCTCCAACAGTGCGCGCAAGATGGACCCCGCCGATTTTTTCCGCCAGATCGCCCCGACCCTCGACCGCATGAGGACGCCCGGCTTTCAGATCGACATCGAATGCCCCGAAAACCTGCCCTCGATGACCGTGGACACCTCGCGCATGAAACTCGCGATCACCGAACTCGTCCGCAACTCCGCCGAGGCCGGTGCCAGGCACGTGCTCATCCGCGTGAATGCAGACAAGGGCACCGAGCAGCCCGAGCTTTTCCCCGGCGGCGGCATCACCCAGGACGGAGCACGGCTGAAAATCGCGATCGTCGATGACGGCCCCGGCATCCGCAGTTCGGATGCAGGGCGGATTTACGAACCCTTCTTCTCGACCAAGAAAAACACGCAGGCGGCGGGCCTCGGCCTCGCGGTCGCACTCGGCTGTGCGCAGCAATCCGGCGGCACGCTGCAGCATTGCAGCAGCAAGGATGGGACCACTTTCGAGATCTCGCTGCCCGCACACGCCATGCAGCAGCTCAGCGCGGTCGCCTGATTACGGTGATGAAAAAGCGCCGCGCATCCGAAGGCGCGGGCCGCTCAATTCTTTGACACCACCGGGACCGGCCCGGTCGTCGTGCTCGCGGATTTCTGGCTGGCGTTCTTCGTGGCCTCATACTGCGCACGCAGTTTTTCCGCGGCGGCCTTGGCGGCATCGAGTTCCTGCGCGCTGGCCACGGCAGCCTTCTCGGCATCGGCCTTCGTCTTCGCCGCGTCCGTCTCCATCTGCGCGATGCGGCCCTTCAGTTCGCCGGCCTGCTTCTTCGCGGCCTCGATTTCCTTTTTCGTGGCAGCGACGGCCTTCTCGGCAGGTGCGACTTTTTTCGTGGCGAGCTTCACATCGAGCTCGGCCTTCTTCACGGCCTCGGTCAGCTCCGCCGGCACCGGGCTCTCGCCGGGTTTCGCGGTCTGCTTCGCCTTCGCGGCGTTGAGCGCCGTCTGCGCCTTTTCGAGTTCGGGCTTGATGGCCTGATAGGACGCATCCGCCTTCGTGAATTCAGGCGTGCCGCGCGTGGATTTGTCGCGCTCGGCTCTCAGCCCGGTTTTCTTCGCATCGAGTTCGTCGAATTTTTTCTGCGCGGCATCCACCTCCGCGGCAACGGCCTTGATTTCCTCGGCCTGCTTCCCCTCCGGCGGCTTGGCCCTGGCATCCGCGACCGCCTTTTCCGCAATGGCAAGTGCGGCGGCGGCGGCCTCGGCTTCCTGCTTCAGCTTTTGAAATTCCGCCTCCTTGGCAGCGATGATCTTCGGCGCTTCCGCGACCATCTTCTCCGCGTTCACGATGCCCTGCTTCGCCATCTCGACCTGCCGGAACGCGTCCTTCGCCGTGGCCACGAGATCGTCGTGCTTGGTCTGCTTCTCCGCCACGGTCTGCTTTGCATTGAATACCGTCTGGTAAATCTGCGCGTGCTTCCAGCGGGCCACGCCATTTTGCGAAGCCGTGATCCGCACGTTCGCCGCGTCGAGCGCAGACTTCGCAGCGGCAACGGCCCTGTCGGCCTCGCTCGGCTGCGGAGTCGTGAGAGCGGCCTTCGCGGCATTGAGGTCTGCCTCAGCTTTTGTCGCTTCATCTTTCCTGGCCTGAACCGCAGCGGTCGCCTTCGCATATTCCGGCGTGCCATCCTTGAGCTTCGCACGCTCAGCGCGGAGCGGCTCCACCTGGGCGACCAGTGCGGCGTATGCCTTTTGCAAAGCGTCCACTTTCGCCACTGCCTCCGCCGGCGGCACGTATTGCCCCGGCTGGAGCTTCGCAATTTCAGCGGCAATCGCGTCCGCGGATTTCTGCGCATCGGCGATCGCCTTCGGAGCAGCAGCCTTCGCATTGCCGGCCGCGGCAAGCGCCTTCTGATGCTGCTGGCGCAAATCTTCGAGCGACTTCTGCGCGGCAGCGACTGCGGCTTTTGCCGCATCCACCTTTTCACGGGCCGGCGGGACCGGCGCAGCATCCACGCCGTGCTTCGCATCGGCCAGCGCCTTCTCGGTCTTTGCGATTTTCGCCTCGGCTTCCTTCACCTGCTGTTCAGCTTTTGCAAATTCAGGCGTGCCTGCGGTGAGCTTCGCGCGTGCTTCGGCGAGCCTGGCAGCTTCTGCCTTCGCGCGATCCTGCGCTTCCTGCGCAGTCTTCGCAGCAGCCTCCGCATTCGCGCGCTGGCGCGACGCTGCCGCTGTTTCCAAATCCGTCGCCGTCTTGCGCGCGACCCCGAGTGCCTCCTGCGCCTTCGCGATTTGCGCCTTCAGCGCGTCGGCGGCTTTTTCCGCATTGCCCACCGCCGCCTTCGCGGCTTCGACCGCCTGCACAGCGGCAGTCTTGCGCTGCTCCGCGGCTGCGAGATCGACCTTCCGTTTTGCCTCCGCAGCTTCGCGCTCGGATTTCACGCGCGACTCGGCATCGGCCACGGCCTTTTGCAAATTCGGCAGCGCAGCCTGCGTCTCCGCGAGCGTCTTCCCGGCCTGTGCGAGCTGCTCGGCGATGCCGATGGGATTCGCGGTCAGGCTGCCGAGCTTTTTCCCATCGATCGCATACACGCGGATGTCGCCGGTCCAGTCAGCAGCGATGACACGCTCGCTGCTCAGCGCGCAACGCAGCGCGAGATCGCCAAATGCCTCAGTCGCGATGATCTGCTTGCCCGTCGCGTCCCACACCTTCGCTATCTTGTCGCGACCGCAGCTCACGATGCGGCCATCGGGCGTGAAATCCACCCACAAGACGCCGCCAGCATGCGCGGCCCAGCTTCGGATTTCCGTGCCTTCCTTCACATTCCAAAGTGCGATCTTCCCATCCTCGCTCGCACTCGCGAGCACGCCAGGCATGAAGGCGAGCGCCGTGCACGCGACCTTGTGCCCGGCGAGCGTGTTGAACGGCTTCGGGTCCGCGCCGGACTCCCACACTTCCACGCCGCCATTGCGATCCGCGGTCGCGAGAAATTTGCCATCCGGGCTGTAAGCGATCGCCGTCACCCACTCGGTGTGCTTTTTGATCAGGCCCGTCTGTTTGCCGTCTTTCGTGCTGAAAATCTTCACCTGCTTGTTCGGCCCGCCGAGCGCGACGAACTGCTGGTCCGGGCTGATGTCCGCCGCGAGCACCGCGTCGGCCTCATTGCCGACCACGCCGATGCGCTCGCCCGTCGCCACGTCCCACATCACGACCTTACCGATTTTCCCGCCGAGCCCGCCCCCGGCGATGAGCAGCTTCGCATTCCGCGAAAAGCGCAGCACATTGGCGAACCCCTCGGGGAACGCGAGCACGCCGACGCGGTCGAGCGTCTCCGTGTTGTAAAGCAACACCTGCTTCTGCCCGCCGATCGCGATGAGCGGCGCCCACGGGCTCGCGGCCATCGCGATGACGGCATTGCTCGTGCGCGATTTCACAAATGGCTCCAGCGGCAAGTCGCCCGGCATCGGTGCGGGACCGTCGGGCTTCGTGAGCGAGACGACCGCGACGTCCACCTTGTTCGCCGCGACCTGCGCAGGCTTGCTGTTCGCATTCTCCAGAGCAAAGCCCGCGATCCAGCCCTTCAGCAACGCCATCTCGCTGTCGGAAAGTGAGTCACCCTTCGGCGGCATCTTCGGGTCGCCGCCTGCCGTGCAGACCTTGTAGATCAGACTGCCGTCGGCATTGCCGGGCTTGAGCACCGGGCCGTTTTCGCTGCCTGCGATCGTCGCCTGATAGGTCGTCAGATCGAGGCCCGCCTTTTTTTTGTCCGGGTTGTGGCAGTTCGTGCAGGCGTTGCGGAAAATCGGCGAGATCTGGTCGGCGTAAGTGATCTTCCCCGGAGCCTGCGAAAATGCGGCGAGGCTCAAGCCAAGGAATGCAGCGAAGGCAGTGGCGGATCGGAAAATCGAAGGGGTCATGGTTCTCGGTGAAGGAAAGCGGTGAATGACAGGGAAATTAGAATTCGAATTTCGTCCCGGATTCCGCATTTGGCAACCGCTCCCCATCCCGCCATCGTGCGCCGGTGAATAGCGCACCGCGCACAGCATTTGTCCTCGGAGCCGGCCTCGGCAAACGGCTCCGCCCGCTCACGAACGTCCGGCCAAAACCGCTCATCCCGGTCGCGAACCGTCCGCTCATCACGCATGCATTCGACCACCTCATCGCCGCCGGCGTGGAGCGATTTGTCGTGAACACACACTGGCGCGCGGAACGTTACACCGAGTTTTTTCCCGAAGGAAAATGGCGCGGCCGTCCTGTGACTTTCATCCACGAATCGCCCGAAGTCCTCGAAACCGCCGGCGGCATCTGGAACGCCCGCGAGCATCTCAGCGACGGCCCCTTCATCGTCTATAACGGCGACATCCTCAGCGACCTCCCGCTCGCCCCCGCGCTCGCCGCGCACCGCGAGGCAGGCAACGAAGTCACGCTCATCCTCCGCTCGCACGGCGGGAATACGAACGTCGCCTTCGACGCCGCGAGCGGGCGCATCCTCGATCTGCGCCGCGCGCTATGTCCGGAAATCGAGCCGCATCACCTCTTCACCGGCATCTACATCGTCGAGCCCGGCTTCATCGCACGCATCCCCGCCGCGCAGAAACTGTCCGTCGTCCCCGTCTTCCACGAAATGATCCGCGCGGGCGCAAAGCTCGGCGGCATCGTGCTCGATGAAGGCGATTGGTGGGACCTCGGCTCACGCTCGGAATACCTCGCCGTCCACACCGCACTCGCAGCGCGCTCGGAGAAAAGTGTACCGTGGATTTCACCCGGAGCATCACTTTCTCCCGACGCAAAGATCACCGGTGCAACCGCCATCGCCGCAGGCACGAGCGTCGGCGCAGGTGCCGCGCTCCACGACTGCATCGTCTGGGAAAACGCCACCATCGCACCCGGCGCACGGCTCACACGCTGCATCCTTGCCGACGGTGCGACCGCATCCGGCGAGCACACCGATGTGGACTTTGCCGCAAGATAACGGTTCACACTCCCGCGCAATGTCCACCACCGTCGAGCCCATCGAGAAAGGCGGCTCTGGCCGCAAGTTCTGGCGCGTCCGCACCCATGCGGAAGCGACCGCCGGCGGCGGCTCGTGCATCCTCATCCGCTACACTCTCGATCGCGCGGACAATGCCGGCTACACCGACATCGCGCGCTTCCTCACCCGCACCGGAGTCCGCGTGCCGGACGTCTTCATGCACGACCCCGTCGAGGGCGTCATGGTCATGGAAGACGTTGGCAGCGACGACCTCTTCTCCTTCCGCAACGCTCCCTGGCCCGAGCGCCGCCGCCTCTACGAACTCACGCTCGAACAGGCCGCACTCCTGCACACCCGCGCTCATCTCACCGACGGCTGCCCGACGCTCCAGCCGCCATTCGACGAAGCGCTCTACACGTGGGAGCAGGACTACTTCATCGAGCACTGCCTCGGCCGGCATTTCAAAATGAGCGCCGGCGAAATCGCCGCGCACGTGGACCGCACACGCCTCCGCGAAATCGCCGCGCAACTCGCCGCCGAATCACGCTGCCTCGTCCACCGCGATTTCCAGAGCCAGAACGTGATGATCCGCGACGGCCAACCCGCCTTCATTGATTTCCAAGGCCTCCGCCCCGGCCTCGCGCAATACGACCTAGCCTCCCTCCTGCTCGACCCCTACGTAAGCCTCCCCGCCACCGGGCGCGACACACTCTTCGCCCACTACCTCGCCGTCGCAAATGTGGAGAATCCCGCCCACTTCCGCGCCCTCTACGACCTCTGCGCCATGCAGCGCCTCATGCAAGCCCTCGGCGCCTACGGCAAACTCGGCCACACAGATAATCGCACCCATTTCCTCACCCACATCCCCGCCGCCATCGCGCTGCTGCGCGAAGTGGCCGGAAAAATCCCGGGGATTTCAATTCCTGGATGATCCGTGCTCGGGCGGTGCAGCTCACTCTTGCAGGGGAAACCCTGGGATCCAGCGCCACCTCGCACGAATCGGATCAGTCTCCATTCCTCCCAATTCCTCGCGATCGAAAAACAGTTTGGGCCAAACCTGGAGTTTTTCGATCGCGCAGATCGCCCCAAACAAACTCGTCGCAAATGTACAAAAAAGAACCCGTCCCAGCTCTCGCTGAAACGGGTTCGTAACTCTGGCGACGTCCTACTTTCGCACAACCTATAGAAGTACTATCATCGGGGCTGCAGCGTTTAACTTCCGTGTTCGGAATGGGAACGGGTGGTGCCACT
>JAYWEO010000147.1:0-3772 GCA_043779225.1 Prosthecobacter sp.
TCGGATTTCACCGAGCGGTTCAAGCGTGAGGCGAAGGCGATGGCGCATCTGCAACACCCCGGCATCGTCACCGTGCATGACGCGGGGGAGACGCCGGGCGGCCTGCTTTATTTCATCATGGAATGCGTGGAGGGGACGGACGTGCAGCGGCTGCTCACGGAGCGCGGGCGGCTCACTCCCGGCGAGGCGCTGCGCATCACTTCCCATGTGTGCGACGCGCTCGCCTACGCGCACGGGCACGGGGTCATTCACCGCGACATCAAGCCCTCGAACATCATGCTCAATGAGGCCGGTGCGGTGAAGGTCGCCGACTTCGGTCTCGCAAAATCCACGTCGCCCGACACCACGGTGCTCACGGTGAGCAATGTCACGATGGGCACGCCGGACTTCATGGCACCCGAGGCGCTGCACGGCGTGGCGCATGTGGACCACCGTGCGGACATCTACGCCGTCGGCGTGATGCTCTACCAGACGCTCACGGGGAAACTCCCGCGCGGGAAATACGATCCGCCATCGCGGGTCGTCCCCGGCCTCGACAAGCGCCTCGATCGCATCGTGGATCGCGCGCTGCAGCCCGAGCCCGCGGCACGCTTTTCCAACGCTTCGGATATGCGCGCCGCCATGGACCCCATCACGCGCAGCCTCGCGAAACGCGCACCTGCCACCGGCGGCGCAGGCGCGTTGCGGAAAAGGCCGCTGCTCATCGTGCCCATCGTCGGCGTGCTCGCAGCCGTCGCCGCGCTCGTCCATTTTGCACCGTGGAAAAACGGCGGCGCAGGCGGAGGGAAGAGCCCCGTCGTGTCCCCGACTCCCGCGAGCGATGGCGCTGGCGGAGCGGCACCCGGAAAGATAATTGCGACGCCCGCGACTGCCACCAAGGCGGTGCCTTTCGTCAACACGCTCGGCCAGGAATTCGTGCCCGTGCCGGGGACGCAGGCACTCTTTTGCCGATGGGAAACCCGGGTGCAGGACTACGCGGCGTATGCGCAGGTGAATGTGGCGGATCACGCGTGGACGATGCAGCACATGGACGGCGTGCCGGTGAGCCGCGCGCCGGAGTATCCGGTCGTGGGGGTGAGCTGGAATGATGCGAATACTTTTTGCGACTGGCTGACCACGAAGGAGCACGCGGAAGGCAGGCTGGCGAACGCGATGAAGTATCGGCTGCCCACGGATGAAGAGTGGAGCCGTGCGGTGGGGCTCACGAAGGAAGACGGTGCGACGCCGAAAGAGAAGAGCGGGAAGAACGAAGTGGATTACCCCTGGGGCACCAGCTTCCCGCCCCCGAGGGACCAGGTGGGCAACTACGCGGACGCCGCGTGGCACGAGAAGTTTCCGAAGGAGCAGGACAAGTGGATCCAAGGCTACACGGATGGGTTCGCCACGACGGCACCCGTGGGGAGCTTCGCCCCGAACAGCTTCGGGATCTATGATCTCGGCGGCAACGTGTGGGAGTGGTGCGAGGATCTGTTTGAGCCCGACGGCACCCTGCGTGTCGTACGAGGTGCCTCGTGGGCTCACAATGATCCCAACGGTCTGCTGTCGTCTTTCCGCCGTCCCCTCGCGCCCGGCTCCCGCCTGAGCAATTACGGCTTCCGTTGCGTCCTCGGTCTGTCTGCGCATTAGCTCGGGAAGCTCGATAGGTTATTCAGTCGCGGGCGGAGTCGGGGCCGGAAATTTTGTCACGCAGTCAGAGCGGTCCCCGCAAATATTTATGGGAAGCGGCGCTGCCTTCTTCTGCTATCAAGCGGAATCATGAAACGCTCCCACGTCTTCCTTGCCGCAGCACTTGGACTTCTCACGACGGCGATCGCCGCGGAGCCGCCTGCGCCCCAAGGCACGCTGCCGGGGCCGGGGGCCAAGGGCACCGATCCGGAAATCATCGGCGAGGAAAAAGCCGTCCTCACCGCCGCGCCGAATGTGCCGCCGCCGATCCAGCGCAAGCACTCGACGAAGGTCACCGTGGAACTGGAGGTGCGCGAAGTGGTGAAGCGCATGGCGGACGGCGTGGACTATTTGTTCTGGACGTTCGGCGGCGAAGTGCCGGGCCTTTTCATCCGCGTGCGCGAGGGGGATCTCGTGGAATTTCACCTGAAGAATCATCCCACCTCGAAGATGCCGCACAACATTGATCTCCACGCGGTGACAGGGCCGGGCGGCGGCGCGGCTTCGTCGTTCACAGCACCGGGGCATGCGTCGCAGTTTTCGTTCAAGGCGCTGAACCCCGGCCTTTACGTCTATCATTGCGCGACCGCGCCGGTCGGCATGCATGTCGCGAACGGCATGTATGGGCTCATCCTCGTCGAGCCGAAGGAAGGGCTGCCGGCGGTGGACCGGGAATACTACGTGATGCAGGGCGAATTTTACACGAAAGGCAAATTCGGCGAGGAGGGCTTGCAGCCGTTCGACATGGAGAAGGCACTGGATGAAAGGCCGGGCTACGTGGTGTTCAACGGCGCGGTCGGTTCGCTCGTGGGCGACAAGGCGCTGCGCGCGAAAGTCGGCGAGCATGTGCGGCTCTTCGTGGGAAATGGCGGGCCGAACTTACTTTCGTCCTTTCACGTCATCGGCGAGATTTTCGACAAGGTGTATCAGGAGGGCGGCATGAAGGTTTCGCAGGAGCATGTGCAGACCACGCTCGTGCCCGCGGGCGGCTCGGCGATTGTCGAGTTCGGCCTGCAAGTGCCGGGCACCTACATCCTCGTGGATCACTCGCTGATGCGCGCCTTCAACAAGGGCGCGCTCGGGATGCTGAAGGTCGAGGGGGATGCAAACTTGCTCGTCTATTCCGGCAAGGAAGTGGACGCCGTTTACCTCGGCGAAAGCGCGCTCGCGGGAAGTGGCGCCGGGGCGAAACTGGCCGCGATGGAAGCGCAGATGAAGACGGCGATCTCCGGCGACCCAAAGATCGCGGCGATCGGAAAGGAGATCACCATGGAAAAAGGAAAACGCGTTTACACGCAGATGTGTTTCGCGTGCCACCAGCCGGAGGGCCAGGGGATGCCGGGGGTCTTCCCGCCGCTCGCGAAGTCGGACTGGCTCATGGCCGACAAGACGCGCGCGATCACTTCGCTCCTCAAGGGCCTCAGCGGACCGGTGACCGTGAACGGCCAGCAATACAATGGCGTGATGCCGCCTTCGATGCTCAATGACGAGCAGATCGCCAGCGTGCTCACCTATGTGCGAAACTCGTTTGGCAACACCGGCGACGTCGTCACTGTCGAGGAAGTGAAGAAGGTCCACGCGGAGAGCGCGGGCCAATGAGCGCGGCGGCGAGCCAAAGTAAGCGAGGTTTGCCACCTCGCGCGGGTGAGCGCAGCGAGGCGGCAGGGAACGCCTTCACACGTTCACCAACTCAGACGCTCCGCTCCGTCCCGCCACTTTCGCCCATCCTGCCGCGCGAGGTTGCAAACCTCGCCTACATTGCCGCCGCGCTCGCCCTGTTCGCTTGCGCGAGTGCGGCGGAACCCGGCATGGCGCTGGTCCCCGGCGGGAAATACGCGCCGCTTTTCCGCGGGGAAAAGGACGCAAAGGAAATCGCCGTCGCCGCTTTCCTCCTCGACGAACGGCCCGTGACGAACGGCGAGTTCCTCACTTTTGTCCGCGCGAATCCGCGATGGCAGCGCTCGCAGGTGAAGCGTCTTTTCGCCGACGAGCAATATCTCGCGCACTGGAGCGGCGACCTCGATCTCGGAAAGGCGGACGCCGCGCAGCCGGTCACGCAAGTGTCGTGGTTCGCGGCGAAGTCTTTCGCCGCATGGCGCGGCAGGCG
>JAYWEO010000148.1:0-6431 GCA_043779225.1 Prosthecobacter sp.
GCGCTCGCCGGCGCTACTGGTTTTGGAAAAGGGCGCATCGTGATTTTCGGCCACAACAGCTACCTCGATCCGGGCAGCGGGAATGAGGCGGGCGTCGGTGCGCTGCTCGTGAATTCCGTGAAATGGATGAGCGCAAAGCAGAAGCCGCGCATTGGCACGAACGATGGAAAATCCGCGGCATTCTTCGAGTCGAAGGGCTTCGCCGCGAAAAAGATCGCAGGCCCGCCGGACAAGAAGAGCATCCACGACTTCGACGTGCTCGTGCTGAACGTGCAGTCGCTCGCGGGTGATGCGGAAGGCGAGGCGGTGCTCGATTTTGTGAAGAATGGCGGAGGCCTCATCGCAGGGATGACGGGCTGGGCCTTCGAGCAGACGAGCGGCGGCAAGCGGCTCAACAGCGGGCACGGGCTGAACAAGGAGCTCATGGCCGCCGGCGTCGCGTTCACGGATGCATCGGGCTTTGGCGGCAAGGAAAAGGAGTTCTCCCCGCGCAACGATCTGCCGGCAGTGATGAATGCGCAGGTCGCTCTCGACGCGATGCTCGCCTCGCAGAAGGGCGGGGCCGCGCTCTCACCGCAGGATTTCGCGCAGGGCGGCAGCGCGATCCAGCTCGCGCTGTCCGCGCAGGCACCGGGACGTTCGGCATTCCAGGTCGCCGCGCTCGGAGCGCTCGGCACAGGCAGCGCAGTGCCCACGGAGAAGAAGCCGCTCACGCAGGAAAAGGACGCCGCTGCGCGCAACAAGCTCGGCATCGAGACGCGCGTCCTGAAGCTCGCCGCAGCCGCGGATATCAAGCAGCACGCCGCGGCAAAAGTTTTTCCCGGAGTCGCCCCGGCGGATGCGCCGCGGGTGACACGCGAGGTCGCGATCCGTCCGAACATTCCCGGATGGGCGAGCACGGGCCTTTGGGTGAACGGCGGCGAACAGGTCACGGTGAAAGTTCCGGCGGCGATTGCAGGGAAGGGATTCGCGGTGCGCATCGGGTGCCACTCGGATACGCTCTACCATCTCGACAAATGGGAGCGCGCGCCGGAGATCACGCGCTCGGTGGCGATCGAGGCGGAGGTCACCGTCGCGGCGAATGCCTTCGGCGGGCTTGTCCTCATCGAGGTGCCGGATCGCGCGAAGGGCACGCCGAATTTCAACGTGACGATCGCCGGTGCAATCGAGGCGCCGCTCTTTGTGCTCGGCCGCGACGATGATGCGAAGTGGAACAGCACGATCAAACTCCGCAAGGCACCGTGGACGGAGTTTGTGTGCGACAAGGTGATCCTCTGCTGTCCGACGGAGAATGCGCGCCATGTCACAAACCCGACGGAGCTGATGAATTTCTGGACGCGAGTGGTGGACGCGCAGGACGAGATTTCCAACCAGGCCAAGGATCGCAAACGCCCCGAGCGCTACGTGTGCGATGTGCAGATCAGCGCGGGCTACATGCACAGTGGCTATCCGATCATGGTGCCGGTGAGCGCCGCGGACGAGATGATCACTTTCAACAAGCAGAAGGCGCCCGGCTGGGGCTACTACCACGAACTCGGACACAATCATCAGCGTGGGGACTTCACATTCGAGGGCACCAGCGAAGTCACGAACAACGTGCTCGGCATGTATGTGATCGAATACGTGCTCGGCAAAGACCCGCTCACGGGCCACGGCGCAATCGCGCCTGCAAAACTCGCGGAGCACATCAGCGCGATCCAAAAGGCCGGGAACAAATTCGAGCTTTGGAAGAAGGAGCCGTTCACCGCGCTCACGACATACATCCAGCTCGTGCAGGGATTCGGATGGGAATCGTGGCGCGGATATCTGCACAGCTTCGCCGATCCGTCGTTCGGCCCCGCGCCGAGGAATGACGACGAGAAGCGCGACCAATTTCTCGTGCGCTACTCGAAGATCACGAAGAGAAACCTCGGCGAATTTTTCGAATGGTGGGGCATCCCGGTCAGCTCGTCCGCGAAGGCGGAGGCCGCGAAATTCGAGCGCTGGATGCCGAAGGGTCTCAACTGAACCGCCGCGCGGATCACTTTACGATCTCGCCGACGAACAGGATCGCGCCGGGATACAATGCGGTGCCTGCGAAGCGCTCGGGCTTCTCGATCTTGTTACCGTTCTTGGCAAGGATGGCCATGTGGATCGTCGGGATCCCGTAGTGGTCCGCGACTTTTTCCATCGCACTTGCGGAACGCTGGAATTTCCCATCGAGCATCGCCGCCGAGTGCGCCTGGGTGAGCGTGTACACAAAGCAGATGTCGCACTGCGGCAGTGCGCGCCATGTCTGCCGCACGATGCCCTCCATACAGCGGGAAATCTGCTCGGGTGAGAGTCGCATCCGTCACGTGAGCAATAAACACTAGATTTATTACTCACGATACGGCATGATTATGAGGCATAAACGAAGGAGTTTTGAATCATGCCCAGCACACCCATTTGGAATTGGCAGCAGAAAGACTGGCCGGAATTTCGTTACAACAGCGCCAAACTTGAGGCACTGGAAGCCGAATTCCTGCGGCAATCCGGCATCTTTATCGGCGCAATCCGCCACGTCAGCGATGACGACAAGCAGCAGCTTTGCGTTGAACTCATCAGCAACGAGGCACTGAACACCTCCGAGATTGAAGGCGAGATTCTGAATCGCGACAGCCTCCAATCCTCCATTCGCCGCAATTTCGGTCTCGCCACCGACAATCGGAAGATTCCAGCAGCCGAGCAGGGCATCGCGCAGATGATGGTGGAGCTTTATCGGCAGTTCGACACTCCGCTTTCAGACGACCTGCTTTTTCACTGGCACCAGATGCTCATGAACGGGCGGCGCGACCTCAAAAACATCGGCTGCTACCGCACCGACGATCACGCCATGCAGGTTGTGTCGGGTCCGCTTCACGCCCCGAAGATTCACTTTGAAGCGCCGCCTTCAAAGACCATCCCCAAGGAAATGAAACGCTTCGTGCAGTGGTTTGCACGCACCGCGCCGACGGGCAAATCGCCGCTGCCCATTCTGACCCGCACCGGCATCGCGCATCTTTATTTCGTTTGCATCCATCCTTTCGAGGACGGCAACGGTCGCATCGGACGCGCCATCGCCGAGAAAGCCATCTCCGAAGGCTTGGGACAAGCCACCCTGCTTGCCCTGTCTCAGACCATCAATCGCGGGCGCAAAACCTACTACGAGATGCTTGAGGGCAACAACAAGGACAACGAGATCACCGACTGGCTCATCTACTTTGCGCGCACAATCATTGATGCACAAACACAGGCTCAGAGCTTGGTGGATTTCATCATCGCCAAGACCAAGTTTTACGACCGCCTGCGGGGGCAGTTCAACGAACGTCAGGACAAAGCCATCGCACGCATGATGCGCGAGGGACCGGACGGATTCAAAGGCGGACTCAGTGCCGAGAAATACATCAGCATCACCGGAGCCTCGCGTGCCACCGCAACGCGCGACCTTCAGGACTTGGTGAAAAAGAAAGCGCTCACCCAAACCGGCAGCTTAAAAAGCACGCGCTACCATCTTCGCATCACCACCAAACCGTAGCTTGCACGGCAGAGACGAATTATTCGCCGCATTTTTGCGGAGATTGAATGCCGCATTCGCCGCACAATTCCCGAGGAGTTGATTATGCCGCTGACGTCTTGTTGCGGATTTCAACCTGCAAAGACTTCACCTCGTAGCCGACCGCCTTCCATGCCGTGATCAAGCGGGACGTGTAGTGAGTTTTCACCCAATCACCAATGAATGCCGTCGGCGCGCGGAAGGTTAGGGTACCGTTCTCGAAACCAACGACATGAAGCGGCTTCAGCCAAGAATTTGCCGTGGCATCGCCGAGATGTTTGCGCAAAAGGTCGAGTGCGTTTTCCATCCCCTGACACGATGAAACTTGGATTGCCCCTTGCAACGAGGGAAAAAGAACTGGCTGACCTGAATTTGGCGGAAGCCCTGACGAAAATCGTTTCGCGTTGGGTCAATTCGCGGTCGGTGCGAACGAAACTTTCTGCGCCTGAGCAACGCTGTGCTCACGGCGCAGATGCCCATACGTACGCATGGCGAGCGCACCGCCGTCCTTGTGGCCGAGCCAACGGGAAACGGTCGGGATGTCCACGCCGCTCTCGATGCTGACGGTTGCAAAAAAGTGGCGGAGGTCGTGATGGGTGATTCGTTTCATGCCTACCTTTTTTGCAGCGCGATCCATTGATTTCTGGCACTCGTGGACGAGGAAAACTTTTTCCGTCACGGGCTCGTCCGCCCTCGCCTGACGCATTTTTGTGAAAAGTTCACGCGCTTGGGGAATCATCGGCACGCGTCGAATTTCACCGTTCTTGGTGCGTTCCCCTGGATCGCCTTTGATGATGCTTTCACCGGCGGCAAAATCGAGGTCGCGCCACTCAATTTGAGTGGATTCACCGATGCGGCAGCCGGTGAACGCGAGCCCTTCGGCGAGGTCTGCGCAGTTCACTGAATCCCTGCCGTGGCCGGCGCGCATTTCGGCGATGAAAGCGGCGAATTGTGAGCGGGTCGGAAGTTCAAGCTTCTTGGCGCGAACCGGCTTGCGATCAACGGCGCGTGCCGGATTCGAGTAGATCACGCCGCTTTCAATCGCCACCTCGATGACATGGCGAAGCAGTGAGATGGTTCCGTTGAAACGCGTGGCGCTGGCAATCTTTGCGTAGCGAGCAGCCCATTCACGGCACGCTGAGGCGGTCACTTTCCGAATCTCCATTTCGCTCAATGTGG
Source organism: Prosthecobacter sp. (assembly GCA_043779225.1). Taxonomy (GTDB): domain Bacteria; phylum Verrucomicrobiota; class Verrucomicrobiia; order Chthoniobacterales; family Chthoniobacteraceae; genus SXWH01. The sequence goes on from JAYWEO010000148.1 coordinate 4,733, forward strand.
GCCAGCTTTTGAGAAGAGCGGCGAGGATTTCGCGCCAGTAGGTTCGCGTCCGCCGTTTGAGGCTCACGTTTTCGTCGAGGCGCTGCATGTGGAGTTGGGCGGCATGCGCGAAGGTCATCTTGGCGTTCGCGGAAACGCCCGTCCGCCCCTTCTTTTCACGGTGTTCTTTCACGGTGTTCGCGAGGCGAGCCTCGGCGACGGAGTAGTGCGAGGTCTTGAGGGATTTCCAAATCTCTTTGCCGTTCAGATAGAGACGGGCATAGTAGCGGCCAGATTTATGGCGAACCAAGTTCTGACGCGGCGTTTTTTCCCACGTTTTCACGGCGGAAAAAGCTTTCATGCTGTGACCGCAGAAAACGACCGTGAAAAATCAAATCGGAATGTTGGATTTGGCGTCAATTGCCTCTGAAACGCACCTGTAGCTCAACCGGATAGAGCAGCGGTCTTCTAAACCGCAGGTTGGGAGTTCGAGCCTCCCCGGGTGCGCCATTTTTATGGAAGCGTGCGTGAAAAGTTTACACGTCATCGCTGGCCTGCTTTCTTCGCGGTGATGCTCATCCACAACGCTCACTTCTGGCTGAAGAAAGACCTCACGCACGAGGAACGCGCAACGTTTGAAGAGGAGGTCAAACGGCTCGCACAGATTTCGTATCTCGAACGCGGGTTCGCAGGCAGGTCTGCGCCGACCGAGGAGCGCGCTGTGACGGATCACTCTTTCGACTACGCCACGTCCCTGCATTTCAAGACGATGGCGGATCACGAATTTTACCAGAAGGAGTGCAAGGAGCACGCGCGGTTCGTGGCGAAGTGCAGGGCGTTCTTCGAGCGGGTGATCGTCTATGATGTCGCGCCGATGAGCTGACCTGAACGGGGTATTCATAAGCCTGCGCCGAACTCATCATGGGTAAGTTCATGGCCTTGTTGCTGACGCCGGGGTTCGGCATCTGAGGCTTCGCTGAGTGATGCCGCGCAAGAGTGATCCGTGGTTTGCCGGGAATCGATACGCGCAGGATTCATTGGCCGGCGATTCTTCTTTGTATGAAACACATCTCCAAATTGCTCCTCATCGTCGCAGCCCTCGGTCTTGCGTCCTGCGCCCATCACGATTCGACGACACAGACGACTCAGACCACTTCCAGCACGGGCTACCGCAAATAGAGCGGGAGATCATCATGAAGTGAAGGCGGACGAGGATTTCAAACCGCGAGGTTTGAGGACTTATTTTCAGCGCCTATCACCCCTGAAATGACTCATTCTGAAATCTGCCAGGAGATCGCCGGAGAACTGGAAGACATGGCCAAATGGCTTTCTCGCGGTGAGCTGAGCCCTGGTCAGTTCCGCCTTCTTCTGAACACGCTCGAAAAGAAGAAGCTCGAACGCGTCGGGATGAGATTGAGCAGTACGATTTCCGTGGATGGAGTGGTGCATTTTTCCCTGCGGTTTGTGGAGGGCGAGGAGCTTTGTGCGAGCATGGACGTGGATCCGATTACCGGAAAGCTCTCCACGCAGCTTGCCTGCAGTTGAGTGAAGCGGTCAGGAGAGGAGAGTCGTCGCCGGTCCGGTGCAGGCCATTTTTTATCTGCGATCGAATCGGTGAACAAATGCGCGGTGAATCCGTCAAAGATGACACCATGAGTGAAAGCACATTTCCAATCGAGTTCATCGGTGGCAGCAGGGACGGCGAGGTGATTGATGCCAC
>JAYWEO010000149.1:0-4874 GCA_043779225.1 Prosthecobacter sp.
GGAGATTTTCACCAAGTGCGAAGGGCGGCGCGGCGATGGCGGATGCTGTGATCCGTGTCGCGAGGGACTTTCCATTTGCCCTTGCGGGAGGGGCGGGGCATCTTTCACGCCCTTTTCACTCACCAAACTTATGACTCTCACGGAAAAATTGCTGGCCCGCGCAAGCGGCAAGGCGCGTGTGGCACCCGGCGAAAACGCCTGGGTGAATGTGGATGTGCTGATGACCCACGATGTGTGCGGGCCGGGCACGATCGGCGTGTTCAAGCGCGAGTTTGGCAAGGACGCGAAGGTGTGGGACCGGAGCAAGGTGGTCATCATCCCCGACCACTACATATTCACCGCGGACTCGCTGAGCAACCGCAACGTGGACATCCTGCGCGACTTCGTGCGCGAGCAGGAGCTGGAGTATTTTTACGACGTGATTGATGATCCGAATGGCTCGTGGCATTTCGATCCCTCGAAGGGCCAGCTCAAGCAGCAGTACGGCTCGCGCTACTCGGGCGTGTGCCACACGACGCTCGCGTGGAAAGGCCACACGCGTCCCGGCGAGGTGCTGGTGGGGACGGATTCGCACACCTGCATGGCGGGGGCGTTCAACCAGTTCGCGACCGGCATCGGCAACACGGACGCGGGCTTCGTGCTCGGCACGGGGAAAATCCTGCTGAAGGTGCCGGAGACGATGCGCTTTTTCCTCGAAGGAAAGCTCTCGCCGGGCGTGATGGCGAAGGATGTGATCCTGCACGTGATCGGCGACATCGGCTTCGACGGCGCGACGTATCGCGCGATGCAGTGGGAAGGCCCCGGCGCCTCGCACATGGACATGGATGACCGTATGACGATCACGAACATGGCGATCGAGGCGGGCGGCAAGAACGGCATCTTCGCGTATGACGACAAGTGCGGCGACTACGTCCGCGCCCGCGCGAAGGACAGCGGCGTGAAGTCCGACTTCGAGCCCGTGCTCGCGGATGCGGATCAGCAGTTCGTCTTCGACAAGACGTATGACCTTTCCAAGCTGGAGCCGACGGTGGCGTGCCACCCCGATCCGGGCAATCGCAAGCTCGCGCGCGAAATGAAGGACGTGAAGCTGGATCGCGCCTACATCGGCTCGTGCACGGGCGGAAAGACGAGTGACTTCCTCGCATTCGCGACCGTCGTGAAGGGTCGCAGCGTGAAGATTCACACGTTCGGCGTGCCGGCGACGACGAAGGTCGTGGCGGAGCTAAAGGAAGCGCAGATGGACGGCAAGAGCGTGTGGAGCATCCTCGAAGACGCCGGCGTGCAGATGACGGAGAATGCGTCGTGCGCGGCGTGCCTCGGCGGGCCGCAGGATACGTTTGGCCGCATGAACGAAAAGGCGCTCAAGTGCATCAGCGCGACGAACCGCAATTTCCCCGGCCGCATGGGCCACAAGGAATCGCAGGTTTTCCTCGCCTCGCCGTACACGGTCGCGGCCAGTGCCCTCACGGGTCACGTCACCGATCCGCGCGACTACGTCGGCTAGGAAGTCACGAGCGTGTTGTGAGAGTGCTGCGGAAAATCCTGGGACTTCGCGTGGCGCTCCTGTGCGCGGCTGTGTCGTTGCTCGGCGGATGCGCCACATCGCAGCCCGGCAAGGGCGACATCTATTATGCCGTCAGCGCGCAGCAGGCGCAGGTGTATCGTTTCGGCCCGTCCCAGCCCACGGGTGCCGACGCGCTGCTGAAGAAAGGCCAGCGCATCATCATGCTCCGGCAGGAATACGGCTTCAGCCGCGTGATGACCGAGGACGGCATGACGGGCTTCATTGCCAATGATCTCATCGCGCCCGCGCCACCGCCGCCGAAACCGGCGCCAGCGCGCGGTGACCTCGCATGGGCAAACCTACCGCCGCTCCCGTCACGTGGCACGAGTGTCCCCGGCGTGAGTTCGGCCAATCGCGCGATTCTCGAGCACGGCCCGCTCTTCGACCAAGACCCCCTGCCGCCGCTTCCAGACGGCGAAGGGCGGTCTGGCACCCGGCCAAAAGCCAAGGCGCCCGGATTTCGTTTCAACGTCCACGCGCCATCGGCGCCGCCGGCGGAAAATCCTCAGCGGTAAAAAGCCGCCGCCGCGTGGGAATGCCCGCGCCTAGTTGCCGACTGCGGGCTTCGGATCTGCGGGTTTGGTCTCCGCAGGCTTCGTATCGGCAGGCTTAACATCGGCGGGCTTCGCGGCTGCAGGCTTGGTCTCCGGCTTCGGGGCCGTCGGTGCAGCGGGCGCGGGCGGCGCGGGGACGGCAGGCTTTTTCTCATCCACTTTCACGGGCGTATTTCCAGTCGGCGGAACCTGCACCGGAGCAGAGGTGGCGGTGGGAAGCGCGTCCAGTTGCTTCTTGGACTCGACAGCGGCGGAGGCGGCCTTCGCGGCTTCCTCGGCGGCCTTCTGCTTGTCGCGCTCGGCCTGCTCCTGCTTCATCCTGTCGAGATAGACTTTGATTTTTCCCTGCCGCGCGACGTCGTGCGTGCCGAGCACCGCGATGAGCAGGCAGAGGACGAGGAAAATCGAGCCGAGCCAGCGGGTGAGCGTGGCGAGGACGTTCGTGGTCTGCGCACCGAAGATATTGCTCGCCGTGTCGCCGCCGAATGCCGCGCCAAGGCCCTGGTCCTTCGGGCGCTGCAGGAGCACGAGCAGGACGATGAGCAGGCAGACGAGGACGTTCACCGCGGTGAGCAAGTTGGTAATGATGCCGATCCAGTTCCAGTTCATAAAAAAAGGGGCGCGGAATATGGGGGGCCGGGGGCGGCTTGGCAAATGCCAAGTGAGGGCGGGATGAAATTTAAGATTTAGGATTTAAGATTTCCGGCCCGGCTCTCGCCGGATGCGCGTTTCAGAAAGGGCGCGCACCAAATCAGAAATCAGAGCCGAGCACAGCAAGACAGCCGTGGGCGAAGGCGGGGCAAATCGTAAATCAGAAATTCCCGGTGGCCTCGTCAATCATCTCGCGTCGCTGTGCAGGCTGCGTCCAGCGCCACTTTGCCTCCTCATCGAGCGAGGAGATGGGATCGAAGAAGAGAAATTTTTTCCCAGCCTTCACACTTGGGGCGCTGAAGGCGGAGACGCCGGTCTGCCGGTTGTAGTAGTCGGGCGTGTGGACATCGCGCTTGCCGCCGCCGCCGGGGGCGTCGAGGACGAAGGCGGGCGTATTGAAGCCCGCGGTCGCGCCGCGCACGTGGCGCTCCAGATTTTGCGCGACGTGGAGCGGGGTGCGAAGGTCTTCCACGCCGGGCACCATGTCGTGAACATAGACGTAGTACGGGTGGACATTGATGTAGCCGAGGCGGCGGACGAGCAGAGTCATCGCCGCGACGGAATCGTTCACACCGCGCTGGAGGACGGTCTGGCAGCGCACGAGGATGCCGCGCTCGGTCATGCGGCCCAGCGCGTCTTCGGTGAAGCCGGTGATCTCGTTCGGATGATTGAAGTGCGAATGCACGACGACGTCCTTGTGCAACTTGCGGCCCAGCTCGACGACCCGCGTGAGCGCATCGAGCCATGCGGAGTCGGTGAGGATTTTTTGCGGCAGCACGCAGAGGCCTTTTGTCGCGTAGCGGATGCGGCGGATATTCGGCATCGCGAGGAGGCGGCGGCCGATCTGCTCGATGTGCTCGGCTTTCAAATTGTACGTGTCGCCGCCGGAGATGACGATGTCCTCAAGCTGCGGCTGCGATTCGATGTAGGCAAAGGCTGCGTCCCAACGCCCGGCTCCCGCAGTGAGCTTCATTTTTTCCACGACCTCGGTGTCGTTGCCAACCGCGTAGCTGCGCGTGCAGAAGCGGCAATAGACCGGACAGCTCGGCTGCGGGAGGAAGAGCGCCTTATCCGGGTAGCGGTGCGTGAGGCCGGGCACGGGCGAGTCCTCGCGCTCGTTCAGCGAATCGAAGCGCAGCATCGGGTGATCGGGTTCCTGCTGCGAGCGCAGCGGGAGAAATTGCGTGCGGATGGGATCGGTGAGCGGCGCGGTCCAGTCCGCGAGCGCGAGGAGGTAGGGCGAAATGCGGAGCGCCATCGGCGCGTGCGTGATGCCGGCCTCAAGGTCGCTGTAAAAAGTTTCCGGCACGAGCGTGCCGAGGGTTTCCCGCAACTGGCGGGCGTTGGTGATGGTGTGGCGCTGCTGCCACTGATGGTTTCCGAATTCGGCCGCGCTCACCTGCGCCCAGGCCGGAATCGTGCGCCAGAATTCATCGCGACGCAGATCGCGATGCTCCAGCCCGGCACGGGGCTGGATGTGCGGAGCGGCGGAGGCCGGGGGATCGACGTGGTGCGTTTCGTGGATGATGTGCGAGTCGTGCATGGTGTGTTTTTTGGGAAAAGGGCCGCAGCAATGCGGGAAGAGCGCCCGAACGAGGCTCCGCAAGCCGGGAAAAAATCAATCCATCCGGAGAGTGATCGTGCGCATTGGCGCTGGAGCCTGAGCTTTCACAATGATCTGAATCGCGCGAATGCTCAGCGCGGATGCATGAAACTGCAAGCGCATCTTGGAGCATCGGCAGAAACCAATCCTGGACCCCTTTTTGATCCTGCGGGCCGTTCGCTCTTGTCGCGCGCGGCTCCCGTTGCTAGCAGGGCGGCTCTCTCTAACCTCCGCACCACCCATGAGCACCAATATCGAGTCCACCCTCGTCGAGAACCGCATCTTCAAACCTGCCAAGGCTTTCGCAAAAAAGGCGCGGATCCAGTCCATGGAGCAGTACAAAAAGATGTGGAATGAGAGCATCAAGCAGCCGGAGAAATTTTTCGCGCGCGAGGCGAAGGAACTCACCTGGCAGAAGCCTTGGAAGAAGGTGCTCGACTGGAAATGCCCCTACGCGAAGTGGTTTGACGGCGGGCAACTGAATGTCTCGGAGAACTGCCTG
>JAYWEO010000150.1:0-2589 GCA_043779225.1 Prosthecobacter sp.
GCCGGCGGAATCGAAGTCGCACACGCCGCCGCGAAAACCACGGGCGAATGGACTCAGTCCACCGTCAGCGACTACCTCCACGACGGCGACGCCGACAAAGGCACCAAGACCGCCACCTTCACCCCCGCGCTGCCGTCCGACGGCACCTACGACATCTATCTCAAATGGCCGCAAAACCGGAATCGCGCGACAAACGTCCCCGTGGAAATCGTCAGCGCCGACGGCAGGCAGACCGTCACCGTGAACCAGCGCGAACGCGGCGGCTGGGTGAAAATCGCGACGGCGAAACTCAAGGCCGGCACGTCCGCCAGCCTCACCATTTCCAACAAGGGCACCGACGGCCACGTCATCGCCGACTCCGTCCGCTGGGTTCCCGCGGCGAAGTAAGAAGAATCCCGCCGACGCATACCGTGTGGCAGATGCGCGTGCCGCGCTCGGAGTCTGGCGGCGCAGAGCGACGGCGGAACGCTCCACCGGGCAGCCGGTGGAACGCGACCTCCGGGCGCGTTTCCGGCTGCAAGGCTTGCTCCCAGTCTGCACGCAAACGAACGCCCTCCGCCTGCGGAAGCGTGCCCGGAGGTCACGCTCCACCGGCGCTCCGCGCTTTCCGAACGCGCGTTGTCACGGAACCGGATCAGCAGGAAAACCACCCCACACGCTCACAGCTTCCGCCAGCGAAGCTCCTTGAGCACACCCGACGTGCGCCACGTCGCGATGCCGAACGGCTTCGAGCTTTCGATCTCGCCGATGCGCATATCGAGATTCTTCCCCTCCGTCTCCAAATCGACGACCTGCTCCTTGTCAATCCACGCCTCAATCTTCGCCTTCGTCACGCGCACGCGGATGAGATACCACTGCCCTTTCTTGAAGTTCCGGTACTGCGTCGTCTCGTTCTCGCTCGCGTTGTCGCCGTTCACATTCGAGATGCCCACCACGCTGCCGCCCCATCCGCCGAGAACGAGCGTCACGTGCTTGTCCCCGACCGGGAATGTCAGCGCCCCGAAAAAGTCGTCCCCCTCCATGCGCTTCGCCTGGTATTCGACCTCGTAATCCATCCTCGCCGGCGCGGCTTCGAGATTGATGCCCGTCATGTCCCCGCCCTGCGGCAGCAGGATCTCGCCGTCCTTCACCGACACATCGGCCCGCCCCGCGAAGTCCGTCTCCTTCCATTTCCCGAGCGTCTTGCCGTCGAAAAGTGAAACCCACTCTGGCTCCGCGCCTCGCACGAAAGGCCCTGCGAGCAGCGCAAGTGAGGACGTGGCGAGGAAGCTGCGACGCGTGAGGGAATTCATGCGCAGAGTGTGATTCTCCCAATGCTCGCCGCGCAATGCGAATGTGCGCCCGCACCCCGTCTCCCCATCTCCTTGTCTCTCCGTCCTCCTACTCATCGCCCTTCTTCTTCCGCGCATTCGGGCGGGCCGCGCGCTCCTCGAACTTCTTCGGATCCATCTGATCCAGCGTCTCCTGATCCGGCTGTTCGTTGAACTGCTTCCAGTAGATTTCCTTGAACGGATTCACCTTCGGCCCCACCGCGTCCTCGTTCACGAGCATGGGCAGCGATTCATTCCACCATTGGTCGTAGGCGGCGCGCAGCTTCGCAGCGGCATCGGGATTCTGCTCGATCACGTTCACCTTCTCACCAGGGTCGGCGGCGAGGTCGTAGAGTTCCTTGTTGTTCACGAGCGTGAACCGCGCGTCGCGGATCGAGCAGTTCGTGAACTTCGCCTCCGCCACCTTCCCATGCGGCCAGCGGCCCACGTGTGTGACCAGCGTGCGGTCGGGCCACTCGACTTTTTCCTGTGTGAGCAGCGGCAGGAGCGAACGTCCCTCGACCTGTTTGGAAATCTCCGCATCGAGCTTCACCCCCGCGACGGCGGCGAGTGTGCGGAACATGTCCACATGCGCGGTGAGCGTGTTCACATCGCGCCCGCCCGCAAACTTCGCCGGCCACCGGAAAAACGCCGGCGCACGCGTGCCACCCTGATACGGCGTCCCCTTCCCGCCGTGCATTCCCGCGTTAAAGATCTTCACGCCCGCCGTGCCGCCGTTGTCCGTGCCGAGGTAGATCACCAGCGTCTCCTTCTCGATGCCCCACTCCTCCAGCTTCGCGAGCAGATGGCCGAAGTTGTCGTCAATGTTCTCCAGCATCCCGTAATACTTCGCCACATCCGGCGGCACCTTCCCCGCCCAGTGCTCCTCGTATCCGGCGGGGCATTGCAGCGGCGCATGCACCGCGTTCAGCGGGATGTAGGCAAAGAACGGGATGCCCTTGTCCAGCTTACATCCATCCACTCGATCGCATGGCCAAAAAAGAGATCCGTGCAGTAGCCCTCCGTCTTCTCAAACTTGCCATTATGCATCAGCGCCGGGTTGTCATACAAATTGTGCGGCGCATCGCCGCACGAGCCGGGATACGTCTGCCCGATGCCCCCGCCACCGTGGATGAACACCTCATCAAAGCCGCGCTTGTCGGGCTGATACGCCGCCTCGTCGCCGAGATGCCATTTGCCAAAAATCCCCGTCGCATAGCCCGCCGATTTCAGCACCTGCGCGATGGTCGTCGCCTTCAGCGTCATCCGCTCGCGCTCG
>JAYWEO010000151.1:0-4677 GCA_043779225.1 Prosthecobacter sp.
GGATTCGGCCCGCTGTCCGGCGTGCGCTGGAGTTCCCCGTGAACGTGCGACATCGGATAGTAGATGAAGAACGGTTCGTCGCGGTGCTTCTCCATGAACTTCACGAGATGCGCGTGCATCAGCTCCGGCATGTATTCCTTGTCGCCCAAAATTTTCTCCTCGCCGTTCACAATATATTTTTCCGCCTTCGCCTTCGTGTTCCAATACACGCCGCTGCCGCGGAACTTCAGCCAGTCATCAAAGCCAAACTCCCCCGGCCCGAGCGGGAGCTGCCCCCACTTGCCGATGCACGAAGTCACGTAGCCCGCGCTTTTCAAATACGCCGGCATCATCGTCTCGGCCTTTGGCGTCATTCGCCCCGTCGCGTCCTGGTTCGTCGCGCCGGTGCGGAACGCGTAGCGCCCCGTCATGATCAGCGCGCGCGACGGCCCGCACAGGGGGGCCGCGTAGCCGTGTGTGAAGCGGATGCCGCCGCTCGCGAGCGCGTCAATGTTCGGCGTCCGATAGTTGTCCGCGCCGTAACAGCTCACATTCCCCACGCCGAGATCGTCGGCGAGGATGAAGATGATGTTCGGCTTTTCAGGCGCGGCGTGGAGCGACACCGCGAGCAGCAGGAGTGTGAGGATCGCCTTCATGGCTGTGGCGCGACCTTTTGCAGGAACTTCCACACCTCGAGCGTCGGCGGATCGTCCGCGCCGCCGAGGTCGGTGCTGATCGTGCCGTGCGTCTTGCCCTCGCCCGCGACCACGTTCGCGGCGACTCCGGCGTCGTTCAGCTTCGACGCCAGCCAGTGCGACTGCGCCTTGGTGTCATCGCGCGAGGCGACGTGCAGGATCAGGAAGGGCGGGATGTGCTTGTCCTTCGCAATGTGATGCACGGGCGAGAACTCGCGGTGCCCGTCCGCACTTTCGCCAAAGACCCCCGTGTAGGTCGCCGGGCTGACGCTGCCGCCATCCTGCAGCCGCTTCGGCAAATCATAGACCGAGACATCAATCGGCACGCAGCCCCGCAAGCTCGCGAGGGAGACGCCTTCCGCCTTCAGATACCTATCATCCGTGCAGATCAGCGCGGCGAGGTGCGCACCGGCGGAGTGGCCCATGACGACGATGGATTCGGGATTGCCGCGATACTCGCGAGCATGATCATGCACCCAGCGGATCGCCTTCGCGACATCGCCCATCATGTCCTTCAGCGTCACAGCGGGGATGAAGCGGTAGTTGACCGACACCAGCACGCAGCCCTTGTCCACGAAAGCCTGCGGCTTCTGCTGCATGCCCGCCTTGTCGCCCTTCGTCCACCCGCCGCCGTGAATCCACACGACGACCGGATGATCCTTCCCGTCCGGCGGCGCATACACGTCGAGCGACTGCAGCCTGTCCTTGGCCTCGGTGTAAAAAAGATCGCGATGAACTTCCGGTGTGGCCGCAATGGCTGAGGAGACGACGAAGAGTGAGAGCAAAAGTGTGCGCATAAGTGAAAGGGGAAGGGGTTACTTGCTGCCGGATTTTTTCCCGACGCCGACGAACTCGTCCCTCGTGACAAAGCCATCGTGGTCGGTGTCGAACTTGGTGAAGCGTTCCTTCGCCGCCTCGGCGTCGGACTGTTTCGCGAGGTATTCGTCGAGCGTGAGCTTCGCCTTGCCGGCATAGAGCCGATCAAAGCGCGGCCCGCGATCTTCGGTCGCAGCAGCGGTGGACGCGGGCGCAGTCGCCGGAGAATTTTCCGCACCGGCCTTGGCCTTCATTTCCTTCTTCGTCTGGCCTTTTGCCTTCTTTTCCACGGCTTCGGTCATCACGGGCGGGAGATGTTTCGAGAGCGCCTCGATGATCGCCTTGTTCTCCGGCTTCTCGTGCAGACTCACGGTTTCTGCGGGATCGTTTTTTTCGTCGTAAAGTTCCGTCGCGATGATCTTCGAGCCGGTGCGCTCGCGCCAGAGCGTGAGGCGCCAGCGTTCGTCGCGGAAGCTGTAGCCCATCACATTGCCGCCCGCCTTGCCCGCGCCGCGCGGGTATTGGCTCATGGCGATCTTCGCCATCGGCGCATTCGGATTCTCGATGAAAGGCCGCAGGCTCGTGCCCGCGAGCGCGGGCCGGGCGCTGCCCGCGAGGCCCGCGGGAATGGGCAGTCCGCATAGGTCCGCGAGCGTGGGATACACGTCCACGAATTCCACCGGCGCATCGCATTTCTGCCCGGCGGTCTTTTGCTTCGGCACGCTGATGAGCAGCGGCGCGCGCGCCGCGATTTCGAAGTTCGTGTGCTTGTGCCACAGCCCGTGGTCGCCGAGCTGCCAGCCGTGATCGCCCCACAGCACGATGATCGTGTTGTCGGCGAGGCCCTCCTTTTCGAGCGCATCGAGCACGCGGCCGATCTGCGCGTCCGTGTAGCTGATGCACGCATAGTAGCCGTGCCGGAGCTGCTTCGCGAAGTCGGCGGGAATCGGGTTCTCCTTCGGCACGCCGGGGTAGGCGTGCAGCTCGCTGTTGTTGTGCCCGGCAAATTCCGGCGCGCCTTGAGGCAGATGATCGATTGCGGGCAGCGGGATCGTGTTCGGGTCGTAGAGGTCCCAGTATTTCTTCGGCGCGACGAAGGGCAGGTGAGGCTTCAAAAATCCGACCGCAAAAAAGAACGGCTGCCCCTTCGACTTCAGCGCGTGCAGCCGCTTCACCGCCTCGGCGGCAGTCGCGCCGTCGGGCAGTTCGTCATCGGCCTTCGCGCTCACTTCAAATGCCGGCCCGCCCTTGCCCTCCTTGCCGTTCGCACGCTTGCCGGGCTTGTCGTTGTCCACGGGATCGGGCTGCGATTTCGGAGAATACTCCTGCACGCTCACGTCGTGCTTCGTGACGATTTGCTTCGTCCAGTCCACCTGATCGGTGTCCACCGAGCGACCACGCGGATACCAGTGCGGCTCATTCCACGAGCGCCCGTCCTCAAAGCCGACGTGGTAGATTTTGCTCAGCGCCGAGCACCAGTAGCCGTTCGCCTTGAAGTGCTGCGGCAGCGTGATGCAGTCCGGCTGCGCGACGCGGAAATGCGTCTCAAGATCCCACACGCGCGTCGTGTCTGGCCGCAGTCCCGTGAGCATCGCCGTGCGCGAAGGGCTGCACACCGCCTGCGCGCAGTACGCATGATTGAACACCGTCCCGCGTGCGGCGAGGCGGTCGATGTTCGGCGACTTGATGATCTTGTTCCCGTAGCAGCCAAGCTCCGGCCGCATGTCGTCCACGGCGATGAAGAGGACGTTGGGGCGTGTGTCTGCGGCGCAGGCAAGGGGCAGAGTCACGAGAGATACGAGGGCGAGAGTGAAGATGGCTTTCATGAGACAGGTGGAGGTGGGGTTGCTTGGGGTTTCGGGACTCAGCTTCAATAGCGCGGGACGGCTTCTTTGCGAAAGGCACTTTGAGTGATCGGTGGTTCGCCGAGGAGGTCGCATCGGGCTTCATCCTACCTCTTTCCGTCCTTCCCTCCGCGCCGCTGCTGGGACGGCTGCGCCTTGCTCGGATCGTATTTGGGATTCGGCACCGGCATCTGCGCGCCGATCGCCTTGAGGTAATCGTTCATCCGCTGTTCGAGCGCGGCGGTCTCCTTCGCGCGACCATTTGCGAGGTCATGCTGCTCGCCGATGTCCTTCGCGAGATCGAACAGCATCGGCACATTCGTCTCGTAAGGATGGATCAGCTTTTCGTTGCCGAGCAGGATCGCCGAGGCAGGCCCCAGCTCGTCCTTGTCGTAGTGCGGGAAATAAACCACGAACTCCTCGCGCGCACGCTTCACCATCGCATTCGTCGCGCCGCCAAGCACCGTGGCAAGACTGCCGCCTTCGAGATTTTTCGGCAGCGTTTCCTTCACGTGCGCAATCGCCGCGATGGTCGGAAAAATGTCCGCCGTCGTCGCGATGGCGTGCGAGCACCCGCCCGGCTTCACGCCCGGCCCGCGCACGATCAGCGGCACGCGGATGCCGCCCTCCCACACGGTGCCCTTGCCATTCGCGAGCGGGCCGTTCGCATTGCGCCCCTGCGCGCCGTGGTCGGAGGTGTAGATGAAAACTGTGCGCTCCGCGATGCCGAGCGCTTCGAGCTTCGCCATCAGCATCCCGATCGTCGTGTCCATGTCCTGCGTCACCGCCGCGCCGCCGACGAGACGCTGGTCGCGATCCGTCGTCGCGCGCCTGCGCACATCCGCGTAAGTCTCCGCGCGCGCATCGGTGCCGCCGCGCCCGGCGTAGTGCGAAATCTGGAGGTAAAACGGCTTCCCCGCCTTCGCCTGCCGCTCCATGAAATCCATCCCGTGCTCCGTGATCGCGAACGCCTGCTTCGGGTTCGGATTCTCCGCGTTCTCCGGCCCGCCGTTGTTGTTCGGCCCGTCGTTTTCATCAAAGCCATGCCGCGCCGGACTCACGCGTCCCACATGCCATTTTCCAAAGTGCGCCGTCGCGTAGCCCTCGCGCTTCAGCACCTCCGGGATCGTCACCTCCGCCTCCGGCAATTCCGAAACCTGCACCGCCGGCACGAGCTTGCTCCCCGTCTCCGAAAAGCTGCTCTCGCGCCCGCCCTTCCCCTCGCCGACAAAAGTCATGTGCAGCGCCGCCGGGCTGCGTCCCGTGAAGAACGCCGCGCGCGTCGGCGTGCAGCGCGGCGACGACGCGTAAAAATTCGCAAACCGCATCCCGCCCGCCGCGAG
>JAYWEO010000152.1:0-4014 GCA_043779225.1 Prosthecobacter sp.
TGATGTCCGTCTCGCGATTTTCATTCGTGCCGGAGTTTAGGATCTTCACGCGGCTCGCAAATTCTCTTGCCTGCGTGGTGCCCTGATAGACCTCCTGCCGTGCGCGGACGAGTTGGATATTGTAGGGCAAATAATAGCGCTCGTTGCGCATCTGCACGCGCCACTTTTTCCCGCCCGCCTCGAACTCCTGCGGATTCAGCCGCGAAGACGCGAGCCATGTGCCGAGCGACTTGCCACCGTCGAGAATCTCGACCACGGCGTATTGGAAATTGCGGCCCATCTTGTCGTCCTTGATCTCAGGCCGATCCACGACCCGCGCGCCTCGTCCCGAGCCATTCGTCGCCGAGGGCTGCGATTGCTCCGCCTCGGCGAGCTTTCCGGCTTCCTCCTTCTCCGCGACGAATTGCATCTCGGGGCCCGTGCGCGGCTCACCCATCCGGCGCGAGCGTTCGCCAGCCTGCTTGAACGCATCGAGCATGTTCTGGCGGAACTCCTTCTTCACCTCGGCCATCAGCTCACCGGCTTGCTTCGGATCGGCGGCGATGCGCTTCACCTCGGCGAGCAACTGCTCATTCGTGCCGCCGAGTTTTTTCATCGCGCGGCGCCACACCATCGCGCGCTCGACATTCGCCATGTCGGCCTCGGCGATGGGCACGAGCGCCTCGGCGGTGGAAAATTTCCCGTCGAGCGTGGCGAGCGCGGTCTTCAGTCGCTCGCCCATTTTCTTCACCGAGTCGGGGCTGAGCACGTCGCCATTCATGCCAAACTCGATTACGCGCACGGTGAACGGCAGCTTTTCGTGCTTCAGTTCGATGGGCAGCTTCGTTTTTCCGAAGAGGCCATGCGGACGAAACATATCCTCTGGAAAAGACACCGCCTCATCCATGTCCGCACCCTTCTCGCTCAGGAAAACGAGCTCCGCATCGCGATGATGCTCGGTGTAGTTTTTCGCCTCGCCCTCCTCGAAACCGAGGAAGCTCTCGACCGCCGTCTTGTCCGTGATGAGCTGGCCGATGAGCAGCACGATGATGCCAAAGTGCGTGAGCTGGATGCCGAATTTCTGGAAGCTGAACTGGAAGCGCTTGAAGTGCGCCGCGAGCAGATTGATGAGCAGCAGCCCGCCGAGCAGATGGCCGCCGGGAAAAATCGGCGGCACCCACCAGTCATCGCCCGCGCGGCGGATGACGACGAGCGTCTTGAACCAGCGCACCTGCGCATTCCACAGCCCCTCGGGCGCCTGCGCGATGCTGCCGAGAAAAATGAGCACCACCGAAAGGCCGAGCAGCCAGATCGTGAGGCGGAGCGAGGTGAGTAATTTCCAAAGCGAGGACATCAGGGAAGCTTGGTTGCAAATACGACGAAAGCCTCGCGCGCGGACGCCACGGCGGGCGCATCGCCGAGAAGTTTCAGGAAAAACCACTGGCCGTCGTGCGGCACGATCGCGCCGGTGAGCGCGCGGGCTTCATTTTTCAAATCAACGATCAGCGAGCCTTCCGGCCCGCCCGCGAGCGGCTGCGCGAGCTTCGCGATTTCATCGTCGGGGATGTCCGCGAGTTTGAGCTGACGCCGCCAGCGCTTCACATTTTCCACCACCCCGCCGGTCTCGCTCGGGAAAATGCTCACCATCACATCGGCCTTCGCGCCGTCCTTTTCCGGCACGGTAAACTTCGCCTGCTGCATCGGCCCCGGTGCGACTTCGGTCCAGCCTGCGGGCACTTCGCCGGGCCAGCCTTTCTCCTCGGCAGCCGGAGCCGGCGCGGGTGTTGCGCTTTCGGCAAATTTCACCGTCTTCAGGAACTCGAAGAACGCGGGCTTCTGCTCCGTGACCGCCGCTTCGGGGCCTTGGATTTTGAAAAACAGACTGCCTTCCTTCCGATGCGTGAACGCGACGACGAAACGCGCGGGCTTCTCACTTTTCGTGTCGGCGAACTCGAACATGCGCCCCGGCCCGTCCGCGATCGGCACGTCCTTGAGCAGCTTCACGGCGTCGGTTTCCTCGAGCGCCTCCTCGCCGCGCACCTGTCGCCACATGTTCACGAGGATCGTCTCTTTTCCCTCCATCGAGGTGAGCGCCGTGATCGCCACCGAGGCTTCGCCTGCGGCGAAACGCCCGACATTCGCGGCATCCGGCCCGGCGTCCTTCCAGCCTGCGGGGAGTGTCCACGCGAGCACGGGCCGCCACACTTTTTCCTCGTCGCGCGCTGGCGGCTTCGCGCCGTGGTCGTGGCCGTCGTCGTCGCTGTGTGCGGTCTCTTTTGGCGGGACAAATGGGCGGTCTTTCGGCGCGTCATACACGCGCGCGGTCTTGCGCTCGCAGCCGGTGAAGGCGGCGGCGATGGCGAAGGCGCAGAGGAGAGGAGTGGTCTTCAAGAAAGGGAGTGTCATCGGCCACAGGCGGCGGGTCAACCCGACCGGGTGCGCGCTTCTTAGCGATCCTGCCGCGAAGCGCAAGGGGCGCGGTGTCCGTTCCACGCAGCGGCCGAGACGGAGCAAATGCGCGTGATCGATCAGACAGCCCGCGCGGCGGTGATCACTTCGAGCGTGCGCGCGAGGTTTTCCTCCACGGAAAAGTGCGTAGCCTTTTCCAGCAGGCGCGGACGCACATTCTCGCGCCTCTTTCGATCAGACCACATTGTGAGCGCATCGGTGAGCGCGCGGATGTCGCCGGGTGCGACGGCGTTGCCTTCCACGCCGTTCTCGATGATTTCCGCGAAGCCGTTTGCCGTCGTGGTGATGACGGGCAGCCCGGCGGCGAGCGCCTCGATGCAGGCATTGGAAAACGGATCGTAGATCGTCGGCAGGATGAAGACATCCGCAGCGCCGAGGACCGCGCGCAATCGTTCGCCCGGCAGCGCGCCAAGGAACCGCACGCGATCCGAAGCCGGCAGAGCGCGCTGTTCACTGCGTCCGCCGCGTCCGGCGACGAGCAGGGTCGCCGGAATCTTCAGTGCATTCATCGCTGCGATCGCGTGCCGCAGGCCCTTCCGATCCCAGCCGGTCCCGGCAAAGACCGCGACGTAATGCGTCGGCGCGATGCCGAGTTCCGCGCGGATATTTTCCCGCGCGCTCGCATCGGCGGCATGCGTCGGGACGCCGTTATGGATCACATGGATGTGCTCCGCGGGCGTGCCGTAGTGGCGGACGATCTCGTCCTTCACCATCTGCGAATTGGCGATCACGCGCCGCGCGCCGCCGGTGAAAAGCCCGCATTCGAGCTCCATGATTTCGCGATGCTTGCGCTGAAACTTGCGGAACCATCCGCGCCACGCAGGCTCGAATTGCGCGCGCCGCTCCAGCCACGCCGCATGCACGCCGTCGCCCGCGCGATACACATCGCACGCGGAGACGCGCTCGAGGCTGAAGAGCACATCCCAGCCGCCACTTTCGCGACGGTCCGCGAGGAGATCGGCAAAATCCTCGGGCGTCTTCCCGGCGACCACCACCGATTCATGCGGCCAGAGGTCGCGCGGCCATTCCGGCCCGCAGATGAGCACCGGCTCGTGCCCCGCCGCGTGCGCCACATTTGCAAAACGGAAGAGATACGCCTCCGCGCCGCCGCTGGCAGAATATCCGCGCCGGACGAGTCCGATTCTCATGGCTGGAGCAGGGGTTGGGAGTGGCTCATGGCTGGCGCATCATCCCCGCCCTGCACACCGCGCGCAACCCCGGCTTCACGCCGTTTTATGGGCAAAAAAAGTTCGGCCCCCCGCAACCGAAAGGCTACGGAGGGCCGATGTTCCCCCCAGAACAGTTTATAAAGTGTCGCATCCGCTTTCGAACGCTGGATGGAGGTTAACCCAGTCCCAAAACCGCACAAGTCTTTTTTAGAATATTTAATCCACAACTGGAATATCTCATTCATGTGTCTTTGATAAAATTTTTTAATCTTTAAAAGCTTGAATACAGGGCCATCTGCTTTTCGGGCCGGAGGCCCGCTGGCCCTCACAGCCGAGACGGCTGTTTTCCGTGGCAAACGGACTTTTTATACAAACGCCCATGCCCCATCGGAGCGGC
>JAYWEO010000153.1:0-16273 GCA_043779225.1 Prosthecobacter sp.
TCCGACTTCCAGCAGCGATGCGAGGCGGCCGCGCAGGATCGCTCGCCCGCTGGTCGGCTCGGTGATGCGTGAGAGAATTTTCAACAGCGTGCTTTTGCCAGCGCCGTTGCGCCCGACGATGCCGACGACTTCGCCGGCCTTTGCAGAAAAGCTGATGTCGCGGATCGCCCAGAAAGTGTCGGGCGTCGGGCCCTGGCGTCCAGATGGTGCAGCCGGCATTTCCTTTTTCTGAGCACCCGCAACGCCGCGGCGGCGGAAGCGTGCCGTGAGGCGTTCGAGCGAGTCGCGCAGACTGGTCGTGCCGATGCTGCCGAGGCGATACAGCTTGGAAAGTGATTCGACTTCGACGCGCGGCTTCATGATGCGAGCACCTGCTTTTTCACCGCGCTCAGCCACGGGCGGAACCACATGAGGGAAGGATGGAGAATCGCCTCCGAAAAAAGCCGGAACAGCCGCGCACATCGGGATTGCACCGATGGCGAATGCAGTGCGCGGCGGACGAGGTAGGATTTCCGGTGCTGGATGATTTCGCGGCAAAGCTCCTCGCGATCCTCGGTTGCCAGACGGTTCGCATACGTGGCGGCGATGCGCAGCTCTTCTTCGAGAAAGCGGTAGGCGCTGCCGTCCTTCACCGTCTTGCTCGCAGGATGCCAGCGCCAGCGCCCGAGCACATCGGGGATTCGCTGCAGGCGGTAGCCGGCAAAGTGCGCGCGTGTGTAGTACTCCATGTCCATCGAGTAGCCGTAGCTTTCGTCGAAGCCGCCAAGCTTTTCATAGATCGAGCGGCGCATGAAGCAGACATTCGAGCAGGGGAAGACATGCTCCACCGAGCGCGACCACGGGGTGAGGATTTCCTTCGGTGTCTTCGGCTCCTGTGGCGTCACGGTGCCGCGGTCGGAGTGCTCGTCAAAAATCACGGTGATGCCTCCGACCCAGTCCACGGCCGGATTTTGGAAAAGCTCGCCGATGCGGGCGAGGGATCCCGGCAGGAGCAGGTCATCACTGTTCAAGTAGCACCAGACGTCGCCGGTCGCCCGTGCGAGACCCTTGTTGATCGCATGGGACTGGCCGCGATCGGCTGTGCTTTCCAAGATCGCGATGTGCGGCGCGAAGCGTCCGAGGATTTCAACGGTGTGATCCTTCGATCCGCCGTCCATGACGATGAGTTCGAGGCGGGGGTAGTTCTGATCAATGAGGGAGCGCAGCGTGCTCTCGATGAACTCGCCTTGGTTCAGACTCGGGATGATGACGGAGATCCGTGGCAGCGGCCCGGGTGCTCCCTGTGCGATGGGATCAGGCACTGTCCGTCACCGTCCTTTCCGCGCGGCCAAAGGCCATGACTCCGAGCAGCAGGATGATCACGCCGGCGACCGCCGAGACACCGAGCATCCCGCTGTCCCAGGTGCCGCGGCCGAGCAGGGCAAAGCGGAAGCCCTCGACCACAGAGGCCATGGGATTCATCCATGCGATCCACGCGAAGTGACCGTCGCCACCGGTGAGTTTTGAGAGGGGATAAATCACGGGCGTCGCAAACATCCAGAGCTGGAGCAGAATCGGCGTGAGATGCGAGAGGTCGCGATATTTTGCCGTGGATGCGGAAATGAGCAGGCTCAGCCCGAGGCTCAGTGCCGCGGCGATCAGGAGGAGTGGGATCGAGAGAAGGATTTCAGGGCCGAAGTGAATGGCACTGCCACGAAATGCGAACCACGCGGCGAAAACAAAAAACACAATGAACTGCAGCCCGAGCGCGAAGAGATTCGAGATCACCGTCGAGATCGGCACGACGAGCCGTGGAAAATAGACCTTTCCGAAGAGGTGCGCGTTTGAGGTGAAGGTGAGCGCGCCGGTCGTCACATTTTGCGCGAAGTATCCCCACGGCAGCAGCGCGCAGAGATAGAAGAGCAGCGGCGGGATGCCGCCGGTCTCGATGCCGGCGACCTTGTTGAAGACGACGGTGAAGACGAGCGTGTTCAGCAGCGGCTGGAGGATGAACCACAGGGGGCCGAGCACCGTTTGCTTGTATTTTGCAAGGAAGTCGCGGCGCACGAGCACGAAGAGCAGGTCGCGATATTCCCAGAGTTCGCGCCAGTCCACGCGCAGCCAGCCGCGGCGGGCTTCGATGTGAATCTCGAAGTCTGGCGGAATGCCTGCGGCGGCCGGGCTGGTTTGCAGGTCGGGCATCAAGATGGGTTACACAGTCCAATGCCAGCATGCCAACTGCCACTCGTGGCCCTCGGATGCCACGGCTCCGGCATAGCCGAGTCCGGGGCTGAGATTCCGCACGCCGAAACGATCGGTGCGCGTCTTCAATCCGAGCCCGGTGCCCTCGGCCTTCACGCACGCTTCCTTCCGGGTCCAGAGATCAAAAAATTTCCCCACGCGCTCATGCGGCGGTGCGGTGCGAAGATCCCAGGCTTCCGTGGGATCGAAGTAATGCTCGACGATGGGATCAAACTCGATGTCGCGCTGCACACGCTCGACATCCACGCCGACCTCGCGACCGCGCGTCACCGCGATCAGTGCGATGTCGCCGGAGTGGCTGAGATTGAAACGCAGATCGGTGAACGTCTGCACCAAGGCCGGTTTTCCCATCGGGCCGGTGCGAAATTCCAGCGACTGCGGATCCGCCGAAACGTAAAGCCCAAGCACCATGCGCAGCGCTCCGTGAGCGGCGATGAAGCGCTCGCGATCGATCACGCGGGCAAATCGTCCGGCGCGGAAAAGCTCCTCCCTCGATAGTACAGCTTCCGCTCCTGAGAGCCGGATGGGATCGTCGAGCGTCGCGCGCCAGAGGTGGATTTCCCCTGGGGCGAGTTTTGGATGCACGGGCCCTGCGGGCCAGTTAAGCGGTGGTGATTGCATCGTGAATTTTGGGCGTGGTCTGTCGGAGCAATGAGCGAAGCGCAGCCGCAGCGGCCGCGGCATTTTCCCGAATGTAGGTGAGATGGGTTCCGGGCAAAGTGCGCGTTTGCAGGCTTCCAACCGGGATATTTTCCCAGCCGAGTGTCCCGTTGGAGCGCGCAGATTCATCGTCGAGCACCAGCGTGACCGTGCCGCGATACGATGGCAGGCGGTGTCGGAGCAGCGTGACTGGGTAGTCCTTCTGTCCGCGCGAGTGCTCTTCGGCGGACGATTGAAGCGTTGGCGGAAGAGATGGTTTTC
Source organism: Prosthecobacter sp. (assembly GCA_043779225.1). GTDB lineage: Bacteria > Verrucomicrobiota > Verrucomicrobiia > Chthoniobacterales > Chthoniobacteraceae > SXWH01. The sequence goes on from JAYWEO010000153.1 coordinate 3,163, forward strand.
GGCGGAATGCCTTGTTGAAAATGTAGCCGATTTTTCCGCCGAGCGGCAGCGGGGACATCTGTGCAAGATGGTGCCTGAGTCGCCGTCCGATGGAGAACTGCTGCGCCACCGCGGCATGCTTGCGCTCCTCGTCAGCGAGGTAATTTTGCAGATGTTTTTCGTCGGGCACCACGGTATCCAATAGCACGAGCAGCGCCACTTCCTCACCCGCCTGCTCAAGCTGGCATGCCATCTCGTAGGCACAGATGCCGCCGACGCATTCCCCGGCGAGAAGATACGGGCCGTGCGGCTGAATCTTCCGGACCTCGCGCAGGTAGTCGGCTGCCATCTCGGTCACATTGGAATGAGGCGTCTCGCCACTCCCTGCGCCCCGTGCCTTCAGCCCCCAGATCGGCTGTGCGGGATCAATCTGACGCGACAATTCGCCGTAAACGAGGAACTCGATCTCGCCACCCCAGCCGCCGGCCACGAGAAAGAGCGGAGGCTGGGTCGCGCAGCCTTTCTGGATGGGAACCAAGAAGTGTTTTGGCGTTTCTGTCTGCACGGTGTTTGCCGCCACAAAAGCGGCGAGCCCCTCGATGGTCGGCGTTTCAAAAAGACGCCGTGCAGGGATCTCGATCCCAAATGAATTGCGCACCTCGCTGAGCAGCTTGAGGGCGAGCAGCGAATGACCTCCGACAGTGAAAAAATCCTCGCGGACCGATGGGGCGCTCCGACCGAGCACGCGGCTCCAGATTTCGGCGATCTTGCACTCTGCCTCATCGCGTGGCGCGAGCGTCTCGGCGGAATCTGAAATTGCGGCATCATCTGGTTGCGGCAGGTTCCTCGTATCCAGTTTGCCATTCGGCGTGAGGGGCAGGGACGTGAGCGAAATGAATGCAGACGGCAGCATGTACGCTGGCAATCGCTGTGAAAGGAACTCGCGGAGGCCAGCAGTCTCCACGCGGCCGCCCGGCTCGGGGACGAAGTAGGCGGCGAGAGAGTGCGCAGGGCCTGACGCACCACGCGTCATGACGGCTGCCTGCCGGATCTGAGGGTGCTGTCGCAGCGCGGACTCGATTTCGCCAAGCTCGATCCGGAAGCCCCGGAGCTTCACCTGCTGATCGATGCGTCCCCAGTATTCGATCGTGCCGTCCGGCAGCCAGCGTGCGAGATCGCCGGTGCGATAAAGGCGCCCATAACATGTATCGGGAAATTTTTCCGCAGTCAGTTCCGGCGAGCCGTGGTAGCCGAGTGCCACTCCCGGACCGCCGATGTGAATTTCACCGGGGACTCCGATCGGCACCGGCTGTTGTATTCGATCGAGGAGAAAGACGCGCGTGTTTGCGATCGGGCGTCCGATCGGGATGGATGCACCGCTCGCACTTTCGATCCTGTGGCAGATGGCGAAAGTGGTGGCCTCAGTCGGACCGTAACCATTGACGAGCCGTTGTGGCTTTCCATGTGCGAGCACGAGCCGGACGCTTTCTGCATCCGCCGCCTCCCCGCCGAATATCAGAATCCGCAGCCCGGCGAACATCGCAGGAGCGTCATGGGCCAGTTGATTGAAGAGCGAGGTTGTCAGGAAAAGCACGGTCACTTCGTACTTTGCGAGATGCGCGGCGAGTGCCGACGAGGAGAGCAATACATCGCGCGGTGTGATGACGAGCGACGCTCCGTTCAGCAGCGCGCCCCAGATTTCAAAAGTCGCGGCGTCGAAGCAGACGTTGGACGCGAATGCGACGACATCGTCCGGGCGGAAAGGTGCGTAGTCATTGTTCACGACGAGCCGCATGATTCCGCGATGGGGCACGATCACGCCCTTGGGCACGCCCGTGGAGCCCGAGGTGTAGAGCACGTAGGCGGGGCCATCCGGCGCTGCCTCGGAGATGACCGGTGCCGAGGAAAAATCAGCTTCCGGTTCCGCATCGAGAACAAGCGAGCACGCGGCTTTCATCGCGGCGATGCGTGCGGGAGGCTCGCTGTCATCGAGTGGGACATACGCAGCGGCGGCCTTTGCGATGGCGAGAAGCCTGACGACAAACGCCATGCTGCGCTCTGCGCGCAAACCGACAAAATCACCCGCGCGCACGTCTCGCGACTGAAGAAAATGCGCGACGCAGTTGGCCCGTGCGTCCAGTTCCGCATACGTGATTCGCGCTTCACCATCCATCACTGCGATGGCACTGGGATTTTGCGCGACGCACTCGGCGAACCTCTCGGCCACCGTCTGTGTGTGCGGATACGGGCGTTCGCCTCCGCTCCATTCACCGACGATGAGCGCGCGCTCCACTGCGCTGAGAACCGGCAGGCGTGTGATTGGCGTAGCGGGGTTTTCCACGATGCCGCCGAGCAGGAGTTCGAGCCGTTCGAGCATCCGGTCCGCGGTCGCCGCGTCGAACTGATCCGCGTTGTATTCCATCATCGCATTCATCCCGCCGGGTGTCTCCTCGATGAAAAGAGTGAGATCAAACTTTGCGGTGCTGACCGTCGGCGGCAGGGCGGTCACTTCCGCACCGTCGAATGCCGGCGCAGTCTCCCCCGGCGGCTGCAGCACGAATGCGATTTGGAAAATCGGCTGGTGGCTGAGGTCCCGCGCCGGGTGCAGCGCCTCGACGATTTTCTCGAACGGCGTGTCCTGATTTTGGAAGGCCGAAAGCGTGGTCGCACGCACGCGATGCAGCACTTCGCGAAAATCCGGATCGCCTGAGAGGTCGCTGCGCAGCGCGAGCATGTTCAGGAAAAATCCGAGCAGTCCCTCGCTGTCCGCATTGGGCCGCTGCGCGATGGGCGTGCCAATGCAGATGTCTGTTTCGCCGCTGAGGCGTGCCAGCAGCACCTTGAACGCGGCGAGCGTGGCAACGAAGAGCGTCACGCCTTCCGCACGCGCCAGCTTCTTCAGCCCCGCTGCCAGCGCATCAGGGAGCGCGCGCGTTCGCAGACCGCCACGGTGGCTCTGCCGGGCAGGGCGGAGCCGATCGGCTGGCAGCATGATCGGCGCACGCTCTCCGCCGAGGCGTCCGCGCCAGAATGCAAGCTGCGCATCCTTCGCAGTGACGGCGAATTTTTTCCGCTGCCACACCGCGCAATCCGCGAATTGCAGCGGCAAGCTTTGCAGGGGACTCGGCAGGCCGCTGCGGAATGCCGCGTGCAGCGCCGTGAGTTCGCGCGCGAAAATCGCAGATGACCAGGCATCGCAGATGATGTGGTGCCATGTGAGCAGCAGTGCATGATCATTTTCGCCGAGCTGCGCGAGCGTCACGCGCCAGAGCGGGCCGCCGGCGAGATTGAAGGAATGAGCCAGCTCCTCATCCGCGAGCTGTCGCAGCGAGTCCGGCGCAGCGGAAATCCGGTGCATCACGAATTCGCCTGATGGCCGGATGACTTGCATTGCGGCCCCGTCCTCAGAGGTCGGAAAGACCGTCCGCAGGATCTCATGACGGCGCTCGATTTCTTTCAGCGCGCGATCGAGTGCGTCCGTGTCGAGCGGGCCTGTGATTTGCCAGCAGTGTGCGACGTTGTAGGCGGTGAGGCCGGGTTCGAGCCGGTCGAGCATCCACAGCCGTTCCTGGGCAAAGGAAAGAGGAAGGCGCGCATCGCGATCCGCCGCCGGGATTTTTTCGACGCTCACCGCCTCGTTCACGCCAGCGAAATGCGCGAGCAGCGCGGTCTTGTGTGCCGCGATCTGCGATTTGAGTTCGGGCGTCAGCGTGCCGGGGGGCGCGCTGAAACGGAGATTGTCGCCGTCGCGCCAGAGCCTGATGTCGTTGCGGCGCAGTTCGTCGAGAAGCTCTGTCACAGCACGCCCTCCTCGCGCGGTTCATTTTGCACGGCATCGGCCAATGCCGCTGCGAACTCGGCCACAGTCTGTCGCTCGAAAATTTGGAAGACATTCAACTCCGGAAATCCCGGGCCGCGAAGCCGCCCGACGATCTGCATCGCGCGGAGCGAGTCGCCGCCCAGCTCGAAGAAGTTGTTGTGAATGCCGATGCGCGGGATCTTCAGCACTTCGCGCCAGATGCGGGCAATCCGCGCCTCCAGTTCCGTGCGCGGCTCGACGAAATCTCGCGTGCTCGCGCTGACCTCACCGGGTGCTGGCAGGGCACGGCGATCCACCTTGCCGTTTGCATTCAGCGGCAGCGCGTCGAGGAGGACAAAGGCGGACGGCACCATGTGCTCCGGCAGCCGGGTGCGGAGATGCGCGCGAAGCATTTCGACGGAGCATGGCGGTGCACAGACGACGTAAGCGGCGATGCGTTTGTCTCCGGGCGAGTCTTCACGGGCGATGACCACGGCCTCGCGCACGGATTCATGTTGCGTGAGCGCCGATTCGATCTCGCCCAATTCGATCCGGAAGCCGCGGATCTTTACCTGAAGGTCGAGTCGGCCAAGGTATTCGATGGTGCCTTCTGGGAGCCAGCGGCAGAGGTCGCCTGTCTTGTAGAGCTTCGCGCACGGTTCGTTGGAAAATGGATCAGCGATGAATTTCTCCGCGGTCAGTTCGGGCCTGTTGTGGTAGCCGCGTCCAATTTGCACGCCGCCGAGATGCAGTTCGCCGGGAACGCCGACGGGCATGGGTTGCAGCAATGTGTCTAGGATGTAGCACCGCGTATTCGCCACCGGGCGACCAATCGGGACTGTTGCGGAATTGCTCCCGCGCACGCACGTCCAGTGTGTCACGTCCACCGCAGCCTCAGTCGGCCCGTACAGATTGTGAAGCTCACACGAAAGGCGCTCGAAAAACTTTTCCTGCAAATCATGAGGCAGTGCCTCGCCGCTGCAGATGACATGGCGCAGCCCCGTGCAATCGGACACGCCCGGTTCTTCAAGAAACACGCGCAGCATCGGCGGGACAAAGTGCATCACGGTGATGCCGCGTTCTTTGATCACGCGGATGAGATATGCAGGATCCTGATGTCCGCCGGGCCGCGCCATGACGAGCCTCGCGCCCGAGAGCAGCGGCCAGAAAAATTCCCACACCGACACATCAAAGCTGAACGGCGTCTTTTGCAGCACTGCATCTGCGGAGGAAATCTGATAGCGCGACTGCATCCAGAGCAGCCTGTTCACGATGCCTCGGTGGTGATTGAGCGCACCTTTGGGCCGCCCCGTGGAGCCCGAGGTGTAAATCATGTAGGCCAGATCCTCCGCGGTCGCCGTGTCGTCGGGAGCGTGATCACTTTCCCGCGCCACATCCGCCCAGTCGGCATCGAGGCAGATGATGCGCGCATGATGCGGAGGGAGATTGCTGGCAAGCTTCTGCTGTGTGAGCAGCACCGGCACAGAGGCATCGGCGAGCATGAAGGCGCGGCGTTCCTCCGGGTAATCGGGATCGATCGGCACATACGCGCCGCCCGCCTTGAGAATGCCGAGGAGACCAATTACCAGTTCGAGCGAACGCTCGACGCTGATGCCCACGAGCACGCCGGGACCGACGCCCAGCCCGCGCAGCCTGTGGGCAAGCTGGTTTGCGCGGCAGTCGAGTTCACGATGCGTGAGCTGCGCGCCGTCAAATTCCACGGCAACGGCATCCGGAGTGCGTTGCGCCTGCGCGGCGATGAGCGCGTGCAGCGTCGCCGCGCGCGGAAAGTCCGCCGCAGTCTGATTCCATTCGTGCAGCACGCGGTTCCTTTCCGATGGCGAAAGGATCGGGATTTCGAGGATGCGCTGCTGCGGCGCGCGCACGATCTCGCCGAGGAGGTGCGCGAAATTCCGCGCCAGCCTCTCGATCGTCTCCTTGGAAAACAGCTCGGTGCAGAACTGGATCTGCCCGAAAAATCCGCCGCCGTTCTCCTCGAAAAGATGCAGCGCGAGATCCACCTGCGAGGAGTGCAGCTCGAAATCAAAGCGGCTCACGCGCAGATCCCCGAAGCGCGCACGCATCGGCGGGAGCACCTGCATCAGCACTTGGAAAACCGGGTTGCGGCTCGGATCACGGGCAGACTTCAGGCCTTTCACTACGCGCTCAAAAGGCACGTCCGCATTGGAGAAAGCCGTGAGAAAGGACTCCCGGCAGCGTTGCAGGAATGCGATGAAATCAGGGTTGCCCGACGCGTCGCATCGCAGCGTCACCACATTCAGGAAATTTCCAATCAGCCTTTCAAATTCGGGAAGCGGGCGGTTTGCAAACGGAGTGCCGATCAGGATTTGCTCCTCGCCCGTGTGACGCATCAGCAGCACGTGCAATGCAGCCCATGCGACGGTGAAGAACGTGCATCGCTCCTGGCCGGCCATCGCTGTGAGAGCCTGCGCCAGCCCGGCTGGAATCGTGAAGCTCACATGGGATCCCCGGAAGGATTGCCTCGGCGGGCGCGGATGATCGGTCGCGAGTTCGAGCACCGGCAGTTCACCCTGCAATTGCCGCAGCCAGTGATCCGTCTGCCCTGCGTGGTTCGCGCCCGAAGACTCGGCTTTCTGCCATTCCGCAAAGTCGGAATATTGCGCCCTGAGCATCGGAAAAGACGCGGCTGTTCCGGATATCGTGGCGCAATAATGGGCATCCAGCTCGTCGAACATCAGACCGAGTGAGAGCCCGTCCGCGACGATGTGATGGACATTTACCAGCAGCACGTGATCGTCATCGGCGATCCGGAACAACGACACCCGCAGCAGCGGAAGTTGACCGAGAGCGAATGGCCTCACCGCATCCTCGGCGACCCGCAAGCGCACGCGCTGTTCGCGCTCCCCAGCGGGGAACTGCGAAAAATCGGTGAGGTTGATTTTGATCGCACAGGCTTCGTGGACATCCTGGACGGGTTCCCCGTTGAGTTCGCGAAAGGTCGTCCGCCATGCCTCGTGACGGCGGATGATTTCATGGAAGCCCGCCTCTAGCACGCCGACATCGAGCGCGCCAGCGATGCGATAGGCGACTGGTATATTGTAGGCCGCAATCGCCGGATTCATCTGCTCGATGAGCCACATCTGATGCTGCGCAGCGGACAGGGGAGCAGGCCGATTGGCGGTGCGTCCCGGAATGGCTTGCACATTTCTTCCGGTGTTTGCGGAACCTCTCAGCCGCAGTTCAAGCAGACGTCTCTTCTCGTCGGAGAGCGGCGTGCTCCTATCCATTTCGTGGTTCCTCCATTTCTGTGAGCGCGCGGGCCTCCTCGTCGCTCATGCTGCCGATGTCCTGCAGGATCCTTTCGCGGATGAGCGCATCGAGTTGCGCGATGGTCGGCGCCTCGAAGAAATCGCGCAATGAAAGTGCCACCTGGTATTCTCCCCGAAGCTTCGCAACAACTTGCATCGCGCTCAGTGAATGGCCGCCGAGGGAGAAAAAATTTTGGTCGCCTGCGATGCCCTCGATACCCAGCACATCGGTCCATGTCTTTGTGATGAATGCCATCAGTCCGTCCCCGGCTTCAGGACTGACTTCCGATGGAAACGATGGCGCGTGCGACGCCGGAACCCTTGCGATGTCGAGGCCCTGTGCGTCATCTCCATTCGTAACCAGGCGTTCCGTGCTCACGATGACCTGCGAAAATCCGGATCGCAGCGCCCTCTCGAAAATCTCCACGCCGTCCGCCGTGGAGATCGCCTTTTGCAGTGCGGCTTCCTTCCACAGCCGCAGTGCGGGCGTCGGTGTCATTTCAGCGAGGATTCCCGTCTCACGCCAGCCGGGCCAGTTGATCGCGAGCGTCCTCGGGCTCCCGTCTTTTTGGCTGGCGAAATGGCTGAAGGCATCAAGGCACGCATTGGCTGCCGCGTAGTCAATCTGTCCTGCCGGGCCGAGGACGGATGCGGTGGATGAAAAGAGCACCAGAAAATCCGCGCCCGCCTCGCTGGCCAAGCGGTGGATGATTTCGCAGCCATGGAGCTTTGGCGTGATCACGGCCAGGGCATCTTCGTCAGTCTTTGCCTCCAGCAGCCCGTCGCGGATGATGCCTGCCGCATGGACGACGCCGTGGATCGCGCCGTGTCGTTTCAGCGAATCGCGGAATGTCTTTTCCATCTGAGCGCGATCCGAGACATCGGCGGCGATCACATCCACCGTGGAACCCATGCCTTCGATGGCGAGGAGCTGCGTGATGATTTGTGCCACTGGTGAAGACGGCTCTGCGGCGACGATGTCCGCCCACTTCGTCCGTTCGGGCAGTGGCGTTCTTTGCGTCAGCACCAGTGTGGCTTTGCGCGTCTTCGCGAGACGGGTTGCGATTGCGAGGCCGAGGCCGCCAGTGCCGCCGGTGATCAGGCAGACTCCGCGATAGCGCAGACCGCTCGGTTGGGCCGGTGTGTTTTCTGGCAGTGTGATTTTCGCAAATTTACGCAGCCAGCGGTGCGGCCCGCGCAATGCGATGACGGCACCGGAGACCGGTTTGGAAAACTCCGCAACCATGCGCGCCCACTCCACCGGTGAAGAGGGATGTCCCTGCACATCCAGATTGAAGCAGGTGACATTCGGCACCTCCTTGGGGATGACGAGGCATGGCCCCATCGCAGCAGCCATGCGCGGATCGAGTTGTTCGCTGCCGGTGACATCGTGGATTTCGCGTGTGACGACGCCCATCACCACCGGAATGGGAATGCCGAGCCGTGAAATGGACTGCGCGATATGCAGCAGGCTGAAGAATCCGACGGCAAGCGTGTGCGCCGTCCCATCCGTCGCTGCTGTGATGCTGCTGAGATGCAGGATGTGAATCTTTCTCCAATGAGCATTCTTGAATTCACGGAAGAGCCTCTCGCAGTCGTCCGAATTCGCAGGACGGACCGTGAACGATTCGCCGGAGATGCGTGTGAACTGCTCCGCGTGTCGGACGGCAACCACTTTGCTCTGCGACGATGCAAGGTTGCCGCGGATTGCATCCGCATCCGAATTCCGATCGGAAAAAATGATCCACAGGATTCCCCCTCCATCTGCTGCCGGGCTGAGATGCGTCGCCGGTGGCGTCCGCTCCCACGATGGAATGTAAAACCAATCGTCCATTCCTGCGGGAGATACGGAGGGATTTGGCGCGGAACTTTGCGGAATGCTCGCCTCACTCGCGGGTGAGATCCAGTGGACGGCGCGCTCAAAGGGATACGTCGGCAGCGGAATGCGGCGCGGCCTCGTGCGATGCAGCGACTCCCAGCGGATCATTCTTCCGCAAACCCAGAGCCGCCCGGCTGCGGCGAGCAACACCTCAGTCTCTGGATGGCTCTCGTAGTGATGGCGCATGCTTCCGATCGCGGCTGCGGAATTTTTGTGCGGACGCGCTGGATGCTGCTGTGCGAGGACGCCGAGCGTGCGGCCGGGCCCCGCTTCGAGGAGGATCGGGTTTTCCATCTGCCAGAGCGTGTGCAGTGCGTCGTCGAAGCGCGCGGTGTGGTTTGCGTGCCGCGCCCAATACTCCGGTTCGGTCGCATCGGAGGCAGTGATCCATCTGCCGGTGACATTCGATGTGAAAGGGATGCGTGGTGCGGACAGCTTCACCTTGCGGACTTCCGCGGTGAAGGCGGGCACTATGGGGTCGAGCATCCGCGAGTGGAATGCGTGGGTGTTTTGCACCGGGCGGTGCATCACTTCGCGCTTGGCGAGTGTGCGCGCAAATTCGTCGGTGCTGGCTGGCGGACCCGCGACAATGCAGAGCGCCGGACCGTTGATGAGCGCGATGGAGAGTTCGTGCGGCAGGAGTGGCAGGAGTTCCGATTCGGGTAGCATCACCGCGAGCATCTTTGCCGCCGGCAGCGATGCGACGAGCTGTGTGCGCTTCACGATCAGACGCAGCGCATCTTCGAGCGAGAACACGCCGGAGAGGCACGCAGCCACATACTCGCCCATGCTATGCCCGACGATGGCGTGCGGTTCGCTTACGAGATCGATCCACAGTTTCGCGAGCGCATACTCGATGGTGAAAAGCGCTGGCTGGAGATTCGTGATTTCATTCAGCCGCCGGGCATCGGCGTCATCCGCAGGCTGCGTATTGCCCGCGAGCATCTTCTTCAAATCAATGCCCTGCGGAGCGGACGTTTTTTTCCAATCGCGATTTTTAGGCCAGAGGATTTCTCGGATGTCGTGGCCGAGTATCGGCCGAAGAATCTCCGCGCAACGATCCACTTCGCTGCGGAATTTTGGAAACGCCTCGCAAAGTTCGCGGCCCATGCCGACGTAGTGATCGCCGACTCCGGGGAGCAGCAGCACGAGCGGGCGCGCCGTGCCGTCTGTCTCCGAGATCGTGAGGCGCGCGGGTTTTGCCGAGAGCAGGGCGAGGGCGGCTGCATGATTGCCCGCGACGATGAACTGGCGGTGTCTCATCGCGCGTCGTCCGGTCTGCAATGAATGCGGCGTCTTGCAGGTTGAGCGACAGGTTGCGTTCCAGAAATGCGCGAAGTCTGCCCGCGGAATCGGCGAGTGCAGTCTCGGTCCTGGCCGAGAGCACGAGCAGGCTTGGCTCATCCGCAACGGCATCCGGCGTGGACACGGGCGCTTCCTCAAGCACGACGTGCGCATTCGTCCCTCCCATCCCGGTGGACATGATGCCTGCGCGGCGCGGCTCGTCGGATTCCCACTCGGAGAGCCGCGTGTTCACGAAGAATGGCGTCGCTGCAAAATCAATCTCAGGATTCGGTCGCGAGTAATTCAGGCTTGCGGGAATCTGCCGGTGCTGGAGCGCGAGCACCGTCTTGATCAGACCCGCCATTCCCGCGGCCGCGTCAAGGTGGCCGATGTTCGTCTTCACCGAGCCGACAGCGCAAAAGGCAGAGCGCTGCGTCGAGGCTCGGAATGCCTTTGTGAGTGCCCGCATCTCGATGGGATCTCCGACAGGAGTTCCGGAACCGTGTGCCTCGATGTAGCTGATGCTCTGGGCATCCACGTCGGCGTTTGCGAGCGCCTCTACGATTGCGTCGGCCTGGCTGTTCACACTCGGCGCGGTGTATCCGGCCTTTTCCGCACCGTCGTTGTTGACCGCGGAACCCTTGATGACTGCGCGGATTGTGTCGCCATCGGCGAGCGCATCGCGCAGGCGTTTCAGCACGACCACACCGCCTCCGCTGCCGAAGACCGTGCCGTTTGCCTCGGCGTCAAAAGCCCGCACATGCCCGTCGGGCGAGGAGATGCCGCCGGGGTCGGAAAAATATCCGGCACGATGCGGCACTCGCACGGAGATGGCACCGGCAAGCGCGATGTCACATTCCTCACTGAGCAGGCTCTGCCGCGCGAGATGCACGGCGACGAGCGAAGTGGAGCACGCAGTCTGCACGGTGATGCTCGGACCCTTGAGATCGAGTTTGTAGGAGATGCGCGTGCTGAGGAAATCCTTGTCGTTGAAAATGAGCGTCGGGATGTAGTCCTCGGCAAAATTCCGGCTCAGTCCGGCGTGCATGAAGTAGGTGTTCATCGCCGCACCCGCGAAGACGCCGACACGACCGGGCGCCTTCGCAGGCACGCAGCCCGCGTCCTCAAAGGCCTCATGCGCGAGTTCCAGCAGGATGCGGTGCTGCGGATCCATCGTGCGTGCTTCGCCAGAGGTGAACCCGAAGAATGCCGCATCAAATGCGCCGGGTTCATCGAGCGCCGGCGCGGCCTTCACGTAGTTCGGTGCAGTGAGGTGCGATTTGGGTGCGCCGGAGGAAAGGATCTCGTCGTCGGAAAGGCGCGTGATCGATTCAACGCCAGCGGCGAGATTGCGCCAAAATTCCTCCGGGTTCCGCGCTCCGGGGAAGCGGCAGGCGAGACCGACGATGGCGATATCCAGATCGTCGTCCATCACCGCAGTCCTCCGTTGAAAAAATTGCAGCCGTTCATTTCCGGATGACTTCGGGTTCCGGCAATGCCTTGCGGTCCGCCTTGCCAGTCGGGGTGAGCGGGATCTCTGCGATGCGCTCGTAATGGCTCGGCACCATGTAGTCCGGCAGGCGTGTCCGCAAATGGCCTTTCAAAAGCTCGTGAACGATCGGCATCCGCTCGACGAGATACGCGACGATGAGGATGACATTTTCCGAGTAGCGCTTCACCGTGACCACACAGTCTGCGATGCCGGGAAACTCACGGATCGTATTCTCGATCTCGCCGAGCTCGATCCGCAGGCCGCGGATTTTCACCTGATGATCCTCGCGGCCCAGATACTCCACATTCCCATCCGGCATCCACCGCGCGATGTCGCCGGTGCGGTAGATGCGCTCGGCGGGATTCAGCGGATGGCCGGTGAATTTTTCCGCGGTCAGCGATGGGTTATTCAGGTATCCGCGCGCGAGTCCCGTTCCTGCGATGCAGAGTTCGCCGGGCTCGCCGAGCAGCGCGGCTTGGCCGTCCTTGATGATGTGGAGCCGCGTATTGTGAATCGGCCTGCCGATCGGAATCCGCGCGAAGTCGCCATCCGTCGGGCAGTCAAACCAGGTGACATCCACCGTGGCCTCGGTCGGGCCGTAGAGATTCGTGAGCTTCGGCGCGGTTGTGGTGCTGAGCAGCGCGTTGAACTTCCGCACGTGCGCGGGCATGAGCGCCTCGCCGCTTGCGAAGACGCGCCGTAGAGACGCAAGTCCGGCGAATGCCGTGGCGTCGCGTCCATCGAGATATTCGAGGAAGACATTCAGCATCGAGGGCACGAAATGCAGGACGCTCACGTGCTGCCGACGGATCGTGTCGAGCAGCACCATCGGAATTTTTTCACCACCGGGTCGGAGGAGGCAGAGCTTCGCGCCAGTCATCGCCCACCAAAAAAGTTCCCACACGGACACGTCGAAATAGTAGGGCGTCTTTTGCAGCAGCACGTCGTCCGGGCCGATGGGATATGCGGACTGCATCCAGTGGAGGCGGTTGACCACCGAGCGGTGCTCGACCATCACACCTTTCGGCCGTCCCGTGGAGCCGGAGGTGTAAATGACATACGCGAGATCATCCGGTTGGTTGATCTTGGGCGGATTTTCCTCGGAACCTTCGTAGGTCTCGTGTGCATCGAGGTTGATGATTTTTCCGCCGAACGAATCGGGCGGCGCAGTCTTCTGCTGCACGAGGAGAACACGGACGCCGGCGTCCTGCAGCACGTAGCGGATGCGTTCCGGCGGATTGTCCGGCGCAATGGGGAGGTAGGCGCCGCCTGCTTTCAGGATGCCGAGCAGGCCGATCATCATCGAAAAAGATCGCTCGACGATCACGCCGACGATGTCGCCTGCGCCGACGCCCGATGCGCGCAGGAGATGCGCGACTTGGTTGGCC